>JARYGW010000100.1:0-15653 GCA_033792295.1 Allobosea sp.
GCATTGCCGTCCGGCATGTTCTCGACGAGGCCGATGACGCCGACTGCGTTGACCTTGGCCTTGCGGGCGGCGAGCGCATGCATGAGCCCGACGACGCAGGCCGCGCCGGCCATGTCGCCCTTCATGTCCTCCATGCCGGCACCGGGCTTCAGCGAGATGCCGCCGGTGTCGAAGGTGACACCCTTGCCTATGAAGGCGACCGGCTCGTCGCCCTTGCCGCCGCCGTTCCAGCGCATCACGACGACGCGGCTCTCGCGGCGCGAGCCCTGGCCGACGCCGAGCAGCGCCCGCATGCCGATCTTCTTCAGATCCTTCTCGTCGAGCACCTCGACCTCGACACCGAGCTTCTCGAGCTTCTTCGCGCGGTCGGCGAACTCCTCGGGGTAAAGGACATTCGGAGGCTCGTTGACGAGGTCGCGCGCCAGCACGACGCCGGCGGCGACCGCCTCCGTCGCCTTGAGCGCCTTCTTCGCGGCCGCGGGCTCGGCAGCCCGAAGCGTCACCGAGATGGTGCCGGCGTCGTCCTTATCCTTGCTCTTCGTCTTGTAGCGGTCGAAGACGTAAGCGCGCAGCTTGAGGCCCAGCGCGATATCCGCCGCCTGCTTCGCGTCGACCTCGCCGTCCGGAAGAGCGAGGACCACGTCCGCGCTGCGCCCGGCAGCGAGGCGGCCCGCGATCGCCCCGCCGAGTTTCACGAAATCGAGGTCGCTGCGGTCGCTCGCTGGCCCCACGCCGACGACGACGAGGCGCTCATAGGCCGCGCCCTCGGGCGACGGCAGCGTCAGGCCGGATAGCGCCTTGCCCTTGAAGCGCTCGGCGGCAGCCGCGCGTGTCAGCAAGGCCTGCGCCTCGGCGCCCGCCAGCGCGGCCGCCGGGCCCGGAAGCGTCAGATCATCAGAGACGAGGACGACGAGATCACGCGCTTCAAGCGCGTCCAGGGCTTTGATCTCGAGCTTCAGGCGCTGCGACATGCTCTGCTCACAATCTTGCGAAAACCGCCCGGAAGGGACAGTTGAAGGACACGGCGCAGGCGATTCCCGTTTGCGCCGTAAATTCGCCTATACCATAGGGTGTGTTCGACGAACCACCTCGGGGAACCCCGGTTCCCTGCCTGCCGGAAAGCAACGCGTGCTTTTGAACCGCCTCGACCGATATATCCTCAAGATCGCGGCGGTCGCGGCGATCGTGCTGCTGCTCGGCCTCACCGGCGTGATCTGGGTGACGCAGGCGCTGCGCGAGGTCGATCTGATCACCGGCAAGGGCCAGACCATCCTGATCTTCCTGACGGTGACGCTGCTGTCGCTGCCGGCGTTGATCGCGGGTATCGCCCCCGTCGCGCTGTTCATGTCGACGCTCTATTCGCTGAACAAGCTCAACGGCGATTCCGAGCTGATCGTCATGAATGCCGCCGGCGTCGCACCGCATCGCATCACGCGCCCCTTCCTCGTCCTGACCGTGGCGACCTCGATCGTCGTCGCCTGGATGACGATTTCGGTGATGCCGACGAGCTTCCGGATGCTGCGCGACCTGATCACGCTGATCCGCGCCGATTTCGTCGCCAACGTCGTCAAGGAAGGCCAGTTCGTCTCGCTCGATTCCGGCGTGACCTTCCATTATCGCGAAAAGGTCGGCGACGCGCTGGTCGGCATCTTCATGCAGGACAGGCGAGACCCGACGCAACCCTCGATCTATCTCGCCGAGCGCGGGCGCACCGTCGAAGCCGAGGGCCAGAGCTTCCTGATGCTGGAAAAGGGCACGATCCAGCGCGAGGCCAAGAACACCAACACGACCTCGATCATCTCCTTCGAGCGCTACGCCCTCAACCTCTCCGCCCTCACCGGCGACCCCTCGGGCGGCCCCGGCGAAGGCGACGGCGACAAGGTGATCTACAAGCCCCGCGAACGCTCGACCTGGGAATTGATCAACCAGAATCCGAACGAGCCCTACTACAAGATCCAGGAAGGCCGGTTCCGGGCCGAGCTCCACAACCGCCTCTCGGCCCCGCTCTATCCCTTCGCCTTCATGCTGATCGCCTTCGCGGCCATCGGCGAAGCACGCACCACGCGCCAGGGCCGGGCGCTGGCGATCCAGGCCGCGATCATGATCGTCGGTGCGACGCGGCTTGCGGCCTACGCGGCGTGGACGGCCAGCGTGCGCTCACCCCTTGCCGCCGCCATGCTCTATATCCTGCCGATCGCCGCCATCGTCCTTGCGATCGCCTTCATCTTCTACGGCGAGCGGATGCGGCCGATGCTGTCCCGGCTGACAGCTCCGCTGACAGCGCCGTTCGTCAACCTCATGACCCGTTTCCGGCGCGCCTGATGCTGCTCTTCACGACCCTCGGCCGCTATCTGACGCTGCGCTTCACCCGCGCCATCCTCAGCGTGTTCAGCACCTTCTTCTTCCTGATCGGCACGCTCGACTTCGTCGAGCTGATGCGCCGGGCCGGCGACTCGCCGATCGCGACCACGCCGAAGATCATCCTGCTGGCGCTCTACCGGGTGCCCAGCGTCGCGGAACAGATCTTTCCCTTCGCAGCGCTGTTCGGCGGCATGTTCGCGCTGCTGACGCTGAGCCGGAAGCTCGAGCTCGTCATCGCGCGCTCCGCCGGCGTCTCGGCCTGGCAGTTCCTGCAGCCGGCGGCCGTGGTGGCGGGCGTGATCGGGCTGATCTCGATCCTCGCCTACAATCCGCTTGCGGCCGAGATGAAGCGCCGCGCCACCGCGCTGGAAACCAGGCTGTTCGTGCGATCGAGCGGACAATCGGCTGCGAGCCTGCCACAGATCTGGCTGCGCCAGGCCAGCGTGGACGGCCAGGCCATCATCCGGGCAAACGGAGCGCTTCCGGACGAGGACGGGCTCTCTCAGGTCACGATCTTCAATTTCAACCCGGACGGCTCCTTCCGGGATCGAATCGATGCCCGCCAGGCCGTGCTGCGCCCCAAGCACTGGGAGCTCAGCGACGCGCGCGTGACCTCTGCCACGCAAGAGCCACAGAGTTACAAGAACTACATGCTCGCGACGACACTGGAGCCGGACCAGATGCGGCAGAGTTTCACCCCACCCGAGGCGGTCGGCTTCTGGTCCATGCCCGCCGTCATCGAGCGGACGCGGCGCGCGGGCCTCGATACGACACCTTATGAGCTGCGATATCAATCACTTATGGCACGTCCGCTGCTGCTGATCGCCATGGTGCTGGTAGCCGCATCCGTTTCCTTAAGATTTTTCCGGTTTGGTGGTGTCACCAAACTGGTGGTGGCTGGCGTCGCGGCGGGGTTCGTGCTCTATGTGGCGACGCAGCTGTCGGAGGAACTCGGATCGTCGGGAATCGTCAATCCGGTCGTCGCGGCGTGGCTGCCCGCAGCGTTGGGAACGATGCTGGGGGCGCTCGCCCTCCTCCATCAGGAAGACGGGTAATACGTACTGTGCCTATGGTTAATTTTGCGTTTAACGGATGGGTCAAGGCGTGACGAACGTAGCGCGATTCGCTGCGGCGACGGCTCTCGCCTCCAGCCTTGCCTTCCTGCTGGCCGGCCCGGGATTCGCCCAGGGCAAGCCTGCGGTCGGCGGCAAGCCGGCGGCCGCAGCTCCGGCAAAGCCGCAGGATCGCATGGTCGTCGACGCGCGCGAACTCGTCTATGACAACGACAAGAAGACGGTTGCGGCCGTAGGCGACGTGCAGATCCTCTACCAGGGCCGCACGATCGAGGCGGACCGGGTCATCTACGACCAGGCCAACAAGCGCGTCACCGCCATCGGCAACGCCCGCATCACGGAATCGAACGGCTCCGTCATCACCGGCGACAAGTTCAACCTGACCGACGATTTCCGCGACGGCTTCATCGACTCGCTCAGGGTGGTGAACCCCGACAAGACCCGCTTCTCGGCTCCGCGTGCCGAGCGGACCGATGGCGAGACCTTCGTCTTCGACAAGGGCATCTACACGGCCTGCGAGCCCTGCAAGGACAACCCCGAAAGGCCGCCGCTGTGGCAGGTGCGTTCGGCTCGGATCATCCACAAGAAGTCCGAGCAGACGATCTATTACGAAGATGCCAGGCTCGAATTCGCCGGCATTCCGATGGCCTATATCCCGTATATGTCGGGCCCGGATTCGACGGTGAAGCGCAAGACCGGCTTCCTGGCGCCGAAATTCATCAATACCTCGGCGCTCGGCTTCGGTGTGGGCCTGCCCTACTTCATCAACCTCGCGCCGAACTACGACCTGACGCTGACGCCGACCTATCTGACGCGCCAGGGCTTGCTCGGTCAGGTCGAGTGGCGCCACCGCCTGCTCAACGGCTCCTACTCGATCCGCGCCTCGGGCATCTTCCAGCAGGACAAGGATGCCTTCCTGGCGGCACCGCTCGGACCGCGCGACAAGGAGTTTCGCGGCGCGATCGAGAGCACCGGCAAGTTCTTCATCAACCCGCGCTGGACCATCGGCTGGAACGTCTCGATGTCCACGGACCGCTGGTTCTACAAGAACTACCGCATCCTGAACACGACGCTCAGCAGCGCGACCTATCTGCAGGAATCGATCTCGACGGCCTATCTCAACGGCCAGAGCCCGACGGCCTGGTTCGACCTGCGCGGCTATTATTTCCAGCCGCTCAACTATCAGGACTGGCAGAAGCAGCAGCCCGTGGTGCTGCCGGTGCTGGACTACGACAAGCGCGTCCACAAGCCGTCCTTCCTCGGCGGTGAGCTGGAGTTCAACGTCAACGTCACCAGCCTGACCCGCGATACCGCCGCCTTCGTCGAGCTGCCGCAGCAGAAGACCTATCTGGTCAACGGAGCGACTTCCACGGGCGTGGGCTACTCACTCTACGACGGCTGCGCGGTCTACGACAAAAACCACTGCCTCGTGCGGGGCCTGGCGGGCAATGTCTCGCGGGCGACGGCGCAGGTATCGTGGCGGCGCAACATCATCGACCCGCTCGGGCAGATCTGGACGCCCTACGCCTCTCTGCGGGCCGATGTCTTCTCGATCAATCCCGATACCAGCGGCATCATCAATTCCCGCGTCTCGACCATCGCCGACACTTCGGACGAGGTCTTCGGACGGGTGATGCCGGCCATCGGCCTGATGTATCGCTACCCCTTCGTCGCCAAGACGGAGTGGGGCACGCATATCATCGAGCCGGTTGCGCAGATCGTCGCGCGGCCTAACGAGACGAACAGCCTGCGCGTCGCGAACGAGGACGCGCAAAGCCTGGTCTTCGACGCCAACAATCTGTTCGAGTGGCAAGGCAAGTTCTCCGGCTACGACCGGGTCGAGGGCGGCACCCGCGCCAATGTCGGCGCGCTCTACACCGGCCGCTTCGGCAAGGAAGCCTATGCCAACCTCCTGATCGGCCAATCCTTCCAGCTCGCCGGCCGCAACTCCTACGCCACCGGCGACCTGCTCAACACCGGCCTCGATTCCGGCCTCAATACCGACCGCTCCGACTACGTCGCACGGGCTCAGATCTCGCCGGCGAAGGGCTTCTTCCTCACGGGCGCCACCCGCCTGAACGCGACGACCTTCGAGGCGCAGCGCATCGACGCCGCCGCGACATATGCGAACAGCGTCATCACGGCATCGGTTGGCTATGGACGCTACGAGCCGCAGCCCGATCTCGGCATCTCGCGCCGCCGCGAAGGCCTTTCGCTCAACGGCTCGCTGCTCGTGGCCCAGAACTGGCGCGTGCGCGCCGGCGTGCTGTTCGACCTCGACAAGTACAAATACGACCGCGAGACTTGGCGGGCGGCCTATGCCGCCGGATCGGCGACGATCGCGACCTATCCCAACACGGGACCATTCCAGAGCGCCTCGACCTCGTTCGGCATCAACTATACCGACGAGTGCACGGTCTTCGACGTCAGCTACACGCAGAACTATGCCGACCGGCAGGCTGGCGCGACGAAGGATACCCGCACCGTCATGTTCCGGCTCGAATTGCGGACGCTGGGCGAGATCAGCTATTCGCAGAACCTCGGAACCTCGACCGGCGACGGCGTGAGCAGCAGCAATTGAGGCGATGCGGGTCCCCGCGCCCGCTTCCGCCGCGATATCGGAGCATCCCTTGCCGAGCCTGCCGCTAGCGCTGACCCAGGGCGATCCGGCCGGAATCGGGCCGGAGCTCAGCCTGCGCGCCTGGCTGGAACGCCGGGAGCGCGCGCTTCCCGCCTTCGCCTGCATCGCAAGTCCGGACCATCTCGCGCGAATGGCCGAGCGACTGGCATGGCAGGTCCCGATCCGGGAATGCAGCTGGGAGGACGCTGCCGCGCTTTTCCCTGAAGCGCTGCCTGTGATCCCGCTCGGGCAGATCACGGATGTCGAGCCCGGGAAGCCGGATGCGGCCTCGGCCGCAGCGACGATCGGTTCGATCGACCAGGCGGTGGCTGCGGTGCGGAGCGGGAAGGCTGGCGCTGTCGTTACCAATCCGATCGCGAAATCAGTGCTGTATGAGGCCGGCTTCAAGCACCCTGGCCACACAGAATATCTCGCCCATCTCGCGGCAGAAGGCGGCGTCGAGCCTCTGCCGGTGATGATGCTCTGGTGCGAAGAGCTCGCCGTCGTGCCGGTTACGATCCACGTTCCGCTGCAGCGTGTGCCGTCCTTGCTGACCACGCCGCTCATCGTCGAGACCGCCCGGGTCGTCGCCACCGGATTGCGCCGGCAATTCGGCATTGCCACCCCGCGACTCGCGCTCACCGGGCTCAACCCGCATGCCGGCGAAAACGGAACGATGGGCCGCGAGGACGAGGAGGTCGTCAAGCCGGCCATCGCGCAGCTCCAGGCCGAGGGCATCGATGCGCGGGGCCCCTATCCGGCCGACACCCTGTTTCATGCCCGCGCCAGGGCCGGCTACGACGCGGCGCTGGCGATGTATCACGACCAGGCCCTGATCCCGATCAAGACCATCGCCTTCGACGAAGGCGTCAATGTCACGCTCGGGCTTCCCTTCATCCGAACTTCGCCGGACCACGGCACGGCTTTCGATATCGCAGGCCAGGGTATCGCACGGCCCGACAGCCTCTGCGCAGCCTTGAAGCTTGCAGCACGCATGGCCGGACGGCAGGAAGCAGCACACCGGCCATGAGCCAGATCGATGACCTGCCGCCGCTGCGTGAGGTGGTCGAGTGCCACGGGCTGATGGCTCAGAAGGCGCTCGGCCAGAATTTCCTCTTCGACCTCAATCTCACCAGCCGGATCGCCCGCGCCGCCGGCCCGCTCGACGGCGAGACCGTGGTCGAGATCGGCCCCGGCCCCGGCGGGCTGACACGCGCCCTGCTCGCCAACGGCGCCGGCCGCGTCATCGCGATCGAGCGCGACCGGCGCTGCCTGCCGGCTCTGGCGGAGATCGCGGCGCATTATCCGGGGCGGCTGGAGGTCGTCGACGGCGATGCGCTCGCGACCGACCTCGTGCCCCTCCTCAAGGGTGAGCGGGCTCGCATCGTCGCCAACCTGCCCTATAACATCGGGACGCCACTGCTGATCGGCTGGCTCAGCCTCACACCCTGGCCGCCCTGGTGGACATCGTTGACGCTGATGTTCCAGCGCGAGGTCGCCGAGCGCATCGTCGCCTCACCGGAGGAGCGGGCCGACTACGGCCGGCTCGCCGTCCTGGCCAATTGGCGCTGCCGTACGAAGATCCTGTTCGACGTACCGCGCGGCGCCTTCGTTCCGCCGCCGAAAATCACGTCCTCCGTCGTCCAGCTCGTGCCGCGCGCGGAACCCGAGCCTTGCGACCGGCGCCTGCTGGAGCGGGTGACGCTCGCCGCCTTCGGCCAGCGCCGCAAGATGCTGCGGCAGAGCCTGAAGGCCGTGCTGCCGGATCCGGCTGCGATCATCGCGGCCGCCGGCCTCGCGGAGACGGCGCGCGCCGAGGAAGTGCCCGTCTCCGGTTTCGTAAAGCTCGCCAATGCGCTCGCAGCAGAGCTTCAGGCCAACTCTTCGGTCAGCAGCTGATCGACGAAATCGTTGAGGCCGATCGCGCGGCTGCGCTTCAGGCGCTCGGCTGTCAGGATCGCCCTGATCGCGTCGTAAGCGGCGGTGAGATCGTCGTTGACGATGACGTAGTCGTACTGGCTCCAGCGGGCGATCTCGTCACGCGCATTCGCCAGGCGCTTGGCTATGACCTCCGGCGCATCCTCGGCCCGGCGCACAAGGCGCGAGCGCAGCTCCGCCATCGACGGCGGCAGGATGAAGATGGTGACGACGTCCGCCCGCGCCTTCTTGACGATCTGCTGCGTGCCCTGCCAGTCGATATCGAAGAGCACGTCGCGCCCGGCCGCCAGCGAGGCCTCGACCTCCTTGCGCGGCGTACCGTAGCCATTGCCGTGGACCTCGGCCCATTCCAGCAGGTCGTTGTGCTGACGCATGGCATCGAAGGCACTGCGGTCGATGAAGCGGTAATGGACGCCGTCGATCTCGGAGGGACGGCGGGGACGCGTCGTCACCGAGATCGAGAGATCGAGATTGTTCTCGTTCTGCGAGAGATTGCGCGTCAGGGTCGATTTGCCGGCGCCCGAGGGCGAGGACAGGATGAGCATGAGACCACGGCGGGCCGGGCGGGATGTCTCGGCCATCGGGCTCACTCTACGTTCTGGACCTGCTCGCGCATCTGGTCGACGACCGTGCGCAAGTCGAGACCGATCCGCGACAGGCCGGGGTCGTTGGCCTTCGCGCAGAGCGTCGAAGCCTCACGGCCGAACTCCTGCGCCAAGAAGTCCAGCTTGCGGCCGATGGGGCCGCCCTTCGCCAGCAATTCGCGCAAGGCCACGACATGGGCATGCAGCCGGTCGATTTCCTCACGGATATCTGCGCGAACGGCGATCAGCGCGGCCTCCTGATGCAGGCGCTGCGGATCGAATCCGCTGGCGGAGCCCAGCAGGGTCTCGACCTGGGCGGCAATGCGCGCCCGGATCGCCTCGGAACTGCGGGCCGGATGAGCCTCGGCCTCCGTCGTCAGGCGCGAGATCGTCTCGACATGGCCGAGCACGATCGCCTCCAGTGCCCGCCCCTCAGCGGCTCGTGCCTCCTTCAGCGCCTCGGCCACCACTTCGAGCCCGGCAAGCGCCGGCTTCTCGATGGCGCCGAGTGCGTCCTCAGCCTCATCGGCGTATTCGATTACACCGCGGATGCCGAGCAGACCGTCGAAAGTCGGCGGGTTGATGCCGGACGCCGGCGGCAACTTCTCGATCGCGTCCAGCAATGCCGCGAGCACCGTCTCGTTGACACGTGGGCGCGGCGGGCCGGCATCGCTGGTGACGCTCAGGTTGACGTGAAGCGTGCCGCGCGCGAAAGCGCCGGTCAGGCGCTTGCGCGCGGCCTCGGCCAACACCTCGAAACCGGGTGGAACGCGAACGCGCAGATCGAGGCCGCGGCCGTTGACGCTACGGATTTCCCAGGCCCAGCCATGGACGCCGGCTGTCCCGGACGCACGGGCAAAGCCCGTCATGCTCTCGATGGACATTTAACTCTCTTGACGCTGAGCCAGTCTGGAATGCACCGCTTAATCTAATTCGAGGGCGTCGCGATAGCCCTATGCGACCATCTCCAGAACTCCACCATTCGCAACGCGATAAATGCCAGCATGAAGAAAAGCAGAACGCACATCATGTCCTTTACGACATAAAGCCCCTTATTGACTGAATCTATCAAAATAACAATTCCATATACGTTAAATATAAATAGCAATCTATCGATGCAAATGATTGCCCATTTCAGGCTATTATCTCTCCAGAAGACATATTTCTCGGGGAGGTTCAGGCCGAGCATCGCCAACAGAAATACGAATCCAACAAGTGAATACAGGTAGCCATCGCTCTTGATCAACGAATCCGGAATTGGAACGTGATCGATGACCAGCGAAAGGTCCGCCCTGTATCCGAATTTGGGAAGAAGGATCGCGGCACATACGAGCCCGAACGAAACGATCCAGCTGAGCCAAAGCGAACTGCCGAACTCCCTGGCAAAAAAGCTTTTCACCACGCACTCGCCCCCCGCTCTCGACTCTTCCTATATCAGGGCCCCTTGAGCGGAGGCACCTGCTTGGGGGAGTTGAGATCGAAGGTCTTGTTGAGCAGCGGATCGCGCGCGGTTCCCTCCGAGGCGTCGAAGGCGCGGGCGCGGGTGCCGGCCACACCGCCCGCAGGCTGGGCCACCGGCGCCGGACCAGCCACGCCGGGCGCGCCTGCATCGGAGGCTGGCTGGGTCGTCGCCGGCACCTCGGTGCGATTGTCGGGACCGGCCGGCGGCTCGACCTTGTCGATGGAATCGGCCGGCGGCTTGCCGCCTTGCTGCGTCCGCGTCGTCTCGATCTGGCGCCAGCGCCCGACATTGCGGTTATGCTGGTCGAGTGTCTCGGCGAAGACGTGCCCGCCGGTGCCGTCGGCGACGAAGTAAAGATCCTTCGTGCGCGAATGATTGACCACCGCCTCCATCGCGGCGCGGCCGGGATTGGCGATCGGGCCCGGCGGCAGGCCGGCGATGACATAGGTGTTGTAGGGCGTCGCCTGGGTGATCTCGTTGCGCTGGATCGGCCGGCCGAGCGTGCCCTTGCCGCCGACAAGACCGTAGACGATCGTCGGATCGGATTGCAGCTTCATCTTCTGGTTCAGGCGGTTGATGAAGACGCCGGCGACGCGCGGGCGCTCATCGGCGCGGCCGGTCTCCTTCTCGACGATCGAGGCGAGGACGACGAGCTCCTCCGGCGTCTTGATCGGCAGATCGGCGGGCTTGCGCGCCCAGATGCTCTTCAGCACCGCGCTCTGGCTGCGCGCCATCTGGTCGAGGATGCCCTTGCGCGAGAAGCCGCGCGGGAAGCGATAGGTGTCGGGCAGGATCGAGCCCTCCTTCGGCACCTGCGCGATATCACCGGTCAGGAGGTCGTTGTTGCGCAGCCGCTCGACGACCTGCTCGCTGGTCAACCCCTCGGGAATGGTGATCGAGTGCTCGACCACCTTGCCGCTCGAGATGATGTCGAGGATCTCCTGCGGGCTGACACGGGCCTTGAACAGGTATTCGCCGGCCTTGAGCTTGTGCCAGTCGCCGCCGACGACCGCCGCAATGCGGAACGACAGCGGGTGCTCGATCAGCCCTTCGCGCTCCAGCAACTCCGCGATCTCGGTGAGCCCGCTCTCCTTCGGAATGATCACGGCGCGGTCGCTGGTCAGCGGGCCTGGTGCCTTGCTCTGGTTCGAGACGACCGCGATGCCGGCGCCAACGACGCCCGCCGCGACCAGGAGCAGCGTGAACAGACCGCTCAGCATGGCCAGGAACGGGCTGCGCCGACGGCGGCGAACCTTGGGGGGCGGTGCCGGCGGTGCGACCGGCTTGAGGGCCTCGCTCGGGCTTTTCGGGGCGACGCGGGGCGTATCGTTCACAGTTTCAGCGCTCGCTGCACAGGGTAGACGATCTCGGCGCGACGCACTCGGGGACGTCGGCCGGATGAAGAACCGGGCATATCTGGCCCTTGGGCCACCGCATTAGAGCCGGTTTCGTCGTGGCTGTGAACGTGGAATCACGCGTTCATCAGCTCCGGCCGGGAACTCTACCCAAGATTATGGCGAAACCGCGCTGGCCGGCACCGGCCATCTTCGCGATTCTGCGGACTGCGAAGATGCTTCGATTCGGACAGATTGCGCTTTCAGTCGTCGGCGCGGTAACGGCGCAGCAGCAGCGAGGCGTTGGTGCCGCCGAAACCGAAGGAGTTCGACAGGGCGTATTCGATCTCGCGCTTGCGGGCGACATGCGGCACAAGGTCGATATCGGTCTCGACGGACGGATTGTCGAGATTGATCGTCGGCGGCGCCACCTGGTCGCGGATCGCCAGCACGGCGAAGATCGCCTCGATGGCGCCCGCAGCACCGAGCAGATGGCCGGTCGCCGACTTCGTCGACGACATGGACGGACGCTTCGGCGCATTCGCCAGCAGCCGCTCGACGGCGCGCAGCTCGATCTCGTCGCCGAGCGGCGTCGAGGTGCCATGGGCGTTGATGTAGTCGAGATCGGACGCCGCGACACCGGCGCGGTCGAGCGCCATCTGCATGCAGCGATAGGCGCCGTCGCCATCCTCGGCCGGCGAGGTGATGTGATAGGCGTCGCCCGACAGGCCGTAGCCGATGACCTCGGCATAGATGCGCGCGCCGCGGGCCAGAGCATGCTCCAGCTCCTCGAGCACGACGACACCGGCGCCCTCGCCCATGACGAAGCCGTCGCGATCCTTGTCATAGGGCCGCGAGGCCTTTTCGGGCGTGTCGTTGAAGCCGGTGGAGAGCGCCCGGCAGGCACAGAAGCCGGCGATGCCGATGCGGTTGATCGCCGATTCGGCGCCGCCTGCGACCATCACGTCGGCATCGCCGAGCGCGATCATGCGCGAGGCATCGCCGACCGCGTGCGCGCCGGTCGAGCAGGCCGTGACGGCCGAATGGTTCGGGCCCTTCAGCCCGTGCTCGATCGAGACATAGCCTGCGGCGAGGTTGATCAGACGGCCCGGAATGAAGAAGGGCGAGAGACGGCGCGGTCCGCGCTCCTTGAGCAGGAGCGAGGCTTCGTAGATGCCGCCGAGACCGCCGATGCCGGAGCCGATGGCGACGCCGGTACGGATCTGGTCCTCGTAGCTTTCCGGCTTCCAGCCGGCATCCGCCAGGGCCTGCCGGGCGGCAGTCATGGCGAAGACGATGAAGTCGTCGACCTTGCGTTGTTCCTTGGGCTCCATCCAGTCATCGGGATTGAAGGTCCCGTCGCTGCCGTCACCCCGCGGGATGTTGCAGGCGATCTGCGCCGGCAGGTCGCTGGCGTCGAAGCTGGTGATGGGGCCGGCGCCGCTGGCGCCGGCAAGGATTCGGGTCCAGGTCGGCTCGACGCCGCAACCGAGCGGCGTCACCATGCCGAGCCCGGTCACGACGACACGCCGCATCGAAACACTACGAGGAGCCATGATACCTTCTGCAGGAAACGACCCGGGAGGGTCGATCAGGAGTTCTCGTTCAGGCGCTCTTGGCCGACAGGAACTTGACCGCGTCGCCGACCGTCACGATCGTCTCGGCCGCATCGTCGGGAATTTCGACGCCGAACTCTTCCTCGAAGGCCATAACGAGCTCGACGGTGTCGAGGCTGTCCGCGCCCAGGTCCTCGATGAAGTTGGCGCTATCGACGACCTTCTCGGGCTCGACGCCGAGGTGCTCGACCACGATCTTCTTCACGCGCTCGGCGACATCGCTCATGAGTCTCTTCCTTAGAAACTGGAAACGCATCGCGGACCCGCGACGCGCATATGGATCTTCATTCCGACCCGCCGCACCATCGAAATGATGCACGCGATCCGAAAAGCTAGAAGCCTGCACAAACGCAACAACCGGGTTTTCGTCAAGTCCCCGAGCGTTCGAAAGGCAGCGCGACGGCGCTAGTTAACATACCCTATCCACAGTGGCGAGAGTGGCGGCGCGCTTCTGGAACGCCTCCAGAATAGGCCGCAACCCGTTCAGATCATGGCCATTCCGCCGTTGACATGGAGCGTCTGCCCGGTGACGTAGCCTGCTTCCTCGCTGGCGAGATAGGCGACGGCAGCCGCAATGTCGGCGCCGGCGCCGAGCCGGCCCATCGGCACGTCGGCGAGGATGCCCTCGCGCTGCTTCTCGTTCAGCGCCTGCGTCATCGGAGACTCGATGAAGCCCGGCGAGACCACGTTGACGGTGATGTTTCGGCTGGCAACCTCGGCGGCAAGCGCCTTCGACATGCCGATCAGGCCGGCCTTGGCGGCAGCATAATTGCCCTGCCCCGGATTGCCGGTCGTGCCGACGACGGAGCCGATTGCGACGATTCGGCCGTAGCGTCGGCGCATCATCGACTTCACAGCCGCGCGCGAGAGGCGGAAAGCCGCCGTGAGGTTGACGGCGAGCACGCTGTCCCAATCCTCGTCCTTGAGGCGCAGGAACAGGTTGTCGCGGGTGATGCCGGCATTATTGACGAGGATGTCGAGCCCACCGAGCTTCTCCTCGGCGGCCGGCACCAGCGCCTCGACCGAATCCTTGTCGGCGAGGTTGCAGGGCGCGATCACCACCCGCTCGCCAAGTTCGGTGGCGAGCGCCTCCAGCGCATCGGCGCGGGTGCCGGAGATCGCGACGCTCGCGCCCTGGGCATGGAGTGTTCGCGCGATGGCTCCGCCGAGGCCACCGGTCGCGCCGGTGACCAGGGCCTTGCGGCCGGTCAGGTCAAACATGTCTACTCCCCTTTTCGGCCTTCTGCCGTGCTGACGCGTCCGTTTTCCGTCCCAGAGCGAGATCTTCAGCCCTTGCGCGCCTTGTAGGCTGCGATGTCACCGGCCGTTCCGACCGAGGCCGTCGTGGCCCCGGCGGCGATGCGCTTCACCAGGCCGGCGAGAACCTTGCCGCTGCCGAGCTCGACGAAATCGGTCACGCCCGCGGCCGCCATCGCCTGGACGCATTCGCGCCAGCGGACGGTGCCGGTGACCTGCGCCACCAGCGAGCCCCGGATCGCCTCCGGATCGCTCAGCGGCGCGGCGCCGACATTGGCCATGACCGGCACGACCGGCGCCTGCATCGCAACTCTCGCCAGAGCCTCCCGCATCGCCTCGGCAGCCGGCTGCATCAACGCGCAATGGAAGGGCGCGGAAACCGGCAGCAGCATGGCGCGCTTGACGCCCCGCTCGGTCGCAAGCGCGATGGCGCGATCGATCGCCGCCTTCGCGCCGGAGAGCACCACCTGACCGCCACCATTGTCATTGGCCGCCTCGCAGACTTCGCCCTGGGCCGCTGCGGCCGCGATCTCGCGGGCGAGATCAAGCTCGGCGCCGAGCAGCGCCGCCATGGCGCCCTGCCCGGCCGGCACGGCCTTCTGCATGGCGTCGCCGCGGATGCGCAGCAGGCGCGCCGCATCGCCAATCGAGAAGGTACCGGCCGCGGCCAGCGCCGAATACTCGCCAAGCGAATGCCCCGCGACGAAAGCCGCATCGCGCTCAAGATCGAGCCCGGCTTCCGCTTCGAGGACGCGAACCACCGCGAGGCTCACCGCCATCAGCGCCGGCTGGGCATTGGCCGTCAGCGTCAATTCCTCGGACGGCCCATCCCACATCACGGAGGAGAGCTTCTGCGACAGGGCCGCGTCGACCTCGTCGAACACCGCCTTCGCCGCCGGGAAGGCTTCGGCCAGGCTCTTGCCCATGCCGACGACCTGCGAACCCTGGCCGGGAAAGATGAACGCTGTCGTCATGTCCGGAACGCCTCATGCTTAATAATTTCGTATTGTGACGCGGCTGTCACAACGGTTTCGCCGCCAAGTCAAGCACGGAGCCTTGATTTTCCGCTGCTTGCACGGGTTTTACTGCCAGATTCCGGTTGCCATTGCGGCGCAGACACTGTAACGACCGCCTCCTGCTGGTTCGGCCGGAGGCTGAACGGATGGCGCGTGCCTTAGTGGAGGCCGCGCAGACTCCGCATGGTGTCGTCATCCCGTGTCTCCGCCTTCGAATGAAATCCTGTCGGGCCTTATCCAGGGCTCGAAGGGCTCCGCGCCGGGCGAAGCAGGGTGAAACAAGGAAGGCCACATATGGCATTGTACGAGCATGTGCTGCTCGCGCGGCAGGATGTCAGCGCGCAGCAGGTCGAAGCTCTTGTCGAGCAGTTCAAGGGCGTGATCGAAGCGAA
>JARYGW010000101.1:0-15568 GCA_033792295.1 Allobosea sp.
CTTCATGGGTGCCAACACCTATATCGGCAACGCGCCGAATTTCATGGTCTATGCCATCGCCAAGGACCGCAAGGTCGCGATGCCGAGCTTCTTCGGCTACATGCTCTGGTCGGGCGCCATCCTGATCCCGGTCTTCATCCTGCAGACTTTTCTGTTCTTCAGGTAGGTCGCGCTCGGGATGACGGGCCGCTAGGGCCGTCCGGCCGGCACGCCTTCCCTGATCTTGGCCGAGAAGTCCGGGTCGTCGAGCGAGAGCGCACGCGCCTTGTCGCCGATCCGGGCGCGTCCGATGAGCTGATCGAGCGGGATATCCTGCCGGATCGCGCCGATGCGCTGGAGATAGCTCGGCAGATAGCCCGAGAGCAGCACGCGCGGATCGAAGGGCAGCGAGAATTTCCATTCCGGAGCCACCGTGCCGACCAGATAGTAGACCACGGTCGTGCAATTGGTGGTCAGGGTATTGTACCAGCGCGGCCGGGCGGCGAGGTCGTTGACGTCCTTCACATAGGCGAGCAGCAGGTCGCGTGCCTGGGCGGGCGAGGCGCGGAGCCGGAAAAGCCGCGTATCTTCGTGCCGGGCATTGGTGCGCAGGCCGACGATGTCGCGTTCGTCCGCCGCGACATAGGCCATTTCGTAACTGCGGAAGAAGCCGGCCAGCGCCGACCATTCCTCCCCTTTCTCGCGCCGGATCTCGATCGAGAAGGTCAGCGGAACCGTGTCCGTGAAGGTGAAGCTGACCAGAAGATGGGCGATCGCCTCGCCCGACCAGTAGCTCAGGAAGACGTCGGCGCCGGTGATCTTCGACAGATCGTAGCGGCGCGTCTCCCAGCGCTGGTCGTAGTCCTCCTCGCTGCGCCAGCGGAAATCCCGGAGATTCGACACCGTCAGCACGTCGCCCTCGCGGGCTATGCTCGGCAGGCGGGCGAGTTCGGGAATCCAGTCGCGCTGATGGGAGGGCTGCAGGCCGTTCCACCAGGACAGCAGGCCAACGAAGATCGCCGCGAAGCCGAGCGGCAGCCGCGCATCGCTGGTCCACACGCCGACGAGCCCTGCCAGCGCCGCGATGCCGAAGCCGATCGCGGCTGCGGCCGCCATGGCGCCGGTCAGGCGGAAGGACAGGAGGCCGACGCCCCAGAGCGCCGCTCCGAGGATCAGCAGGATAAGGACGAGCTTGAGCACAATAAAAAAGAGGCAGCGCATGGCCGCCTCTCCTAGCACAGCCGATGCGGGCTGACGTCAGGCCGCGAGCGAATTGCTCGGCGCCGCAGCCTTGACCGAGTCATCGACATGGGCCTCGAACTTGGCGAAGTTCTTGGCGAACATGCCGATGAGGTTCTTCGCCGTCTCCGCAAAGGCCGCTTTGTCGGCCCAGGTCTTCACCGGGTAGAGGATGTGCGGCTCGACGCCGGGCACCGAAGTCGGCACGGCGAAGCCGAAGAACGGGTCCCTGCGGAAATCCGCCCGGTTGAGCGAGCCATCCAGCGCCGCCGAGAGCAGCCGGCGCGTCACGCGGATCGGCATGCGCCGGCCGGTGCCGTACTGCCCGCCGGTCCAGCCCGTGTTCACCAGCCAGCAATCGACATGGTGCTTGGCGATGAACTCGCGCAGCAGATTGGCGTATTCGGAGGGATGCCGGGGCAGGAAGGGCGAGCCGAAGCAGGTCGAGAATTCCGGCTGCACGCCGACGAGCCCGCGCTCCGTGCCGGCGACCTTGGCGGTGTAGCCGGACAGGAAGTGGTACATCGCCTCCGCCGGGGTCAGCTTGGCGATCGGCGGCATCACGCCGAAGGCATCGGCGGTCAGCATCACGATGTTCTTCGGGATGCCGGCGCGGCCGGTGCGCGAGGCGTTCGGGATGAAGTCGAGCGGATAGGCCGAGCGGGTGTTCTCGGTCTTGCTCTCGTCGTCGAAATCCACCTCGCGGGTGATCGGATCCATCACCGTGTTCTCGAGCACCGTGCCGAAGCGCAACGAGGCGGCGTGGATCTGCGGCTCGGCTTCGGCCGAGAGGCGGATCGTCTTGGCGTAACAGCCACCCTCGAAATTGAAGATGCCTTCCTTCGACCAGCCATGCTCGTCATCGCCGATCAGCGTGCGCTCGGGATCGGCCGAGAGGGTCGTCTTGCCGGTGCCGGACAGGCCGAAGAAGATCGCCGGGTCTTCCTTGGGGCCGACATTGGCCGAGCAGTGCATCGGCACAACGCCCTTGGCCGGCAGCACGAAGTTCAGATAGGTGAAGACCGACTTCTTCATCTCGCCGGCATAGGCCGAGCCGCCGATCAGCACGATCTTGCGGGTGAAGTCGATGGCGATCACCGTCTCGCTGCGGCAGCCGTGGCGGGCCGGATCGGCCTTGAAGCTCGGCAGGTCGACGATCGTCATTTCCGGGATGTAGGCGGCGATCTCTTCGCGGGCCGGGCGGATCAGCAGGTTCCGGATGAAGAGCGAGTGCCAGGCCATTTCGGTATAGACACGGGCCTTGACGCGATGGGCCGGATCGGCGCCGCCATAAAGGTCCTGCGCGAAGAGCTCCTTGCCCTCGACATGCTTGCGGAAATCGCCGAGCAGCGTCTCGAAGTGCTCAGGCGACATGGCCTGGTTGTTGTCCCACCAGACGGTGTTCTCGGTCAGCGCGTCGCGCACCGTGAACTTGTCCTTGGGCGAGCGGCCTGTATGAGTGCCGGTGTCGGCGCAGAGCGCGCCGCCGCGCGCCAGCTCGGATTCGCCGCGGCGCAGCGATTCTTCATAGAGCTGCGGCGCTTCCAGGTTCCAGTACACCGCCTTGAGCTTGTCGAAGCCGAAACTCTCGGCACCCTGGGCGTTGTTGAACTGACCGATCGTGTCCACTGAAATCCTCCGGCAGCTGCCTGGTTGCGGCAGCCTGTTGTCGAACGAATACGCGCGAGCCTTCGAAAAAGGTCCGTCGCCGGGCCGAGGCCTTGCGGCCATTTCCGGTCCTTTAAGCCTCCGCGGCACGACGCTCCAGTCGCGGAAATCGCAAAAGACCTTGCCGCGTCAGCTAAATCGTTTGAATTTCAATGGCATGGTGAGCGGGAATGGTGAATGGCACCCGTCGATATGACCTAACGTCAGATTTGGCCGCGAGCCTGTTGCGCCAACGTCACGAGAACTCTCCGCAGCGTGGCTGGGTCGGTGACGCGCTCGGGAAAGACCAGCCGCCCGTTCTCGTCGCCGCAAACGAGGTCGAGCCCTTCCGGGTCGAGCCCGGTCGCCTTCCAGCGCCCTTCGGGCAGGCCGAGCAGCTTCGTTGCGTAGAGAGCCAGCGCCTGGGCATGGTCCTCGTTCATATGGGCGACGGCGCCGTCCTCGGCTGCGATCAGCGCCTCGCAGCCCTTGAGGTCGAGCAGCACCTCGCTAACAGCGATTTCGCCGGCCCTCGCGAAACCGCCATTCGGATGGAGGCCGAGGACCGCGAGGCGGAACAACGAGAAATCGGGAAAATCGGCGTAGAGTGCCGCCTTGGGATGGCGTGCGAGGAAGCGGCGCTTGGCATTGGCGTCGGTGCATCGCTCTGCCCGTCCGACGACGCTGAGCCGGGCGGAATTGGCGAGCGGGTCGCCCTTGCCGAGCGAGGAAACCAGCACCGAGATCCGCGGATCGGCCTCCATGTTGCGGGTGTGCAGCGAGAGCTTCGAGGCCAGGAACAATGGCGAACCGTCGACATCGGTGGCGATGTTCGTCAGCGTCGCGAGCGGGAAGCCGCTTGCCGGATCGAGCGTTGCCAGCGCCGCGACCCGGGCCGTACGCAGCACCTTGCGGGCCATGGCGATGGCATCGAAATCCGCCGGCGCGGAACCGCCGAGTTCGAGGCCGCGAGGCGTGATGGCGGCGGGGAGGGATTCCGTCATCGGCGTGCGCTTCCTGCTGATCCGTTCTATGCTGCGAAACTGCGAGCCGTCGCGGCGTCTTTTAGGCCTAAAGCCGAGAACAGTTGCGGCGTCCGGACGTTGAGCCATAGCGAATCCGCCTCCGAGCCGCTAGATTGCCGCCATCCTTTGGCCGCTCTCGCAGGGGAGTGGACCCGTTTATTGCAACAAGAGCAGAGACGAAAGCCTTATGCCAACGATTGCGCTGGTCGATGACGACCGTAACATTCTGACGTCGGTATCCATCGCGCTCGAAGCCGAGGGCTACCGCATCATGACGTACACGGACGGTGCCTCGGCCCTTGACGGGCTGAAGCAGAACCCGCCGGATCTCGCGATCTTCGACATCAAGATGCCGCGCATGGACGGCATGGAGCTGCTGCGCCGCCTGCGCCAGAAATCGGACCTGCCGGTGATCTTCCTGACGTCGAAGGACGAGGAGATCGACGAGCTGTTCGGTCTCAAGATGGGCGCCGACGACTTCATCCGGAAGCCCTTCTCGCAGCGTCTCCTGGTCGAACGCGTCAAGGCGATCCTGCGCCGCGCCGGAGCCAAGGACACGACCGCCGCCACCCGCGCCGAGGACGCCAAGGCGCTGGAGCGTGGCCTGCTGCGCATGGATCCCGAGCGCCATACCTGCACCTGGAAGGGCGAGCCGGTGACGCTGACCGTCACCGAGTTCCTGATCCTGCAATCGCTGGCGCAGCGCCCCGGCGTGGTTAAAAGCCGCAACGCCCTGATGGATGCGGCCTATGACGACGAGGTGTATGTCGACGATCGAACCATCGACAGCCACATCAAGCGGCTGCGCAAGAAGTTCAATCAGGTCGATGCCGAGTTCGACATGATCGAAACGCTCTACGGCGTGGGCTATCGCTTCAAGGAAACCTGAAGCGGCCTTCGCCGGCCCCGACTATGAGACCTTAGAGCATGGCAACGGTCGACAACGAAGTGTCTGCGTCGTCGGCGAGCCGCTGGAGCGCGGCGCTGAGACGCCGCCTGGGCCTGGTCTGGCGCCGTATGGCGCGCGCGGTGTCCTCGCGCGCCGCCTCCAGCCTGACGCGCCGCATCGTCGTGCTGAACCTCGGCGGGCTCGTCGCGCTGCTGCTCGGCTTCCTCTATCTCAACCAGTTCCGCGAAGGCCTGATCGAGGCACGCGTCCAGAGCCTGTTGACGCAGGGCGAGATCATCGCCGGCGCGATCGCGGCGTCGGCCACGGTCGAGACCGACACGATCACCATAGACCCGGACAAGTTGCTGCAGCTCCAGGCTGGCGAGAGCGCCGGCATAGCCGACGATCCGCTCGATTTCTCGATCAATCCCGAGAAGGTCGCTCCGCTGCTGCGCCGGCTCGTCACGCCGACCAAGACGCGAGCACGCGTCTACGACAAGGACGGCCTGCTCACCATCGACTCGCGCAGCCTCTATTCGCGCGGCGACGTGCTGCGTCTCGACCTGCCGCGCGTCGGCGAGCCGGACGAGCCGCCGTTGCTCGAGCGCACCTGGAACATGCTGCGCAACCGGCTCGGCCGCGCCGATGTGCCGACCTATGACGATTTCGAGAACGCCAACGGCAAGTCCTATCCGGAAGTGGCGCGTGCCCTGAACGGCGCGCCGGCGAGCGTGGTGCGCGTCAACACCCGCGGCCAGACCATCGTTTCGGTCGCCGTGCCGGTGCAGCGCTTCCGGGCAGTGAAGGGTGCTCTGCTGCTCTCCACGCAGGGCGGTGACATCGACGCCGTCATCGGCGCCGAGCGCTTCGCGATCTTCCAGGTCTTCGCCGTGGCGGCGGGCGTGATGATCGTGCTCTCGGTCCTGCTCGCCGGCACCATCGCGGAGCCGATCCGCAAGCTCGCCGACGCGGCCCAGCGCGTGCGCCGCGGCGTCAAGTCGCGCGAGCAGATCCCCGATTTCGGCAGCCGCCATGACGAGATCGGCCATTTGTCCGGCTCGCTGCGCGACATGACCAAGGCGCTCTACAGCCGCATCGAGGCGATCGAGAGCTTCGCCGCCGACGTCGCCCATGAGCTCAAGAACCCGCTGACCTCGCTGCGCAGCGCTGTCGAGACGCTGCCGCGCGCCAAATCCGACGATTCCCGTGGCCGGCTGCTCTCCGTCATTCAGCACGATGTCCGCCGGCTCGATCGCCTGATCTCCGACATTTCCGATGCCTCGCGCCTCGATGCCGAGCTCGCCCGCAACGATTCCGCACCCGTCGATGTCGCCCAGGTGCTGGAGGCGGTGGTGACGATCCAGAACGAGACGCGCCGCGACAGCCAGGCGAAGATCGAATTCTCGGCCGACCGGCGCAGCCAGAAGCTCGGAAACGACGCCTTCCTCGTCATGGGCCACGACTCGCGGATCGGACAGGTCATGGTCAATCTCATCGATAACGCCCGCTCCTTCTCGCCTGCGGAAGGAACCGTTCGGGTCGTGCTCTCCCGCGTCGCCAACGACGTGCTGGTGACGGTCGAGGACGAGGGGCCGGGCATCGAGCCGCATGCGCTGGAGCGCATCTTCGAGCGCTTCTATACCGACCGCCCGAACGAGGGCTTCGGCCAGAATTCCGGCCTCGGCCTGTCGATCTCGCGCCAGATCGTCGAGGCGCATCGCGGCTCGATCCGCGCCGAGAACCGGCTCGGCCCGGCAGGGGCCGATGGCGAGGCGCCCCGCCTCGGCGCCCGCTTCATCGTTCGCCTCCCGGCCGCTCATCAGCATGCTTCCTGACCCGGCAGGGGAGCCGGCCCCGCGACCGGCCGGTCAGGACCGCATCCATGCGACCGCGATCGCCATCGACGAGGCCGGTCTGCTCCTGCGCGGCGCTTCGGGCAGCGGCAAGTCGACCCTGGCGCTCGCTCTGATCGCGCTGGCCGGCCAGGACGGGCGTTTCGGCCGCCTCGTCGCCGACGATCGCACGGCGCTGACGGCGAGCGGCAAGCGGCTCGTCGCGCGCCCGGTCGCGCCGCTGGAGGGTATCGTCGAACGTCGCGGCCTCGGCCTCACGCCGGAGCCGGCGACGCCTGCCGCTGTGATCCGGCTGATCGTCGATCTGATCGGCGACGAGCCGCCGCGCATGCCGGAACCGGAGGAGCTGGTGGACAACCTGTGCGGGATTGACCTGCCGCGTTTGCGCGTGGCGGGACGTGCCGGCGACGAGCGGCTCGTGCTCGCAGCGCTCGACTTGTTCACAGGTCGCGATTGAAGGCCATGATTTCGGCGTCTTTGGCCGCAAGTGACTTGCGATTATCTCGCACCTGCCGCATAAACCGCCACCTTGTCCGGGCGCCGATGGGCGCTCTCCGGTGCTGGATTGAATGATCGGACTGGTCCTCGTGACTCATGGGCATCTGGCGACGGAGTTCCGCGCGGCCCTCGAACATGTCGTCGGCCCTCAGGCGAACCTCGCCACCATCGCCATCGCTCCCGATGACGACATGGAGAGCCGCCGCCGCGACATCATCACTGCCGTCGAGCAGGTCGAGAGCGGCCGCGGCGTCGTCATCCTGACCGACATGTTCGGCGGCACGCCCTCCAACCTCGCCATCTCGGTGATGGAGCCGGGCCGCGTCGATGTCGTCGCCGGCGTCAACCTGCCGATGCTGATCAAGCTCGCCAGCGTGCGCGAGGAAAAGACACTCGACGAGGCGGTGACGAGCGCGCAGGATGCGGGGCGCAAATACATCACCGTCGCCAGCCGTGTGCTGGCCGGCAAGTAAAGGACGGGCGGAAGGCCGGGATGGACGAAGACTGCGACTGCCCCGAAACCGAAATCCCGCCCGGCGCCCTCTACGGCGAATTCCAGATCATCAACAAGAAGGGGCTGCACGCCCGCGCCACCGCGAAATTCGTGCAATGCGCCGCCCGCTTCGACGCCGACGTCACGGTGAGCCGTTGCGGCGAGACGGTCGGCGCCACCTCGATCATGGGCGTGCTGACGCTCGGTGCCGGCATCGGCTCGACCATCACCATCGTCGCCAAGGGGCCGGAAGCGGGCGAGGCGCTAAAGGCGCTCAGCGAGCTGATCGCGGATCGCTTCGGCGAGGGCGAGTAGGGCAGGGCGCGGCCTAGCCCGCTTCGCCGGGCTCCTCGAACAGCTTCGGCATATGCGCCTGGTACCAGCCCTTGAGCTCCGCCAGGGCGGGATGCTCGAGATTGCGGCGCAGATAGGCCTCGATCCGCGGCAGGTGCTTGAGATAGCCCGGCTTGCCGTCGCGCTTGTCGAGGCGGGCGAAGATGCCGGCGATCTTGGTGTTGCGCTGGGCGCCGAGGATCGCATAGGCGCGGGCGAAGCCGGCGAGGTCGAAATCCGGGGTATCCGCCCGGCGGGCCGAGCCATAGGCGGCGAGCAGCTTGAGCTCCAGCGCGGCTGGCACGTCGACGCGCGCATCCTGCCCGAGCGCGACGAGGTCGTAGGCCGGGTGCCCCAGCACGGCGTCCTGGAAGTCGATGATGCCGACCTTGGCGATGCCCTCTCGCCCGGAGAGCCAGATCAGGTTCGGCGAATGGATGTCGCGCAGCGTCCAGGTCGCCGATGCGGCGAGGATTTCATCGAACAGCGTGCCCCAGATCCGGCCGAACTCGGCTTGCGTTACGGCCGGCAGCGTCACCCCGGCGATATGCGGCCCGTACCAGTCGAGGATCAGCTCGGTCTCGATGGCGAGCGCCTGCTTGTCGTATTCGGGAATGATGTGGTCGCGCCCTTCCGCCACCGGCAGGATCGTCGGCAGGGTGTGGCGATGCAGGTCGGCGAGCAGCTGGGCCGTCGCCTCGTAGCGCTCGGCGATGGGGCGGCCTTCGCCGTCGAGTACGCCTTCACTGCCGAGGTCCTCGATCACCAGCAGCCCGGCGTTCAGGTCTTCGGCCAGGATTTCCGGTGCGGAATACCCGAGCGAGCGCAGGCCGCGATCCATCGCGACGAAGGCCTCGACGCTTTCGGCGAGGTGCGCGATGGCGCTGTAGGGCTTGCCCATGCGGATCGGCGGCCCGTCCGGGCGCGGCGGCGAGATCATCAGCACGGCGGTTTCGCCCGTGGGGCGCGTCAGGCGCTCATAGGCGCGTGTCGAAGCGTCGCCCAGCATGAAGTCGCGCCGCGCCTCGCCCCAGCCGGCCTTGTCGATCAGCCGCCGGGCCGCGACCGCGATGGCGAGACGCTGCTTCCAGAGCACGCCGCCTGCGAGGTCTGCGATGCGCCCGGTCTCCGGATTGTCGGGGTCGACGTCGAGCACGACGTCGAGGCGCCGCCCGGCCGGCAGGCGCTCGCCGGCCCGGTCCGGCCATTCCACCAGTATCACCGTCTGGTCGACATCCTCGACGAGGCCGAGATCGTCGAGCTCTTCCGGCGAGCGGACGCGGTAGAGATCGGCGTGCAGCACTGGCCCGCGCGGCGTGTCGTAGCTCTGGACGAGGGTGAAGGTCGGGCTCGGCGCCTCAAGCTCTGGGTCGCCGGCGAGCTCGCGCAGGATGGCGCGGGCGAGCAGCGACTTGCCGGAGCCGAGATGGCCCGACAGCGCGACGATGTCGCCGGGCTTGAGGATCGCGGCGATGTCGGCGGCGAGGCGCGTCGTCGCCGCCTCATCCGCCAGCAGGAGCCGGTGCGTGCCGGCCGCGCGGGCTTCTTCCGTCATTCGGCGGCGTCCGAGAGCGGCAGGCCCTGGGCCGGGAAGATCGCGGTGACGCGCGTGCCTTGCCCAGGCGTCGAGTCGAGCTCGACATGGCCGCCATGGAGGGCGACGATCGAGCGCACGATCGAGAGGCCGAGGCCCACGCCACGATGGCTGGAGCCGAGCGAATGGCTCTCGAAGCGCTCGAACACCTTCTCCTTGACCTCGGCAGGGATGCCCCGGCCCTGATCGGCGACGGTGAGGCGGATGTCGCTGCCCTGCCGTGTCGCGCTGACGCGGACGGTCTGGCCGGGCGAGGAGAAGCCGATCGCGTTGGAGAGCAGGTTGAACAGCACCTGCCGCAGGCGTTTGCCATCGGCCCTGAGCGAGCCGGTGCGCGGGTCGATCTCGACCTTCAGCGACAATTTGCTGTCGGTCAGCCGGTCCTGCAGCCCCGCCGCCGCCTGGGCGATGGTGTCGGCGACGTCGACATCCTGGATGTCGAGCGTCAGCGCGCCATTGTCGATCGTGGCGAGGTCGAGGATGTCGTTGATGATCGCGAGCAGCGCGCCCGACGAGCGCACGATATGGGAGGTGTAGTCGCGCTGCTTCTCGTTGAGCGCGCCGACCGTCTCGGTGCCCAGCAACTGGGCGAAGCCGATGATGTTGGTCAGCGGCGAGCGCAGTTCGTAGGAGACGTGGTGGACGAAGTCCTCGCGCAGCCGCGAGACCTTTTCCAGCGCCTCGTTCTTTTCGGTCAGCGCCCGCTCGACATTCACGCTGGCCGTGACGTCGGCGAAGGAGATCAGCGTCGCGCCGTCCGGCAAGGGAGCGGCGGCGATGTCGAGCACCATGCCGTCGCGGCGCTCGATGCGGCAGCGATAATCCTCGCGCGCATCGCGCACGCCGGTGACCGCGCTGAGCAGTTCGCGCCAGACCTCGTCCTGCGGGAAGAGCGGCCGGCAGAGCCTGACCACCTCGTCGATATGCGGGGCGCTGGCGAGCATCTCCGCATCGATGCGCCAGGACTGGGCGAAGGCCGGGTTCGAGAGCTTGAGCCGCCCGTCCGAGCCGAACACGGCGACGCCCTCGCGCAGCGAATCCAGCGTCTCGCGCTGCGTTCGGGTCAGGGCGTTGAAGCGCGATTCCAGCGTGAAGCGCTCGGTGACGTCGTCATAGAGATAGGTGACGCCGCCCTGCGGGTTGGGGCTGGAGACGACGTGGATGGTGCGTCCATCGGGCAGGTACCACCAGTCCTCGGCGGCGCGTGTCGCGGTATAGGCCGCATGCACGCCGGCCTTCCAGCTCCGGTAGTCGCCGAGCTCGGGCAGGCGCCGTTCCGAGCGCAGCCGGTCGAGGATCTCGCCATCGCTGGGCAGGCCGTCGAGGAAGGCCGGATCGAGCGACCAGAGCGCGTCGAAGCCGGAATTGCGGTAGAGCAGTCGCTGCGAGCCGTCGAACACCGCGACGGCGGTCTTCAGCCGGTCGAGCGTTCGGACATGGGCGTCCATCTGGCGCTGCAGGTCGGTGCGGACCGCCTCCAGCTCGCTCATATCGGTGGCGAAGCCGGCGAAGCCCGTCGGTGTCGGCAATTCGATGACGTCGAGAGTGCGGCGCTGGCCGGCAACGACGGCTGGTGCGCGGACCGTGAAGGGAGTGCCTTCGCGGCGGGCGCGGGCCGCCTGATCGCGCTCGTTGCGGTCGAGCAGTTCCAGCCCACCCTTGACGGCCGTGCCGCCATCCGTGGCCTCGACTGCGCCGACATAGGCTGCGTTGACCCAGGCGAGGCGGCCATCGGCATCCCGCATCCAGGCCGGATGCGGCAGTCCGGCGAGCAGGCTCGCCAGTGCTGCGTGGTCGGCGGTGACGCGTTCCAGCTCGCTGCGCAGCGTCATCACCTGCGCCCGCTCGCCCGTGACCTCGCGGAAGCGGATGACCGCCCGTCCTGCGACGGGGCGCCCCTCGATGTCGACAAAGGGGCCGGCCTTGCTGCGGATCGTGAAGGCAAAGGCTTCGCCATGTTCCTTCAACGCATCGGTGGCGAGTTCGAGCCGCTTGGCGTCAGCCGGTGCAGCCCAGCTGCCATAGGCCAGGGCCAGCGCAGCGCCCGGTGCCCCGAGGAAGCCGCTATCGCCTTCGAAAACCGGCTGCGCGCCGCGCCCGTTCCAGCTCGCGACCACCTGCGGGTCCGCTGCGAGTAGGATGGAAAGGCGCTCCTGATGCCCGCGCGCAGCTTCCAGCTCGCTCGCGAGCTTGGCCTCGCGCCGCTGCCAGCGTGATCGCTCGCGGACATAGACGAGGGAGGTCGTCGTGGCGAAGACGGTGAGGCCGGCGAGGATGATCGAGAGGGCGCCGGTGCTCATCAGGTCGAGTTTGGCAGGGGCGAGCCAATCGCTCTGGGCCATGGCCGGCGCGGGCAGGAGGGCGAATGCGGGCAAATATCTGGCCGGCAGGAGCCTGCGCGGGCGCCAGCCGCTAACCCGTCCCTGTCGCCTCGCGCTTCTCATTCCGCGTCCGTCGCCTCTCGGGCGGCAAGGGCCGCCAATATCGCAGGTCTCGCCGGAATCGGTTTCGCGGAGCCGGGCTTTTCACCCTCTCCGGCGGCCGATCCACGCGCGCCACCACGCCAATCACATCAGAGCTTGAACCAGGGTGCGCCGTCTCGGCCCCCCGAATCAGTTCCACTGTAATCACCGCTCGACTCCGTCAGGAAGTGCTTAATCGGCGGTAAACGGAGAGTTTTTGAATGTCGTCGGAAATCTGAGTCGATGATAGACAAGGTTTAGTTATGCGATGATTGCGACATACTATTAGTGGTGTTCTTATGTTGTTCTCAGCGCGCTCGCGCAACGAAAAAGGCCCGGCTTGCGCCGGGCCTCGTCGTTCTGAACGCCGTCAGAATGTCAGTAGCGGTAGTGGTCCGGCTTGAACGGGCCGGCCTGCGGCACACCGATGTACTTCGCTTGGGCGTCGTTGAGCTTGGTGAGCTTGGCGCCGACCTTGGCGAGGTGGAGCGCGGCGACCTTCTCGTCGAGGTGCTTCGGCAGGGTGTAGACCTTGTTCTCGTAGTTGGCGTGGTGGTTCCAGAGCTCGATCTGGGCGAGCGTCTGGTTCGAGAACGAGCAGGACATCACGAAGGACGGGTGGCCCGTGGCGTTGCCGAGGTTCACCAGGCGGCCTTCCGAGAGCAGGATGATGCGCTTGCCGTCGGGGAACTCGACCTCGTCGACCTGCGGCTTGACGTTGTCCCACTTGAAGTTCTTCAGGCCGGCGACCTGGATCTCCGAGTCGAAGTGGCCGATGTTGCAGACGATGGCGCGGTGCTTCATCGCGCGCATGTGGTCGACGGTGATGACGTCGAGGTTGCCGGTGGCGGTGACGAAGATGTCGCCGCGCGGGGCGGCGTCTTCCATGGTCACGACCTCGTAGCCCTCCATCGCCGCCTGCAAGGCGCAGATCGGGTCGATCTCGGTGACGAGCACGCGGCAGCCGGCCTGGCGCAGCGAGGCGGCCGAGCCCTTGCCGACATCGCCATAGCCGGCGACGACCGCGACCTTGCCCGACATCATCACGTCGGTGCCGCGGCGGATGGCGTCGACCAGCGACTCGCGGCAGCCATAGAGGTTGTCGAACTTCGACTTGGTGACGCTGTCGTTGACGTTGATCGCCGGGAACGGCAGGCGGCTGGCCTTGGCGAGCTCGTAGAGGCGGTGCACGCCGGTGGTGGTCTCCTCGGAGACGCCCTTGATCGCGGCGCGGGTCTTGGTGAACCAGCCCGGATTGGCCTTGAGCTGGCGCTTGATCAGCGCGAAGAAGATCGTCTCTTCCTCATTGCCGGGCTTGTCGAGGAAGGCCGCGTTGCCGGCCTCGGCTTCGGCGCCGAGGATGATCAGCATGGTCAGGTCGCCACCGTCGTCCAGGATCATGTTCGGCGTGCCGCCGTCGCCCCAGGTGGCGGTCTTCAGCACGTACTCCCAGTACTCCTCCAGGGTCTCGCCCTTGATGGCGAAGACGGGCGTGCCGGTCGCGGCGATCGCGGCAGCGGCGTGGTCCTGGGTCGAGAAGATGTTGCAGGACGACCAGCGCACGTCGGCACCGAGTTCCTTCAGCGTCTCGATCAGCACGGCGGTCTGGATGGTCATGTGCAGGCAGCCGGCGATGCGCGCGCCCTTGAGCGGGGCCTTGCCCTTGTTCTCGGCGCGGACCGCCATCAGGCCCGGCATCTCGTCCTGGGCCATGTTGATTTCCTTGCGGCCGTAATCCGCAAGCGCGATGTCCTTGACGATGTAATCCGACACGGGGTGGCTCCAATCGCTCGATCTGAATGTGACGGGCTCTCTAGCAGCGGGCGCGCCGAAAGGCAATCAAAGATATAAAGATGTCTTTATATGGATCGATTGCCGGCGCCATTCCTGCCCGGTCTGGACAGCGGAACGGTGTGGTTTGCGGGCTTGTCTGCTAGCTTGTACCGACGAACAGGGAGATTCGCGTGACCACATCTGCCTCGCCGCCGATCCGCCGGGCCATGGTGCTTGCGGCCGGGCTCGGCCAGCGCATGCGCCCCATCACCGACACGCTGCCGAAGCCGCTGGTGAGGGTCGCCGGGCGGACCATGCTGGACCATATGCTCGACCGGCTGGCGGATGCGGGCGTCGAGCAGGCGGTGGTCAATGTTCATCACCTCGCCGGGCAGGTCGAGGCGCATCTCGCCGGCCGGCTGCATCCGCGCATCACCATTTCCGATGAGCGCGCCGAACTGCTCGAGACCGGCGGCGGCGTGAAGAAGGCGCTGCCCCTGCTCGGGACGACGCCCTTCTTCCATGCCAACTCCGACGCCCTCTGGCGCGAGACCGGCAGGCCGGCATTGCCGGCGATGGCACAGCGCTGGGATCCGGCGCGCATGGACATCCTGCTCCTGCTCGCCGACATGGATAGCAGCCTCGGCTTCGACGGCGCCGGCGACTTCTTCTGCGACGAGGACGGCCGCCTGACGCGCCGTGGGGCGGCGGCGCGCGCACCCTGGGCCTATGCCGGCGTCGCCATCCTGAAGCCCGAGCTCTTCGCCGACACGCCTGACGGCCCCTTCTCGCTCAACCTGCTCTTCGACCGCGCCATCGCGAAGGGACGGCTGTTTGGCGAGGTGCTGGAAGGCCGCTGGCTGCATGTCGGCACGCCGGAAGCGATCGCGCCGGCCGAGGCCGCCCTCGGCGCGGCGCAGTCGGTCCATGCCTGAGCTCAATCTGTTCAGCATACCGGCTGGCGCCCCGTTCCTGGAGGTGCTGGCGCAGGCGATGCTGGATGGCCGCTTCGGTCCGATCCACGATCCGGCCGATCCCGCCGCGATGGCCCGCGCGACGCTTTATCTGCCGACGCGCCGCGCCGCGCGCGCCTTCACCGCGACCCTGGCGGACAAGCTCGGTGGCAAGCCGCTGTTGCTGCCGCGCATCGTCCCGCTTGGCGATGTCGATGAGGCAGAGACCGCTCTGATCGGCTCCGGGGCCTGGATGGGCGAGCGCATCGTGCCGGTCGAGCCGCTGGCGCGCCGCATGCTGCTGACCCGGCTGGTCGATGCCTGGGGTCGCAGTGCCAACCGCAGCCATCTCCGGCTCGATCCTTCGGAGCCCTCGCTGGTGCCGGCGACGCTGGCCGAGGCTTATGGACTGGCCGGCGACCTCGCGGCGCTGCTCGACCAGATGCAGACGGAGCGTGTCCCCGTCGAAAGGCTGGGCCAGCTCGATGCCGCGCGCTTCGACAAGGTCTGGCAGCTCAATGCCGGCTTCCTCGGTATTCTGGGCGAGGCCTGGCCGCAGATCCTCGCCGATCTCGGTGCCTGCGACCCCGCCGCTTTCCGCAATCGCATGCTGGCCGCCGAACGCGAGCGTCTGCTCGCCGGTGGCGCGAAGGGGCCGATCATCGCGGCCGGTTCGACCGGTACGGTGCCCGCTACAGCCGAGCTTCTGGCGGCCATCGCGCGCCTGCCTAACGGGGCGGTCGTGCTGCCCGGCATCGACCTTGCCTTGCCGGAGCGGGCCTGGAGCGCGATCGAGGACGAGCCCGCCCCCTCGCATCCGCAGGCGGCCT
>JARYGW010000102.1:0-15484 GCA_033792295.1 Allobosea sp.
GACAGGCTGTTCCTCGCCGTCGGCGGCATGGGCTGCTGCGTTCTGCTGGCGGATCGGAACGGCATTCCGCTCGAGCGCCGTGGCGCGCCCGGCGATGATGAGGCCTTCGAAGGGTGGGGGCTCTGGACGGGCTGCGTCTGGAGCGAAGACAGCGAAGGCACCAACGGCATCGGCACTTGCCTGGTCGAGCAGCGGTCGCTGACCATCCACCGCCACCAGCACTTCTTCACGCGCAACACGCTGCTCTCCTGCACGACAGCGCCGATCTACGACCATGAAGGCCAGCTCGCCGGCGCACTCGACGTCTCTTCCTGCCGAGCCGATCTGAGCGACGATCTGATCAACCTCGTTGCCGTCACGGTCGGCGACGCCGCGCGCCGGATCGAAACCGAGGCGTTCCGTCTCGCTTATCCGCAGGCCCGCATCGTCGTGGCGCCCATGGCGGACTGGACGCCGAACGCCTTGCTCGCGGTCGACAAGGACGATCTCGTGATCGGGGCCACGCGCGCGGCACGCCACGCCTACCGTCATCGCGACGGCCTGATCGGCAGGCCGGTTCCTGCCGGCGACGATGCTGGGGCCGAACCGCGATACGATGACGAACTGCGCCATGCCGAGCGTGTCATCGTCGAGCGTGCCCTGATCCGCTCGGGCGGAAACGTCACGGCCGCTGCACGCCAGCTCGGCCTCTCGCGCGCCACCTTGCATCGCAAGCTCGGCAAGTTCGGGCTCGAGCGCCCGCACTGAAATATTGCACTGCACAGTGTCGCAGCGGTGAGACAGTCGCTCGAGACCGGCTTCACCGACGGGGCTGACAGAGGCGAGGCTTCGACGACACTACCCGGCAGGACGCGGATGCCAGCGTCGTTCCAGGGAGGCCACCATGAACAAGCCCGAATTCGTCCATTCCGCCGCCGCGCCGTTCAAGGAGCGCTACGGCAATTTCATCGGCGGCAAATGGGCCGAGCCGGCCGCCGGCCGCTATTTCGAGAACCGCTCGCCCATCAACGGCCAGCTTCTCTGCGAGGTCGCCCGCTCCGACGCGACCGACATCGATGCCGCGCTCGACGCCGCCCATGCGGCCAAGGAGGCCTGGGGCCGTACCAGCGCCGCCGAGCGCGCGCTGCTGCTCAATCGCATCGCCGACCGGATCGAGGATAACCTCGGAACGCTCGCCCTCGCCGAGACCTGGGACAACGGTAAGCCGATCCGCGAGACCACGGCCGCCGACCTGCCGCTGGCGGTCGATCATTTCCGCTATTTCGCCGGCGCCGTCCGCGCTCAGGAAGGCGGCATCTCCGAGATCGATCACGACACCGTTGCCTATCATTTCCACGAGCCGCTCGGCGTCGTCGGCCAGATCATCCCCTGGAACTTCCCGCTGCTGATGGCGGTGTGGAAACTCGCCCCGGCGCTGGCGGCCGGCAACTGCGTCGTGCTGAAGCCGGCCGAGCAGACGCCGGCTTCGATCCTGGTGCTGGCCGAGCTGATCGCCGACATCCTGCCGCCCGGCGTCCTCAACATCGTCAATGGCTTCGGCCTTGAGGCCGGCAAGCCGCTCGCCTCCAGCCCGCGCATCGCCAAGATCGCCTTCACCGGCGAGACGACGACGGGGCGGCTGATCATGCAATATGCCTCGCAGAACCTGATCCCGGTGACGCTGGAGCTCGGCGGCAAGTCGCCGAACATCTTCTTCGAGGATGTCGCCGCCGAGGATGACGACTTTCTCGACAAGGCGATCGAGGGCTTCGTCATGTTCGCGCTCAACCAGGGCGAGGTCTGCACCTGCCCGAGCCGTGCGCTGATCCACGAGAAGATCTACGACCGTTTCATGGAGAAGGCGTTGAAGCGCGTCGGGGCGATCGTGCTCGGCGATCCGCGCAATCCCGCGACCATGGTCGGTGCGCAAGCTTCCGGCGAGCAGCTCGAGAAGATCCTCTCCTATATCGACATCGGCAAGAAGGAAGGCGCCGAGGTCCTGATCGGCGGCGAGCGCAACGAGCTGCCGGGCGACTTGGCCGGCGGCTACTACGTCAAGCCGACCGTGTTCCGCGGCAACAACAAGATGCGCATCTTCCAGGAGGAGATCTTCGGCCCCGTCCTTTCGGTAACGACCTTCAGGGACGACGCAGAGGCGCTGTCGATCGCCAACGACACGCTCTATGGCCTCGGCGCCGGCGTCTGGACCCGTGACGGTACCCGCGCCTATCGCTTCGGCCGGGCCATTCAGGCAGGCCGCGTCTGGACCAACTGCTACCACGCCTATCCCGCCCATGCGGCGTTCGGCGGGTACAAGCAGTCCGGCATCGGTCGCGAGAACCACAAGATGATGCTCGACCACTACCAGCAGACCAAGAACCTGCTGGTGAGCTACGCCCCGAAGAAGCTCGGCTTCTTCTGATCCCTAGAGCGTTTTCGAGCGAAGTGGATACCGGTTCGCGTCAAGAAAATGCGCCAAGACAAAGAGCTAGAGCATTTCGTCGTTTCGAAGAGGCGCGGAAATGCTCTAGCCGGGAGGGAAGCCGATCGCGGCGCAGCTTGCGCTGCATCAAGGTTCCCCTCCTGGACCACGATCACTATGCGTCGAGGGCCGGCATTCGTTCGCTGTCGTCGTGCGGACATCGGCCCGCCTGTCGAAACGGAGGTTCAAAAGCCATGGCCAGGACAATGAAGGCTGCCGTCGTGCGGATGTTCGGCAAGCCGCTGACGATCGACGAGGTGCCGGTGCCCGAGCCCGGCCCGGGCATGATCCAGGTCGCGATCAAGGCCTCGGGCGTCTGCCACACCGATCTGCACGCCGCCGAGGGCGACTGGCCGGTGAAGCCGAATCCGCCCTTCATCCCCGGCCACGAGGGCGTCGGCTTCGTCTCGGCGGTCGGCACCGGCGTCAAGCATGTCAGGGAGGGCGATCGCGTCGGCGTGCCGTGGCTCTACACCGCTTGCGGCCATTGCCGGCATTGCCTGGGCGGCTGGGAGACCTTGTGCGAGACCCAGCAGAACACCGGTTATTCCGTGAATGGCGGCTTCGCCGAATATGTCGTGGCCGACCCGAATTATGTCGGACACCTGCCCGACAACGTCACCTTCACTGAAATCGCCCCCGTGCTCTGCGCCGGCGTCACGGTCTACAAGGGGCTCAAGGTCACCGATACGAAGCCCGGCGACTGGGTCGCGATCTCCGGCATCGGCGGCCTTGGTCATATGGCCGTGCAATATGCCAAGGCGATGGGCCTCAACGTGGCCGCGGTCGATATCGACGACGCCAAGCTCGATCTCGCGAAGCGCCTCGGCGCGACCGTCACGGTCAACGCCCGGAACGAGGACCCGCGCACGGTGATCCGTCGCGAGACGGGCGGTGGCGTACAAGGGGTGCTGGTGACCGCGGTCAGCCCCAAGGCGTTCGAGCAGGCGATCGGAATGGTCGCGCGCGGCGGCACGATCGCGCTGAACGGTCTGCCGCCCGGCGGATTCCCGCTCGACATCTTCGGCATGGTGCTGAACGGCATTACGGTTCGCGGCTCGATCGTCGGGACCCGGCTCGATCTGCAGGAGTCGCTCGACTTCGCCGCCGACGGCAAGGTCAAGGCGACCGTGGCGACGGCGAAGCTCGAGGACATCAACGATGTCTTCGACAAGATGCACAAGGGCCAGATCGAAGGCCGCATCGTGCTCGATATGGCCGCCTGACGATGACGCGGCAGGCCTCTCCCGAACCGGCCGACGGAATCGCGTCCCTGGTCCGGGCGACGCCTGCCGCGATCGCGCTTCTCGACGAGATCATCGCCGAGCATGGCCCGGTGCTGTTCCACCAGTCGGGCGGCTGCTGCGACGGCTCCTCGCCGATGTGCTATGCGCGCGGCGACTTCATCCTCGGCGACCGGGACGTGATGCTCGGCACGATCGGCGAGACGCCCTTCTATATCGGCGCCGCCCAGTACGAGGCCTGGAAGCACACGATGCTGACCATCGATGTCGTGCCCGGCCGCGGCGGAATGTTCTCGCTCGACAATGGCCGCGAACGCCGCTTTCTCGTCCGCTCGGACATCTGCCGGATTGACTGAGCGGTATAGAGTCTCTCCATCGGTTGTTGGGGCAAGGCTGGCGTTCGAGGCCTGCTTCGGCGGTGCACTGGATGGGCTGGAAGCTCGACAGCCTTCCATCAGTATGTCGAGCTCGACCGGCTTCTTTCCGACGCCAGTCAATTCGCTTCGGGCACGATGAGCGCCGGGCCGAATTTCACGCGATTCAGAGCAATCAGCGTGCGATAGCTGCGAAACGCCGCACTGTCCCCGAACAGGATCCTGACGGCGCCATTGGCGACACCGCTTCCGCAACGGGCGCGACGCGGCATTTGATCTAGCGGTTGGCCATCACCGCTCGAATCCGCTCGGCGGTTTCTTCTGTCGCCGGGTTGTAGACGATCATCCCGAGATCCGGACGGCCGTCGACGGCGAAGACCGAGAATTCCAACTCGATCAGGCCGTGCTGGGGGTGGTGGATGCGCTTCAATCCGGCGGCATGTCCGGCGACGTCATTGTCCCGCCACAGCGCGTCGAATTCCGCGCTTTGCCGTGAGAGCTCTTCGACGAGCTGAGTGATTTCCGAGTCCGCTCCGGCCCGTGTGGCGTCTGCGCGAAAGGCTGCGACGACATAGCGGGCGACGCTTTGCCAGTCCTCCTGCGCCGTTCTGACCCGTGAGTCGGAAAACATCAGGCGAAGGATGTTGCGTTGCTCACGCGGCAGAGCGCCATAATCGGTCAGAAGCATCGCTGCTGCCGCATTCCACGCCACGACATCCCAGGTGGCGGTCTTGATGAACGCCGGGCTGATCGGCAGCGCGTCCAGCACGCGCTGCAGGCGGGGCGTGACATCGTCGAAGCTCTTGTAGCGCACCTCCGGCGGCCGTCCGAGCCCGAGCATGAACAGGTGCTCGCGCTCCGGCTCCGTCAGCATCAGCCCCGCTGAGATGCGATTGAGAACATCGGCGGACGGCGCGCCCCCTCTGCCCTGTTCGAGCCAGGTGTACCAGGTCGGAGAAATATTGGCGCGCTGGGCCACTTCCTCCCGGCGCAGGCCTGGCGTGCGCCGCCGCGTTCCGCTGAACCCGAAGGCCGCGGCATCCAAACGCAGACGGCGGTCACGGAGAAAGCGGCCGAGTGCGTTGTCGGGGTGTGCAGGCATGATCGTCCTGTTAAGATCTATACCATGATAAGATCACTACTTTAACAGGATCGACAATAGGACAGGATGCAGCCTCGAACAACATCGGAGGCTTTCCCATGCGTGTATTCCTGACAGGTGCGACAGGCTTCATCGGCTCCCGGATCGTGCCGGAGCTGATAGCGGCGGGGCATCGGGTGCTGGGGCTGACCCGGTCCGATGCAGGCGCACGCATGCTGGCGGCCGCGGGGGCGGAGACGCATCGCGGAACCCTCGAGGATCTCGACAGCCTGCGAGCCGGGGCGAAGCGGGCGGATGCCGTGATCCATACCGCCTTCGATCATGATTTCAGCCATTTCGTCGCGAATTGCGAAAAGGACCGGCGCGCGATCGCTGCGCTCGGCGGTGCGCTCGACGGATCTGACCGACCACTTCTCATCACCTCGGGAACGGGCATCGGCAATGCCGGCCCGGGCACTCCGGCGAGAGAGGATGTGTTCAACCCGAGCCACCCCAATCCGCGGATCGCGTCCGAAGAGGCGGGCAACCTGTTGCTGGAGGCTGGTCTCGATATCCGCGTCGTGCGGCTCCCGCAGGTCCACGACACGGTCAGGCAAGGGCTGACCTCACCCTATATCGAGCTCTCGCGGCAATTGGGCATGGCGGCCTATGTCGGTGACGGTGCCAATCGCTGGCCGGCGGCGCATGTCCTCGATGTAGCTAAGCTCTATGCCCTCGTTCTGGACCGCGGCCACAGGGGTGCGCGGTATCATGCCGTCGCCGAGCAGGGGATCGCCATGCGCATGATCGCCGAAGCGGTCGCGACAGGGCTCGGCGTGCCGGCTGTATCGCTGTCGGCCAAGGAGGCCCAGGCGAAGCTCGGCTGGCTCGCGGCATTTGCCGGCTTCGACATGCCGGCTTCGAGCGAATGGACGCGCGCGGAACTCGGCTGGGCGCCCGGCGGTCCGGGACTGATCGCCGATCTGGAGGCGAAAGACTACGCACCGCCTCCGGCAACCGCCTAACCCGGCGGGGCGCGGAATCATCGCCGGCCGCCGCTGGGGCTATGCGATGCCAGTCCCGATCGGCGCGTGCACTATGTGCGCGCCGGGAAATCTGCTACGACCCGGCAGCCTCGAACCAGACGGCGTTATCGCTGAACAGGTGACGGATGGGACGGGATGGTCCAGTCCGTCCCATCAGGGCTGAACCGATTGTCGCTTGCAAAGATCGATGAAATGAAAGCGGTGGATTGGCGCTTCTCCGTGGCGCCGATGATGGACTGGACGGATCGCCATTGCCGGACGATCCATCGCCTGATGTCGCGCCATGCGCTGCTCTATACGGAGATGGTGACGGCTCAGGCGGTCATTCATGGCAATCGCGAGCGCCTGATCGGTTTCGATGCGATGGAGCATCGCGTCGCGCTTCAGCTCGGCGGCAACGATCCGAAGCTGCTGGCCGAAGCGGCCAGGATCGGCGCCGATTTCGGCTATGACGAGATCAACCTGAATTGCGGCTGCCCGTCCGATCGCGTCCAGGGCGGGGCCTTCGGCGCCTGCCTGATGCGCGAGCCGGCACTGGTCGGCGATTGCGTCGCCGCGATGAAGGCGGCTGTCTCCGTTCCCGTCACGGTGAAATGCCGCATCGGCGTCGACGATCAGGACCCGGAGGCGGCTCTCGATGCGCTGACCGCGGCGGTGCGTGCCGCCGGCGTCGATGCCCTGATCGTCCACGCCCGCAAGGCCTGGCTGCAAGGCCTTTCGCCGAAGGAGAACCGTGAGGTCCCGCCGCTCGACTATGAGCGCGCCTATCGCCTGAAGGCGGCCAATCCCGATCTGCCGATTGCGATCAATGGCGGCGTCAAGGCGCCGGCCGAGTGGCTGCCGCATCTGGAGAAGCTCGACGGCGTCATGGTCGGTCGCGAGGCCTATCAGAACCCGGAGATCCTGCTGCAGGTCGACCCGCTGCTTTTCGGGGAGCCGGCGCCGGTCACGGACGCCTTCGCGACGCTGGAGGCGCTGGAGCCCCATATTGCGGGGCATCTCGAACGGGGCGGGCGCCTGCATGCCTTCACGCGCCACCTCGTCGGCCTCTTTCCCGGCCGTCCGGGCGCGCGGCTCTTCCGCCGCCATCTCGCCGAGCATTGCGTGCAGGTAGGCGCAGGCCTCCCCGATCTGCGCGCCGCCGCCGCCCATCTCTCGCGGCACGAGCCGGAAACCGTCGCCGCCTGACCGCGCTCCCGCGAGCGGAGAGGCTTCGCGAAGCGGAATAGCCACCTTGACACCGGCATTCTTATTGGCCTACACTTAACTTGATGGTTAAGTTTCAGGATGCGCAGCTCGATCGCACCTTCTCCGCTCTGGCGGACCCGACGCGCCGGGCTTTGCTGGCGCGGCTGGAGCAGGAGGATGGCCTTTCCGTCAGCGAGCTGGCGAAGCCCTTTCCGGTCTCGCTGCCGGCGGTGATGAAGCATCTCGACGTCCTCGCGGAGGCCGGTTTGCTGACGCGGACGAAGACAGGGCGCATCGTGTCCTGCCATCTCAATGCCGGGCCGATGGAGGAGGCGATGGGCTGGCTCGCGCGCTATCAGCGGTTCTGGACGCAGCGGCTCGACGCGCTGGCCGCATTGCTGGATGCGCGGCGCCAAGGGGCGGCTGACGGGGCGGACTGACGGGGCGGAGAGGGACGATGCACCAGGCGGCGACACCGAGCCTCACGATGAAGCGCCGGCTGAATGCCAGCCCGGCCGAGGTTTATCGGGCCTGGACCGATCCCGAGCTGCTGGTGCGCTGGTTCGGGCCGGAGAATGTTGTGGCACAGGAGGCCGAGCTCGATCCCCACGTCGACGGCACTTATCGTGTCGTCATGCTGCAGGATACCGGCGAACGCCACGAGGTTTCCGGGCGCTATCTCGAAGTGGTCGAGAATGAGCGGCTGGTCTTCAGCTGGTCCTGGGTGACGACACCGGAGCGGGTTTCGCGCGTGACCGTTACGCTGAAACCGGATGGCGACGGCACGATCCTGACGCTTTTGCACGAGAAGCTGTTCGATGATGCCGCCGTTCGCGGTCACACCCATGGCTGGACCGGAACCATGGAGAAGCTCGAGGCCTATTTCGCCTGACGGCCTCGGGAGGCTGAGGCTGAGCTCACGGAGCGGATGCAAATCCGTTCCGGAGACCGGAAATGAGATTGGGCTCGGCCTTATAGGTTGATATCAACTTGAAAGGCCCGGCAGAGGCCGGAGCCTCTAGCGAGGGAGACGGTTCAGATGGCTTATATCGACGGTTTCGTGGTCGCGGTCCCTGCCGCGAACAAAGAGATTTATCGCAAGCATGCGAACGAGGCCCTGACGATCATCAGGGAATCCGGTGCCACCCGTATGGTGGAAGCCTGGGGCGACGAGGTGCCGGACGGCAAGGTCACGGACTTCAAGGGGGCCGTGAAGGCCGAGCCCGGCGAGGTCGTGGTCTTCTCCTGGTTCGAATATCCGGACCGGAAGGCACGCGACGCGGCCAATGCGAAGATGATGAGCGACCCACGCATGAAGACCATGGGCGAGTCGATGCCCTTCGACGGCAAGCGCATGATCTATGGCGGCTTCGACGCGCTGGTCGATAAAGGCGAGGGTGGAGCGGCAGGCTATGTCGACGGTGTGCTGATTGCCGTGCCGCAGGATCGCAAGATGGATTTCCGCAACCATGCGGCGGAGCTTGCCGCGCTGTTCACGGATTACGGCGCGCGCCGCGTCGTCGATGCCTGGGGTGACGACGTGCCTGATGGCAAGGTCACGGATTTCAAAGGCGCCGTGAAGGCGAAGGAGGGCGAAACGGTCGTGTTCGGCTGGGTCGAATGGGCCTCCAAGGCCGCACGCGACGAGGCCTGGAGCAAGATTCGTCAGGATGCGCGGATGAATAATGGCGCACCCATGCCGTTCGACGGCCAGCGCATGGTCTATGGTGGTTTCGCCACTCTGCTGGATGCGTGAGGCGAGCCGCGGTGCGGGCCGGGGTGGTGCAGGGCACCGGCCGCACATGGCAGGACTGCCCCCGGAAGCCCTTGCCCCGGCTGGTGAAATCGCGGAGAGGGTAGGGGCTGGCCCACCGGAACCCTTTCCATGTTCGCAGGCATTCCCATCGGGGATCTCGTCTTCCTCGCCGTCTCCCTCGTGCTGGCGGGGGCGGTGACGGGGCTTCTCGCCGGCGTCTTCGGCGTCGGCGGCGGCGCGGTCATCGTGCCGGTGCTCTATGAGGTCTTCCGCGTCATTGGCGTGCCGGAAGAGGTCCGGATGCCGCTCAGCGTCGGCACCTCGCTCGCCGTCATCATCCCGACTTCGATCCGCTCCTTCAACGCCCACCGCGCCAAGGGGCTGGTCGATCTCTCGATTCTCAAGGTCTGGGCCGTGCCGGTAGTGCTCGGCGTCATGGTCGGCAGCTATATTGCGCGTTATGCGCCCGCCGATCTCTTCAAGATCGTTTTTGTGGTGGTGGCGACGATTTCGGCCATCCGCCTCCTCTTCGCAGCCGATCGCTGGAAGTTTGGCGAGGACATGCCGGGCAAGCCGCTGATGGTGGCCTATGGTGGCATCATCGGCGTGCTCTCGGCGCTGATGGGCATCGGTGGCGGCCAGCTTTCCAGCCTGTTCATGACCTTCTACGGCCGGCCGATCCATCAGGCGGTCGCGACTTCCTCGGGGCTGGGCGTGCTGATCTCGATCCCTGGCGCGCTCGGCTTCATCTATGCCGGCTGGCCGAAGATGGACATCCTGCCGCCGCTCTCGCTCGGCTATGTTTCGCTGATCGGCATGATCCTGTTCATCCCGACCTCGATCTGGACGGCGCCGATCGGCGCGGGCCTCGCGCACAAGCTGTCGAAGCGGCGCCTCGAAGTGGCCTTCGGCCTCTTCCTCCTTTTCGTCGCAGGTCGTTTCGTCTGGTCGCTGCTGCACTGAAGGCTGCGGAACTCGGCTATGTGTGAGGTCGCGATCCGCCTGCTGCAGCCCGCCGACCATTCGGCGCTCGCTGCGCTGATGGTCGAGATGCAGCGGCACTACGCTGTGCCGTGCCCGCCCGTCGCGGAGATCCGCGCCGGCCTTGCCGCTCTTCCGGCCGGCGTGGATATCCTGGTCGCGATCGGGGGCGAGGCGGTTCTGGGCTTCGCCTCGGCCTGCAACCTCTATCCGGGACCGGGATTGAAAACCGGTTTTTTCCTGAAAGAGATCTACGTGGCCGAGGCCGCACGCGGCAGAGGGCTCGGCCGTGCGCTGATGACGGCGCTGGCGAGGCTGGCGGTAGAGCGCGGCCACAGGCGCCTCGACTGGACGGCCGATGCCGACGATCCGGCGCTGCTGCGCTTCTATGAAAGCCTCGGCGCGATCGCGCAAAGCAAAAAGGTGTTCTACCGGTTGACGGGCGAGGCGCTGGCAGCCGCTGCCGAGACCGGCAAATAGGTCCCTTTCGAACCTCGTTCCGGATCTGTACCGCTCGCGGGGCTTGTCCGGGATGACGTCAGGACTTCAGCTGTCGCAATCGCTCCGGCAGTTCGGCCATGATCGCCAGCCGCTCGGCCTCGTCCAGCTGCGACCATTGCGCGATTTCGGAGAGCGTGCGGCCGCAGCCTTCGCAAAGCCTGGTCTGCGGATCGATGACACAGACCTTGATGCAGGGTGTGGAGGCGGCGCTCACGGCCACATCCACCCCAAGGCAAGCGCAAGGCCGAGATAGATGGCGATCTCGGCAAGTTGCTGGGCCGCGCCGAGAATGTCGCCGGTCTGCCCGCCGATCAGCCGCCGTGCCAGCCGCGCCAGCACCGCCGCAGCCCCATGTGCGAGCGCGAAGCCGAGCAGCAGACCGGTCAATGGCAGATGTCCGGCGAGACACAGTCCCGCAGCGAGGGCGAGGCTCAGGCCCAGCGCGATCCGCGCTGTCGCGACGCTGGGCTGGCCGACCGCGGCCGCGGCGCCGACGCTGCGGGCAGGCGGTTGCGTCGCGAGCAGGAACAGGCCTTCGGCCCGCGACCATGGCGCCGCGGCGAGCACCGCGGCAGTCGCTCCCCAGGGGCCAGCGCGATCGAGGATCATCGCGACCAGGCCGGCACGTAGCAGCAGCGAGAGCCCCAGCGCCATCGCGCCGTAGGAGCCGATGCGGCTGTCCTTCATGATCTCCAGCCGCCGCTCGGGCGTATGGCCTCCGAACAGCCCGTCGGCGCTGTCGGCAAGCCCGTCCTCATGGAAGGCACCGGTGCTCAGCGCCAGCGTCGTCAGCACGAGGGCGCCCGTGACCAGTCCACTCAGGCTCGCGAGGCCGGCCGCCAGCGCGACGAACGCGGCGGGCAGCGCAATGACCAGCGCCGCGAAGGGCAGGGCGCGCGGCACGAGCCTGAAATCGGGCACGCCGTGCAGATCGCCTTCGCCGGGCAGCCGGGGCACGGGCAGGCGCGAATAGAAGCGGATGCAGATTGCGGTCGCGATCGGCCAGCCCGGCCAGGCGGGGCGTTCGTCCGCCGTCGCTTCCGTGCTGGTTTCCGCTTCGGCCATGCCCGCTTCCCGCTCCGGTCGATTGTCTTCTGTCGGCCGAGCCTATAGCAGCAACGGCAATCCTGCCGCCATGGCGATGCGCCTGGCGCCGTTTTTTGGACGGACTTGACCATGGCCGCTTCCGGTTTGCCTTTCGACGATATCCGCGAACTCATCGCCGCGATGCCCGGCCCCGACATGGCGGCGGCGAATGCGGTACGGGCTCGCGACGCCAATCTCACCAAGCCAGCCGGCAGCCTCGGCCGCATGGAGGAGATCGCCGAATGGCTCGCCGCCTGGCAGGGCAAGGCGCCGCCGGCGGTGAACCGCCCGCTGGTCTGCGTCTTCGCTGGCAATCACGGCGTCGCGGCGCAGGGCGTCTCGGCCTATCCGCAGGCGGTTACGCGCCAGATGCTGGAGAATTTCGCGGCCGGCGGTGCGGCGATCAACCAGATCTGTGCGGCCTTCGATCTCGGCTTCAAGGTCTTCGACCTGGCGCTCGACCTGCCGACCGGCGACTTCACGCAAACCGATGCGCTCGACGAGCGCGCCTGCGTCGCCACCATGGCCTTCGGCATGGAGGCGCTGGCTGGCGGCGCCGATCTGCTCTGCCTCGGCGAGATGGGCATCGGCAACACCACCTCGGCGGCGGCGATCTATGCCGCGCTCTATGGCGGCGACGTCGCCCGCTGGTGCGGGCGCGGCACCGGCCTCGACGACGAGGGATTGAAGCGCAAGGTTGCGGCGGTGGAAGCCGGGCTCGCCCTCCATCGCGCTCATCTCAAGGATCCGCTTGAGGTGCTGCGCCGTCTCGGCGGACGCGAGATCGCGGCGATCTGCGGGGCGATCATCGCCGCTCGCTCGCAACGTATCCCGGTGATCCTCGACGGCTATGTCGTGACTGCCGCGGCCGCGATCCTGCATGCCATCGAGCCTTCGACGATCGACCACTGCCTCGCCGGCCATCTCTCGACCGAGGGAGCCCATGCCGAGGTGCTGGCCCGGCTCGGCAAGGTGCCGCTCCTGGCGCTCGATATGCGGCTGGGCGAGGGCTCGGGCGCTGCGCTCGCGGCCGGGTTGGTCAAGGCCGCGGCGGCCGTCCATTCCGGCATGGCGACCTTCGAGCAGGCCCAGGTGGAGCGGAAGGACTGACCGCGCTACCTGCAATTCGAAGCTGACGCGATGTCGGTCAAACCTGTTGGCCGCTACCTTCCGGCTCACGCCGCCGGGCGATGGCCGCCAGGACGGCGTCGAGAAGTTCTGCCTGCGCATCCTGCCTTGAGATCGCGTTCGCGGCTGCGGCGCCGGAGAGCGCTTCGGCTGTGCCGAGCAGGTTCCGGAGTGCGGCTGTCGCGAACGCGGACGCCGAGCGCATCGGCCGTGCGGTTTTCGAGATGTCTTCTTCGGCGCAGACGCAGTTGGCGCGAGCGGGCTAGAGAGCGCTGCCGCTGTCGCCGTGCCGTGGCCGGGCGAACAGCCAGCGTTCCAGCTCGGGGACGTAACGTTCCTGTCTGAAGCCGGCCTTTTCCAGAACGCGCCGTGACGCGGCGTTTTCCGGCCGAGCGAACGCGCGCAGCTCAGGCAGCCGGAGCTGATCGTCCGAGAAGGCGACGGCGGCCTCGGCCAGCTCCGAGGCATAGCCACGACCCCAGCTGGCGGGGTCGAACCAGTATCCGAGCTCGATGCCCCAGCCCGGGTCGAAGGGATCGTCGAACAGCCCTCCCCAGCCAATGATCCGCCTGTCTTCCTTCGTGCGGATGACCCAGGGGGCGCAGCCATCCCGGCGGCGATGCCATTCGTGAACCGCGACACGCCGGCGGCAATCTTTCAGCGAGCGCGCGGCATGGGTGTGGCGCATCGCTTCGCCGTCGCCGAGGAACTCGAACAGCCGCGGGACGTCGGTCAGCTTCGAGCGATCCAGCAGAAGGCGCGCGGTCGCGATCGTCATGCGCAGAGCGCTTCGGCCGGCTGCATCGGGCTACCCTTCGTAATCCGTCTTCAGCGCCGCCCGTTCGGCATGGCGCTCCAGCGCAAGCTCGATCAGGCGGGTAATCAGGTCGCGATAGGCTAGGCCCGAGGCTTCCATCATCTTCGGGTACATGCTGATGGCGGTGAAGCCGGGCAGGGTGTTGATCTCGTTGAAGTAGAATTCGCCGCTCTGCCGGTCGAGGAAGAAGTCGACGCGCGCCAACCCGCTGCATTCGAGCGCGATGAAAACCGTCTTCGCCAGCTCCCGCACGCGCTCCATCTGCGCCGGTTCCAGCTTTGCCGGCAGGTCGACGGTGGCGCCGTCCTGGTCGATGTATTTCGCCTCGTAGGAGTAGAATTCATGCTTCGGATCGGCGTTGAGCTCACTCGCTACACTGACGAAGGGCGGGTCGCCGTCGAGCACCGCGACCTCGATTTCGCGGGCGTCGATGCCCTGTTCGATCAGCACGCGCGTGTCGTAGCGAAAGGCGTCCGTCAGGGCGGTGTCGAGATCCTCCCAGCGTTTCACCTTATGGACGCCGACGCTGGAGCCCATATTGCAGGGCTTGATGAAGACCGGCAGCGTCAGCTTGGCCTGAGCCTCTGCCGAGATCGCAGTGGCATTGCGCTGGTAGTCGCGCTTGGCCGCCATCACATAGGGCGCGACCGGCAGGCCGGCGAGCGCGGCGAGGCGCTTGGCGATGTCCTTGTGCATGCCGATGGCGGAGGCGAGCACGCCCGAGCCGACATAGGCTGCTCCGCTCAGCTCCAGCAGGCCCTGCACGGCGCCGTCCTCGCAGAGTGGGCCATGGATCACCGGAAACACCACGTCGATGTCGCCATCCGTGGCTGCGCCATCGAGGCCGGCCACCTTGAGCCCGCCAGCTCTATCCGCCGCGAGGCGGATTTCCGGCGCATCGGCATAGATCGGCAGGCTCTCGCCATTCCATTCGGCCAGTCGCCTCGGGTCCTGCCGCTGCCAGCGCCCCTGCTTGTCGATGCTGACGGGGATCAGCTCGAAGCGCTCCCGGTCGAGATGGCGCACCACCGAGGCGCCGGATTTCAGCGAGACCTCATGCTCGCCCGACTTGCCGCCATAGAGCACCGCGACGCGGGTTTTTCCGTTCATGATCCGAGAGTTCCGATGTTCGGCAAAGGCGGGAGGCACGTTGCGGCGCCGGGACGATCTGTGCCGGCCGATGGCGGCGTAATCATGGTGTTCAAGCGGCCCGCACGCGCGGTTCCGGCAGGGCCGGCAGGGCGTCCATCACCCGCTCGGCCGGCAGCGTGATCGTGACCTCGGTGCCGGCGCGCGGCTTCGATTTCAGGTGGAAGCCGCCGCCATGCAGATCGATCAGCCCCTTCACGATGGGCAGGCCGAGTCCCGAACCCTGCTCGGCGGTCTTGATCGCCAGCGAACCGCGTCCGAAGCTCTGCATCACGATCGGGATTTCGTTCTCCGGAATGCCCGGGCCGGTGTCGGTGATGGTGACGTATTGGCCACCGGCCGCCGTCCAGCCGACCTTGATGGTGATCTCGCCGCCCTGCGGAGTGAACTTGATCGCGTTGGAGAGGACGTTGAGCACCACTTGCCGGATCGCGCGCTCGTCGGCCCAGACGCGCGGCAGTTCCGGCTCGGCCAGTTCCCGAATGGTCTGCCCCTTGGCCTTGGCGCGCATCGCCAGCATGTGGCGGCAGTCGTCGACCACGCCCATCAGCGAAATCGCCTCCTCGTTCAGCTCGTATTTGCCGGCCTCGATGCGCGAGAGGTCGAGAATTTCGTTGATCAGGTTAAGCAGGTGCTGGCCCGAGCCGTGGATGTCGGAGGAATATTCCTTGT
>JARYGW010000103.1:0-15463 GCA_033792295.1 Allobosea sp.
CGACGATGTCGAGCCGCCCGACCTTGGCGAGGATCTTCTCCACCGCCTTGTCGACGCTCTTGGCCTTGCCGACGTCGCAGGTCACGGCGAAGGCCTTGCGGCCGATGGCCTTGGCAGCTTCCTTGGCCTTGTCGCTATTGATGTCGAGCACCGCCACGCGCGCGCCCTCGCGCACGAAGGTCTCGGCAATGCCGAAGCCGAAGCCCTGCGCCGCGCCGGTCACCAGCGCCGTCTTGCCCTTCAGTCTCATCGTCGTTCCTCGTAATCTCGGTTGCCCGATGTTTGAAACGATTGGGCGAGTCGGTAAATGCGCTTTTGCGCGCAGGCCGATACGGAAAGCGTAGGGGCGCCCCGTCCGCGCTCTACGCCCCGATCTCCTCGCGCAGCATCTCAAGCTCCAGCCAGCGCTCTTCCGCTTCGCCGATTTCGCGCGCCACCTCTTCGAGCCGCGCGGTGGCCTTGGCGAAGAGCTTCGGGTCGCGTGTGTAGAGATCGCCCGCCACGGCCGCGTTGAGCTTGTCCGCTTCCGCCTGCAGTGCCTCGATCTTCTTCGGCAGAGTTTCGAGCGCGTGTTTCTCGTTGAAGGACAGCTTGCGCTTCGCGGCCGAGGCAGCAGGCGCCGCCGATGGAGCCGGCTTGGGCGCAGCGGCAGGCGCCTTCTCCACCGCCCTCACCTTGGCGCCGACGCCGCGCCCGCGCTGCGCCAGCATGTCGGAATAGCCGCCGGCGAATTCGGTCCAGACGCCATCGCCATCCGAGATCAGCACGGCCGAGACGACACGGTCGAGAAAATCGCGGTCATGGCTGACCAGCAGTACAGTGCCCTGATAATCGGCCAGCAGCTCCTGCAGCAGGTCGAGCGTTTCGAGATCGAGATCGTTGGTCGGCTCGTCCAGCACCAGCAGGTTCGAGGGCTTCGCCAGCGCACGGGCCAGCATCAGCCGCCCCCGCTCGCCGCCCGAGAGCGCACCAACCGCCGTGCCGCGCTGGAGCGGCTGGAACAGGAAGTCCTTCATGTAGGAGACGACATGGCGCGGCTGGCCGCCGACCATGACCTGGTCCGAGCCGCCACCGGTCAGCGCGTCGCCCAGCGGGGTCGCGGGATCGAGGCTTTCGCGGCGCTGGTCAAGCGTCACCATCTCCAGCGCCGTGCCGAGCTTCACCGTCCCTGAATCGGGCTGAAGACCGCCGGTCAGCAAATTGATGAGCGTAGTCTTGCCGGCGCCGTTCGGCCCGACGATGCCGATCCGATCACCGCGCGCGACCCGGAGCGACAGGTTCTTGACCACGACATTGTCGCCATAAGCCTTCGAGACGTTGACCGCCTCGATGACGAGCTTGCCGGAGGTCTGCGCCTCGCTGGCCTCCAGCTTGACGTTGCCGGTCGCGGCGCGGGCGGTGCGACGCTGCTCGCGGAGCGCATGCAATTCGCCCAGGCGGCGCTGGTTGCGCGTGCGCCGGGCGCTGACGCCATAGCGCAGCCAGTCTTCCTCGCGGGCGATCTTCCGGTCGAGCTTGTGGCGTTCCAGCTCTTCCTGCGCCAGCACCTCGTCGCGCCAGACTTCAAAATCCCCGAAGCCCTTCTCCATCCGCCGCGTCACGCCGCGATCGAGCCAGACGGTGACGCGCGACAGCGAGGTCAGGAAGCGCCGGTCGTGGCTGATCAGCACCATCGCCGAGCGCAGCGATTTCAGTTCCTGCTCCAGCCATTCGATGACGGGCAGGTCGAGGTGGTTGGTCGGCTCGTCGAGCAGCAGGATGTCCGGTTCCGGCGCCAGCACCCTCGCCAGCGCCGCCCGGCGTCCCTCGCCACCCGACATCGAAGCCGGATTCTCATGACCGGTCAGGCCGAGCTCGTTCAGCAGATATTGCGCTCGGTAGGCGTCGTCGCCCGGTCCGAGCCCTGCTTCGACATAGGCGAGCGTCGTGGCGTAGCCGGAAAAATCCGGCTCCTGCGGCAAGTACCGGATGGTCGCGCCGGGCTGGACGAAACGCTCGGCATGGTCCGGCTCGACGATCCCGGCCGCAATCTTGAGCAGCGTCGACTTGCCGGAGCCGTTGCGGCCGACGAGGCAGACCCGCTCGCCGGCCGAGACCGTGATCTCGGCCGCTTCGAGCAACGGCTGTCCGCCGAAAGTGAGCGCGACATCGCGCAGGTGCAGCAAGGGGGCCATGGCTCGTCCTGTGAACTCGCGAGCGGGATAGACCGCGAAGGCGTCTCTGTCACGCCCGCCGGGCATGGCCCACCCCTTGCTTGCCGGAATGGCACCCTTATCGTGGGTGACAGCGTCGACTCGAAAGCCAGCCATGCCTTCAGCCCGCCCGCGCCCCATCGGAATCGGTCATAACGGCGGACCGCCGCTGAAGGAACGCAAGCCGCGCTCGGAAACCGGAAAGGGCGATATCGGCCGCTATTTCGACTGGCGTTTCGCCCATCGCCGGGCCTGGAAAAAGCCCCGCGACGTCGCCCTGCGCCGTCAGGAAAATGCCGAGGCGCTCGGCCTGACCTATGAGGAATATTCGCTCGAGATCATGGAGCGCGGCTATTACCCGCAGCCCGAGCATGTCGAGACGATCAAATCCAGGCGCGTCCAGCGGCGCAAGGATGGCGGCGTGGTCGGCCTGTCGCTCAAGGGCATGAAGCTGAGCTGACCGGCGACCTTCAACCTCCCAGCCAGCGCCGCAGCAGCCGCGTCGCCGGCCTCTCGAAGCAGCGATAGAGCAGCACTGCCGCCAACACGGCGCCACCGAGCGCCAGCGCGATATAGAGCACCGGCGAGGCCAGCCCTGCCCGCAGCATGACCTCACGCAGCCCCCGGATCACGAAGGGGTGGACGAGGTAAAGCGCATAGGAAGCATCGCCCACCGCAGCCAGCGCCCTGACCGGTAGCGCAGCCGGCACAGCCCGCTCCCGCCCGCACGCAGCCGCGAGCACCAGAAGCAGGGCAGCGCCGCCCCGCCAGAGCACGGCACTCCAGCCCCCGTCCGCGCCGGGCATCTGCGCCGCAACGAGCAATACGGCGACACCGGCAGCCGCCACCGCCACCCGCAGCGCCCCATGCAGGCGCAACCCCTTCCGCCGCAGGACGGCGATGCCCATGCCGGCCGCGAATTCGAGCACGATCGGCTGCCCCCAGAAAGCGAACGGCAGCGGCAACGGCCCGTGCAGGCTGTCCGCTCCCACCAGCAGCGCCAGCACCAGCCCGACCGCCGGCAGGGTCCAGCGCGCCGGCAGCAGGAGCCCGGCCGCGAACAGGACGTAGAACAGCATCTCGTAATTCAACGTCCAGCCCAGCGAATAGACCGGCTGGACCAGGCCCTGCGTCGAGACGGCGGGCCAGAACAGATAAGAGGCGAGCACTTGGCCGAGGCTCGGCGCGCCGGAATTGAGCACCGCTGGCACCGCGAAGCCGACCAGCAGGAACAAGGTCGTCATCGCCCAATAAAGCGGCACGATGCGCGCCAGCCGCCGCTTCAGGAAACTCCACCCCGCCCCCCGCCGCCCGAACAGATCCTGCGAGGCATGGACCATGATGAAGCCGGAGACGACGAAGAAGATGTCGACGCCGGCCATCCAGGGCAGCACGTCGCTGCGTGTGAAGGAGAGCCCAGCATGCATCGCGACGATGGCCGCATCGGGCTGGACGTGATGCACGGCGACCATGAAGGCCGCGAGAGCGCGCAGAACCTGAATGGAATGGATGGGCTGCACGCGGTCGTGGCGATCTTCGAAAGGGCGGAGCTGCGGGTCGGGCTCAGCCAAACCACAACCGCTTCGGATCGTCGAGGCCAAAGCGCGGCAGATTGGCGGCGATGGCGGCGAGCCCCTGCTCGGTTGCATCCTGCGCCGTGATCACGTGCAGAGCGAAGCGCGCAGCCAATTCCTCCATCGGCGGCTTGCCGGAAAAGACCGCCCTGACCGTCACCCGATCTGCAAGCGGCAGCAGCTTCGGCGCGATGCCGCCCGCGATGAAGACGCCGCCGGTCGCCTTGAAGGTAAGCGCGAGGTCGCCCGCGACGCGCGCCAGCAGGCGCCAGAAGCAGACCACGGTCATCAGCGCGGCCGGGTTTCCGTCGAGCGCGAGCCGGCTGATATCGGCGGCGCTGACATCGGCCTCCGCCATGCCGGAGGTCGCGGCCACGGCACGGTGAAGGCGCATGAGCCCGTCGCCGCTGAGCATATGCTCCACCGTGACCCGCAGCAGCCCTGCAGTCAGTGCCGGCCAGATCCGGTGCTCGGTCGGATCCTCGGGGCCGATGCCGATATGCCCCGACTCGGTCGGGATCAGATAACCGCGCTCGCCACGCGTCAACAGGGCCGAGGCGCCGAAGCCGGTGCCGGGGCCGAGCACGAGCTTCACCCCTTCCGGCTCCGGGTCACCTTCAACCAAAGTCTCCACATCAACCGGATTCAGAACCGCAAGGGATGCCGCCAAAGCCTCGAAATCATTGACCAAAAGCCCTTGGTTCAATTTCAGAGCTCTGGCGATGCCGGGGCCATCGAACTCCCAGCTCGCATTGGTCAGCTGCGCCCTGCGGCCATCGAGCGGACCGGCGACCGCGAGGATTGCCGAACGCGGTCGTTCGGGCAATTCTGCGATGACGCTCTCGAAAGCCGCTTCCGGCGTCGGGAAACTGCCGGTGCCGATCCGTGCCACGGCACGATGCGGGCTTTCCGGGTCGGCCACCAGCGACAGCCGGCAATTCGTGCCGCCGATATCGGCGAGCAGGACCGGATAGACGATCGAGGGCGGTCGCATGAGGGCTTCCTAGACCGGCTTCCGCCAGGGCGCGAACCAGCCGAGCCCTTCGAGCGTGCCATGCTCCGGCCTGTACTCGCAGCCGACGAAGCCGCCATAACCCAGCGCGTCGAGCTCGGCGAAGAGGCGGGGATAGTCGGGACCGGAGGCATCCGGCTCGTGCCGGCCATTGGCGCGGGCGATCTGGACATGGCCGACGAGCGGATAGAGCGCCTTGAGCTTGCCGGAGACGTCTCCATGGATCAGCTGGCAATGATACATGTCGAACTGCAGCTTGACGTTCGGTCGTCCGGACTCGCGCACATAAGCCGCGGCCCGATCGAAATCGTTGAGGAAATAGCCCGGCATGTCCTTGCCGTTGATCGGCTCGAGGAGGAGATCGACGCTGTGCTCGCCGAGCTTGTCGGCGGCATAGGCCAGCGCGGCGCGATAGTTCTTCTGCGCGACCGGGTCGTCCGGGTTGGCGATGCCGGCCATCATGTGCAGGCGCTTCGCGCCGGTTTCGTGGACATAGGCCAGAGCGGTCTCGACCGATGCCTTGAACTCGTCTTCGCGGCCGGCCAGCGCGGCGATGCCACGCTCGCCGCCGGCCCAGTCGCCGGGCGGCAGGTTGAACAGCGCCTGTTCCAGCCCGCCTCCGGCCAATGCCAGCCCGACCTGCTCGGGCGCATGCTCATAGGGGAACAGGAACTCGACGGCTTCGAATCCGGCGTCGGAGGCCGCTTTGAAACGGTCGAGGAAGTCCCACTCGTTGAACATCATCGAGAGATTGGCGGCAAAACGCGGCATGTATGGCCCCTGGCAGGCTGGGTCGACGATAACAGGCGCAGGCTATAGCATTGGGCCAAAAAGTGGAAACCACTTTTCGGAAGAATCCGATGCGATACCAATGAGATAGATCATCATTGCCGCGTCCGGCAGGACGCGCGGTGATCTAGCGCGCCGAGCCCGCCATGTCACGACCCAACGCGACACGGCGGCGATGCGTTCCAGAGAAAATGCGGCGAAGGTTCGGACGGGTGCCCCGAGAAACGGCCCCGCCTCCGGGCCTCAATGCTCGAGGATGGCGTAGACGTCGCCCGAGCCGATATCCTCCGGCAAGGCGCGGAGATGCGCACCCATCGCCTCGGCCCAGACCGGCTCCGCCAGCATCAGCCGCTGCGTCTCGCCGAGAGCGATGTTAAAGCGATAGCGCCCGAGCGTTTCCAGCAACGCCAGGCAGGCCTCGGCCACATCGCGTCGGATCGTCTTGAACTCGAAGGAGATCACCGGCACGGCCCTGGTCAACCCGGCCAGGACATGCGCCTCGAAGCCTTCGACATCGATCTTGAGAAGGCGCGGCAGGCCATGGCGGACGATCAGCTTGTCGAGCGTCGTGCAGGGCACCGTGATCTCATGATCCCAGAGCTGTCCCTCACCGCCACGGGCTCGCGTTCCCGCGGCAATGAAAGCCGCGGAGACCGTCGAGGCGGTGAGGTCGGCCTGGCTGATCCTGAGTGCGATCGAGCCTTCATGGTCGCCGCAGGCCGCCTCGACCAGCGTGACGAAGCTGTCGCGGCGATGGATCAGCCGAATGGCCCGCGCCGGCCCCGGATCGGGCTCCAGCGCGATCACACGGGCTCCGAGGCGTCGAAAGGAGGAGATGCGGTCCCCGAGATGGGCGCCGATATCGAAGGCCAGGTCGCCCGGCTTCAGGAAGGCCGCGTAGAGCCGGTCCATCGCGGCATGGCGCGCCTTGTCGCCATGATAGATTCGCAGGCTTCGGGAGAGTGCCTTCACCGTTCCCTTGGGCCAGGTGACGGCATTCATCGGCGTTCTCCCGCGCCGATCGTCGCCAGCACCGGTGGCGGCGCGAAATCCTCCGGGATGCCGCAGAGCCCGCGACGCGCGAGCCAGCCCCCCGCGGCCGGCAAGGCCGTCAGCATGGCGAAGGGGATGGCCAGAAGATAGCCGGCCGTCAGCGGCAGCGACCATGCGAGCACAGTAGGCGAAAGCCAGGCCAGCGAGCCGAACAGAAAGGCGCCGAATAAGAGATGGGGCCACAGCCCGGCACAAGCGGTCGCGAAGGAGAGCGCATGGGCATCGCGCGCCTGCCCGTTCCAGCCGATCCGCGCGCGGCCGAAAGCAAGCCCGATCATGAACAGCGTCGTCCGCAGGCTGGTGACCGCGCTCTGCAGGAAGCCGAACACAGTCTCGATCGCAGCCGAGGCCAGGAAGCGGCCCCCGCCGCCATAGCGTGCGACGCCGCCCCTCGTCAGCAGCGTATCGACGAAGCCCGCGAGCTTCGGCGCCAGATGCATCGCCAGGAACAGGACATAGAGCCCGACGGCGAGCGCCACCGGATAATCGGGAAAGCCGCGGTCCTCGAGGACCTTGAGCGGCAGCAGCGCGACCATCAGCGTCCAGGCCGGCAGGCCGAGGAACATCAGGACCGCCCAGAGGAGCTGGTAGCGGCTCGTCGGCTTCAACGCCGGCAGGTCGAGGAGCTTGAGGTATTGCAGATTGCCGAGGCACCAGCGCAGGTCGCGCTTGGCGAAGTCCAGCATGGTCGGCGGGTTTTCCTCCCAGCTTCCGCCCTCGACCGGCAGCACGCGCACCTCGTAGCCGGCCCGGCGCATCAGCACGGCCTCGACCTGATCATGGCTCATCACCGCCCCACCGAGCGGCGATCCGCCCGGCAGCACCGGCAGATGGCAGTGATCGCGGAAAGGAGCGACCCGAACCATGGCGTTGTGGCCCCAGAACGGCCCGCAATCGCCGGCCCACCAGGCCGCACCCATCGTGTAGGGCCGCATGCCGTGGCGCATGCCGAACTGGAAGATGCGGGCGAAGGCGGCACGACTGGGCATTCCGACCACCAGTGACTGCAGGATTCCGAGTCTCGGATGAGCCTGCATCATCCGGGCCAACCCGACCACCGTCTCTCCCGACATGACGCTGTCGGCATCGAGTGGCAGCATCAGCTCGTAGCGATCGCCCCAATGCTCGCAGAAATCACGGATATTCCCCGCCTTGAAGCCGGCATTGCCGGTGCGCCGGCGATAGGTCAGCCGAGCCGGCTCGCCGATCTCCCGCGCCCAGGCGCCGGCCAGCGCTTCCTCGGCGGTGGCCACCGCCGGATCGCTCGTATCGGACAATACGAAATAATCGAACCAGACCCCCTCGCCCGTCGCATCGAGGCTTTCCTTGACCGCCCTGAGCCTGCGGAACGCGCGCGCCGGATCCTCGTTGCGCAGCGTCATCAGCACCGCCGTCCTCAACAGGAGCGGAGCGGGCTTGTCGCCTGTCGCGGCGAAGGGCGCCACCTCCGCCAGGCCATCGCGCCGGCCATGCAGCAACCACAGCCCGATCACGGCGTTCCAGAAACCGAGCACGGTCCAGGGTGCGGCAAGGAGGAAAGCGGCGAAGATGACGACATCCACCACGCTCCACCCGCCGAGGCCTAGCAGCTGGGCGAGGCTCGCGAGCAGCCCCGCCAGCGTACCGAGATTGAGTGCAAGCACGAGAAGCCGCCGATTCCGCAGCGCCGCCGACGATTGCAGCCCCGCCGGAGTCAGGCCGAGCGGCTCGACATCTTGCACCGCCCGCTGGAACGTGGTCGGAGCGGAGCGCTGGTTCGTGACGGTATCTGTCATGATCGGCGGCAGGCAGGCTCGGACAGATGGGATTGGATCGCGATGGCGCGGGAGCTAAAGACCGCCACAACGACTGACGCAAGGGCTAAACCCCTGGCACTTTGGTATGCCTCGCCGCGTGAATACCGCCTGAATGCGGTCGCCCTGCCATCCGCCGGGCCGGATGACTGCTTCGTCAGCACCCTCTGGAGCGGCATCAGCCGGGGCACCGAAAGGCTCGTCTTCGAAGGGCGTGTGCCGCCATCCGAACACGAACGCATGCGCGCGCCCTTTCAGGAAGGCTCGTTCCCCTTTCCCGTCAAATACGGCTATTGCGCCGTCGGCAGGGTCGATTCAGGTCCGCCCGACCTTCTCAGCCGCCTCGTCTTCTGCCTTCATCCGCATCAGGAGCGCTTTGTCGCGCCGCGGGGGTGCCTGGTCCCGGTCCCCGACGACGTCCCTCCGCGCCGCGCCGTCCTCGCCGCCAATATGGAGACCGCGCTCAATGCCCATTGGGATGCCGGCTCCGGCCCCGCTGACAGGATTGTGATCGTCGGCGGCGGCATTCTCGGCCTGCTCGCCGGCTGGCTTGCAGCCCGCCTCCCCGGAGCCGATGTGACGCTCGTCGATATCGAGCCCTCCCGGAGAGCCGTAGCGGAGGAACTCGGCCTGCGCTTCGCCTTGCCCGATGCCGCGCCACAGGACGCCGACCTCGTCTTCCACGCCAGCGCCACCGCCTCCGGGCTCACGACCGCAATCGGCTGCGCCGGGCCCGAGGCCCGTATCGTCGAAATGAGCTGGTATGGCGAGGGAACGGTGCCGGCTCCGCTGGGCGGCGCCTTCCACGCGCGCCGCCTCCAGCTCATCTCCTCGCAAGTTGGAAGCGTTGCTGCGTCGCGGCGGGCGCGCTGGGACCATGCGCGCCGGGCCCGGGCTGCCATGGCGCTGCTCGCCGATGACCGGCTGGATGCGCTCATCACACAGGAAATCGCGTTCCAGGACGCGCCCGCCCGGCTTCCCGCCGTGCTGGCTCCCGACTGGACGGGCCTGACGGCGGTGCTCCGCTATTGACCGCGCTGTCGGGAACCGACCAAGACTCGCCGCCCTCGGCAACAGGAGCCTCCATGTTTTCCGTCGAAGTCCGCGACCGCATCATGATCGGCCACTCCCTGCCAGATCCCTTCTTCGGTCCGGCGCAGAACATGCATGGCGCGACCTTCGTGGTCGACGTCGCCTTCTTCCGGCAGACGCTGAATCGGCAGAACGTGGTTATCGATATCGGCGCCGCTCTCGGTGTGCTCGCTGAGACGCTGAAGCCGCTGAAATACCAGAATCTCGACGCCCTGCCGCAGTTCGCCGGCGTGCTCACCACCACCGAATTCCTCTGCAAGCACATCTTCGACACCATGGCGGCCGCCGCCAAATCCGGCATGCTCGGCGCGGACGGAGCCGGCCTCGATCGCATCCGCGTCACGCTCCACGAAACCGATCTCGCCCGTGCCAGCTTCGAGGGCGCGCTCGCGTGAGCGGCCAAAGCGAGCGCCAGCGGCGAATCGTCTTCGCCATCCCCGGCGACATCGCGTCGCCCACTGGCGGCTACGGCTATGATCGGCGCCTGCTGCGGGAATGGCGCGAGGCGGGTGTCGCGGCACGCCACCTCGCTTTGCCCGGCTCCTTCCCCTTCCCAACCGCGACCGATCTCGCAACAGCCGAACGGAACCTGGCCGAAACTGCTCCTGACGATGTGCTGCTGATCGACGGGCTCGCCTATGGCGCGTTCCCCGAGACCCTTGCAGCGCGTTTCGCACAACGGATCGTCGCCTTCGTCCATCACCCGCTCGCCCTGGAAACCGGCCTGGATCCCGATGCGGCTGCAGCTCTGCGCCGAAGCGAAAGGCTGGCGCTCGGCCGTGCCCGTGCAGCAATCGCTTCAAGCTCGACGACCCGCGACACACTCGTCGCGAATTATGCCATTCCTCCCGAAAAGATCACGGTCGCCGTGCCTGGCACCGACCCGGCCCCACGCGCGGCCCAGACACGCGGCGAGGCTGCGCTACATCTCCTCGCCGTCGGCTCGATCATTCCGCGAAAGGGCTACGACATCCTCGTCGCAGCTCTCGCCGCCCTCGCCGACCGGCGCTGGACCCTGACCATCGCCGGATCGCCCGATTTCGCTCCCGATACGGTCGAGGCTCTGCGCCGCCAGATCGACCGGGCCGGTCTTGCGGACCGCATCTTGCTTGCCGGAGCCGTCGGCTCCGGAAAACTTGCGGATCTCTATGACAAAACCGACCTTTTCATCATGCCCTCGCTCTACGAAGGCTACGGCATGGTTCTGACGGAAGCGCTCGCCCGCGGCCTGCCCATTGTCTGCACCCTGAGCGGCGCGGGGGCTGATGCCCTGCCGGATACGGCCGCACTCAAAGTACCGCCCGGCGACGCTGCGGCACTTGCCAAGGCGGTCGCAAGACTGATTGATGCGCCGGCTGAACGCCTTCAGCGGGCCGATGCCGCCTGGGCGGCGGCATCGATGTTGCCGCGCTGGCAGGATACGGCCCATATCGTCGCCGCGGCATGCCTCGGCCACGAGGGCCGAAAGGTGGAATGATGGCTGGGTTTTCTCCGGAATGGCTCGCCCTGCGCGAGCCGGCGGATCATGCGGCGCGCAATCCGCAGGTGCTTGCGGCGGTCGGCTCGTATTTTGCGGCGAAGCCCGCCCTCTCCGTGCTCGACCTCGGCGCTGGCGCCGGCGCCAATCTGCGCGGCAGCTACGCCGCCCTGCCAGACCGGCAGCACTGGACCCTCGTCGACCACGACCAGGCCCTGCTGACCCTGGCTCGCGAGCGCCTGCTGGCCTGGGCCGACGAGGCTCGCGAGCAGGGCGAGGAACTCGTCCTCGCCAAGGGCGGCAAGTCCATCACCGTCGATACCCGCCAGGTCGATCTGAACAAGGATCTCGAATGGGTCCTTGGCTGGCAGCCGGATCTCGTCACGGCCGCTGCCTTCTTCGACCTCACCTCGAAAGCCTGGATCGAGCGCTTCGTCGCCGCGCTCGCCAGCCAGAAGCTGCCGCTCTATGCGGTGCTGACCTATGACGGGCGCGAAAAATGGAGGCCGGCCCATCGGGCCGATGCCCGCATGCTGGCCGCCTTCAAGCATCATCAGCACACGGATAAGGGCTTCGGCCCGGCGGCCGGGCCGGAAGCCTGCGAGATCATGGCAGAAGCCTTCCGGAAATCCGGCCTCGCCGTCTCGACGGCGGACAGTGCCTGGCTGCTCGATGGCGGCCGCGGCGCGCTTCGCGACGCCCTTGCCCAAGGCATCGCGGCTGCGGTCATCGAGACCGGCCAGCTCGACGCCCCTGCCGTCGCCAGCTGGCTGGAAACCCACCGCAATGCGGCATCGGTCCTGATCGGGCATCAGGATCTCTGGGCGCGTCCCGTCTGAGCGGCGGCCCTAAAGCATCGGACGAACGACGATCTAGCTGCGACCCGGCCACATTCGGCGCAGCACACCGTCGCGCCGAATCAAGCGATGATACAACGCCGCGAGGATATGCAGGGCGACGATGGCGCCTAGCGTCAGTGCCAGCTTGCCGTGGATGCCAAGCACCCGGTTCGCAGCCTCCTGATCAGGACCGATGAGGGCCGGGAGGTCGAACAGGCCGAACACCGTCCGTGCCGGGAACAGCGAGACGCCGAGCCAGCCGAGCAGCGGCACGACCAGCAAAAGCCCGTAGAGCAGCCAATGGACGAGATGCGAGCCCGCACTCTGCCACCAGGTCAGCGACGGCTCGTCGGATGGCGCGCCGTGCACGAGCCGGTAGATCAGGCGCCCGGCGGTCAGCCACAGCAAGAGGAAACCGAGGAGCTTGTGGGCGCTGTAGAGGGCATCGGTCGTGCCATCGAAGATGTTCAGCGTCTTGCCGCGATAGGTCATGGCGAGGCCGAGCGGCAGCATCGTGAAGACGACGAGGACCGTAACCCAATGGAAGGTTCGGGCGACGCCGCTATAGATGGGGTGGACAAGGCTGCGTCCTGCCGTTCGACTGTCCATCGGCGCCTCCGTCCAGCCAGGGCATTCATCTCATATTCAAGGCTTCCGACCTATCCTAGCATAGGACAGGAGTATGCCCGGACGGTCCGTCATGACATGGATTTGATCGCGGAACCGCGCTTGCCGAGAGACGTTGGTGGCATGGCGGTTCACGATTACCTATATCGTGTTCTCGGCTAAACGTCCGATGCCTCCCGGTCCCGACGGACTGACCTGACGGGTTTTTCGATGCCTGAGTCGCGTACGCTTTTCGGCCGCCCCGGCGAGACCCTGCGGGTCGAGGTGGAGCGGGCCATTTCCGAGTTTCGTGCCGGGCGCCCGGTGCTTCTGCGCGCGGGTGAAGATCTTGCCCTCGTCCTGTCGGCCGAGCTGGCCGATGCCGAGCTGGTGCGCCGTCTCGACACGCTCGCGGCGGGCAACGGCCATCTCGTGCTGACGCCGGCCAGGCTTCGTCGCCTCGGCGCCAAGGGCCGGGTCGAACCGGGCATCTTCGCTCTGCCGGCCATCGACCTCGATCGCGTCGCATACCTCGCCCTCAAGCCCGACAGCCGCATGGACGCGCCGATCGCCCCGGCTTCCGCCCTCGATGGTGCGGCGCTCGAACTGGCGCGGCTGTCGCTCGTCCTGCCAGCGGTGCTCGTTGTGCCGGTGACGGCCGGGGCCATCGCCGGCGAATCCCTCGTCGGGGCCGATATCGCGGCAGTGACCGCCTATCGCGCCGAGCAGGCTGCCTCGCTTCGCATCGTCGGCCGCGCTCCGGTGCCGCTGGAAGGCGCTCCGGATACTGAATTCGTGGTGTTCCGCGGTGGCGAGGGCCTGCGCGATCAGGTCGCGATCATCGTCGGCAAGCCCGATCTCTCTGCATCCGTGCCGGTGCGGCTGCACTCGGCCTGCCTGACCGGCGACCTTTTCGGCTCGCTGAAATGCGATTGCGGCGACCAGCTGCGCGAGACCGTGCAGTGGATGACGGAGAACGAGGGTGGCATCCTGCTCTATCTGGACCAGGAAGGCCGCGGCAACGGCATCTCCAACAAGATGCGTGCCTACAAGCTGCAGAGCCAGGGCTGGGACACCTACGACGCCGACGAGGTCCTCGGCTTCGATCTCGACCAGCGCCATTTCGATTTCGCCGCGACCATGTTGAAGCAGCTCGGCGTCTCGCGCGTCGTCGCGCTCACCAACAACCCGCAGAAAATCGGCGCCATTGAAGCGGCGGGCCTCGAAGTCGCGGCGAGCCAGCGTGTGCTCGGGCGCCCCAACGCCCATAATGTCCGCTATCTCGCCTCGAAGCGTGACCGCGCCGGCCATCTCATCGACATGGACGCGCTGATGGCGCGCGCCGCGCCCAAGGACTGAGCGGCGCGGGATCGAACCGGCACGGTCCGGTCTTCTCAGGCCAGCGCCGCCATCGCGGCGAGAGGCTGCACCGGCAAGCCGTCGAGCAGCTTGGCGAGTCCGGCAGGATCGACCTCCCCGCCGCGCATCGTCTCGTCGCGGTGGATACCGCCGGCAATGAACAGGCTGTCGAACCCCATCAGCCGCGCGCCGGCAAGATCGGTGCGGACGGCATCGCCGATCACCAGGACCTCGCTGCCCCCGACGGGGCACCCGCCCCTCGCCTCGGCGGCGGCCGCAAGCGCCAGCTCATAGGCGGGACGATAAGGCTTGCCAGCCCAAGCAACGCTACCGCCGAGCTCTTCATAGATCGTCGCGAGCGAGCCGGCGCAGGGCAAAAGATCCTCCCCGACATGGACGACGAGATCGGGATTACCGCAGACAAAAGGCAGGCCGCGTTCGGCGAAGCGGCTGAGCAGTGGCCGGTACTGCTCCGGCTGCTCGGTACGGTAATCGTTGAGTTCGGTCGCGACCACGAGATCGGCGTGCTCCTCGTCAGCAAGCTCGACATCGAGGCCTTCGAAGACGGCCCGGTCGCTCTGCCAGCCGATGTGATAGGCGCGCTTATGGTGGCTCTCGGCGATCAGCGCCCGCGTGACGTCGCCAGAGGTGACGAGCCTGTCCCAAGCGTTGCGCGGCACCCGCTTGGTGTCGAGCAGCTTTGCCACATGCTGCGACGGTCCCGGCGCATTGGAGAGGAGGACGACCACGCCACCGCGTTCGCGGAAGGCGGTCAGGGCGGTGCAGGCCGGCTCCAGCGCCCAAAGCCCGTCATGCACGACGCCCCAGACGTCGCTGATCAGCACATCATAGCGGGCGAGCAGCTCGCCTGCCTGCTTCAGGACCGGAACACTCATCAGGCGCCCTTCGCCTCCGCCGCCATGCGGGCCTCGACATCGGCGCGGCGCGGCAACGGCGCCACCGCCCCATAGCCCTGCGTCGAGAGGGCAGCCGCGACATTGGCATAAGCGCCTGCGGCAAAGGCGTCGCCCGTGCGCAGATATTCGGCAAGGAAGGCGCCGTCATAGCAATCGCCGGCGCCGGTCGCGTCAATGGCATCGACCTTGATCGGACGGAAGCGCTCGCGCCGGACCGGCGTTGCGACCAGCGAGCCCTCATGGCCGAGCGTCAGCGCCACGACCCGCGCACCGAGCCGAAGGTAGAAATCGACGATCGCATCCGGTTCGTTGAGACCGGTGAGCTGCGTCGCGTCGTCGAGGCCCGGCAGCACGATATCGGCCATGGCACAGGCAGCGTGGATGATCGCGCGGGCTCGCGTCAGCGGCCAGAGCTTCAGGCGCAGATTGGTGTCGTATGCCGTCAGCACGCCCGCCTCGCGCGCGGCCTCGAAGGCGGCGAACACGGCATCGCAGGCGCTGGCCGAGATCGCCTGGCTGATCCCCGAAGCCTGGACGATGCGCGCCGAGCGAATCAGCTCGAGCGGCAGGTCGCCCGGACCGTAGAGGCTCGCAGCCGAGCCGGCGCGCAGATAGGAGAAGAGGTGGCCGGAAGCGCCATGATCGACGAAATAGAGCCCGGTCGGCGCGGTTGGATGCGTCGCGACATGGGTATCGTTCACGCCTTCGCGCTTCCACAGCGCGCGGACCGAGTGCCCGGCCATGTCGGCGCCGAGCGCCC
>JARYGW010000104.1:0-15331 GCA_033792295.1 Allobosea sp.
CTCGTCATCGCCGAGCAGTTCGGCACGCTGGAAGCGCTCTTTCCGGGGCGCATCGACCTCGGCCTCGGCCGGGCGCCTGGCACCGACCAGCTCACGATGCGGGCACTGCGCCGCAATCCGATGTCGGCCGACACGTTCCCGCAGGACGTGCTCGAACTGCAGGCTCTCTTCGCTCCCGCCGGCCCCAACCAGGCGATCCGCGCCGTGCCTGGCGAGGGGCTGAACGTTCCGCTCTGGATTCTCGGCTCCAGCCTCTTCGGCGCCCAGCTCGCCGCCGAGCTCGGCCTGCCCTATTCCTTCGCCTCGCATTTCGCTCCCGATGCGCTGATGCAGGCGCTCGCCATCTACCGCGAGCGCTTCAAGCCTTCCGAGCAGCAGCAAACGGCTTACGCCATGCCCGGCATCAATGTCGTCGCAGCCGAGACCGACGAAGAGGCCCGCTATCTCGCGACCTCCTTGCAGCAGCGCTTCGTCGGCATGGTCCGCGGCGCGCGCGGCAAGCTCCAGCCGCCGATCGACGACATCGAGCAATACTGGAGCCCGGCCGAGAAAGCGCATGTCTCGCAGATGCTGCGCTATGCCTTCATCGGCTCGCCGGAGACGCTGCGACGCGAGCTCGGCGCCTTCGTCGCCAACACCGGCGCCGACGAGATCATGGTCACGGCCCCGATCTTCGACCATGAGAAGCGCAAACGCTCCTTTGAGATCGTGGCCTCGCTCGCTCCGGACATCGCCAAGGCGCGTGGCGCGGCCTGACCCCGCCGATCGGACGGAACATCGCCAGGAAGCACAGCCTCCGATGATCGGACGCATCTGCGGCAATCTTGCAGATGAGAATGATTTTCAGATGGGATGCTTTTGCAAATAGCTGCGCCCATTGCTATGGGCTTGCCATGAGCGAAACCGACCGGCGCGTTGCCGTTTTCGAAAGCCAGCTGAAGGGCGCGGGTCTGCGCATGACGCAGCAGCGACGCCTGATCCTGCGCGTGCTGGCGGAAGCCGACGACCATCCCGATGCGAAGGGTATCTTCACCCGCGCCTTCGCCCATGATCCGACGCTGTCCCTCTCGACGGTCTACCGCACGATGAAGGTTCTGGAATCGCAGGGCGCGATCGAGCGACACGCCTTCGAGGACGGCATCTCGCGCTACGAGCATGCCGCCCAGGAGCATCACGACCATCTCATCGACATAGAGACCGGCGCGGTGATCGAGTTCTCCTCGGACGCCATAGAGGAGCTGCAGCGGCGCATCGCCTCCGAGCTCGGCTATGAGCTCGTCCGTCACCGGCTCGAACTCTACGGCCGCAGGAAGCAGCCGGCACGCAAGGGGCGCAAATAGCGCCGGAGACGGACCGCTCAGCCGTCGATGATGTCGTCGTATTCCGGGTGCTTCGCGACCCACGCCTGCAGGAACGGGCAGCGCACCACGGCCTTGCGCCCGCTCGTCCGGATCAGCTCGAACACACCCCTGGCGAGCCGCGAGCCGACGCCCTGACCGGCGAACTGCTCGGGCACCTCGGTGTGGATCAACACCAGCCGGTCGCCATCCTTGCGGTAGGCAACGAGGGCGGTGCCGCCGTCGAGGGCCAGTTCGAAGCGATTCTGTTCGGGCTTCTCGACAACGTCCATCGCATCACTCCTTGGCTGGGGACTGTTGCTGCGCCGCGGCCGGTTGCTCCGGGGCCGGCCGTTGCGGTGCTGGCTGCTCCTTGGCCTCCGCCCGCCACGGATAGCTCCAGGTTTCCGTCAGCGTCTTGTTCCCGCTCTTCAGGAAGGCGCGCATCTCCGAGAGCTGGCCCGGCTCGCCCGTGACGTCGATGAAGGCCCGGAATCCGTCGACCTTCGGATTCGGCACGAGGAAGGCACGGTCGATCTTGCCACGGGTGATCGAGGGCACGATCTCCACCTTGTCCGGCTGCTTGAGATGGTAATCGAGATCGCCGCCTGAGAAGTCGACGATGAAGCGGCGGGCGCCGTCCGACACGGCCTCGCTCGAGCCGAGCGCCTTCGGCACCGCCTGATAGGTGTTGACCACCCGCCCGCCCGGGTGGAGGTCGCTGGAATCGAGCATGGCCGTCAGCCGATAGCCGAAGGAGAATTCCTTGCCGGGCTCCAGCGGCGCCTTCGGCGTCCAGAGCGCGACGACATTGTCGTTGCTCTCATCCGCCGTCGGCATCTCGATGAGCTCGATCACGCCCTCGCCCCAGTCGCCCTGCGGCTCGACCCAATAGGAGGACCGGCGCTCATAGGCGAGGTCGAGATCCTGGTAATGGTCGAAGTTGCGGTCACGCTGCATCAGGCCGAAGCCGCGCATATTGCGCTCGACGAAGGATGACGTCGCCTGCTGCTTCGGATTACGCAGCGGGCGCCAGAGCCATTCGCCCGAACCCGAATGGATCATCAGCCCGTCGGAATCATGCAGCTCCGGGCGGTAATCCTCGAAGAAGCGACGATCATTCTCGCCGGTGAAGAACATCGAGGTGAGCGGGGCGAGGCCGAGCCTCTCGATCGGCTTGCGCGGGAACAGGGTCGCCGCGACCTCGACCACGGTATCGACGTCCGGATAGATGGTGAAGCGGTAGGCGCCGGTGACCGAGGGTGAATCGAGCAACGCATTGACGATGATGCGCTCGGCGGCAGCCGCCGGCTGCTCGACCCAGAACTCGCGGAAGACCGGGAATTCCTCGCTGTTCGTTCCGGCGCCGATGGCAAGCCCGCGCGCCGACAGCCCATAGCGCTGCTCGCGCCCGAGGACGCGGAAATAGCTCGCGCCGATAAAGGCGATCAGCTCGTCGAAGACGCGCGGGTCATTGAGTGGATAATGCAGCCGGAAGCCGGCGAAGCCGAGATTGACCGGGAGCGGCTTGTCGAACTTGACCTTGCCGTAATCGAACAGGTTGGCGGCGTAGGGAACGGGCGTCGGCACACCGTCGCGCACCACATTCACCGTGATCGGCCGGGTGAACAGGAAGCCGGGGTGGAACATCTGCATCCGGAAGGGCGAGCCGTTCTGGGCAAGCAGGGCTCTCTCCGGGCGGAAACGGATATCGCGCCAGGAATCGTAGTCGAGCCTGGCCAGCGGCTCCGGCAAAGCGGCAGGCGGTTCATAGGCGACGGCCGCGACCTCGCGCGCCCGGCGCTGAACGTCCTCGAAGCCGAAGCGCGGCTGCGGCGGCGTCTGCGGCGGCGGCACCGGGTTGGGATTCTGCGGCTGCTGCGCGAGCAGGGCGGACGGAGCCGCCGAAAGGCACAGCATGGCGGAAATCCCGCCAAGGACGCGGCGGCGGTCAAACTTCGTCATCTCTCGTCCGTCTACTTGGTGCCGGTTGTCGCGAAGGCGCCTGTGCCAGCGACTTAACGCCATGAAATGGGGCCGGTCTAGGGCAGCGCGATTGACAAGACATGAAGAGAGGGCAACCTTCGCGGCGGCCGGATGCGGCCAGCCGCTCGCGCCCCAAGGGCAAGGTGAACGCATCCCGACAAGTCCCTGTCCTGATCCCGATCGACTGGTGGACGGATATCGGCAAGGCGAGCCCCGATCTCACCCGTCCGAGCGAGAAGGATCGAGACGATGCGTAGCTTCCGCGATGCGAAGCTGATGGCCAGGAGCCTGCGCGAGGCCATGGCGGCCATACAGGTTCCTCTCTCCCATTCCGAAGCTCTGGAGATGGTCGCGCGCCAGTTCGGCTATGACAACTGGAACGTGCTCGCCGCGAAGATCGGCGCGGACGCGCCCGAGACGCCGTCCGCCGGGCCGGGCGAGGCAATCCACCTCCAGACGGGCATCCCCATCCTGCGGATCTTCGACGAAGCCAAGGCGAAGCAGTTCTATCTCGATTTCCTCGGCTTCCGGATGGACTGGGACCATCGCTTCGCCCCGGGCATGCCGCTCTATATGCAGGTTTCCCGTTCGGGCCTGCAGCTCCACCTCTCCGAGCACCATGGCGACGCCAGCCCCGGCTCGACCGTCTTCGTCTGGATGGAGGGGATCGACGCCCTCCATGCCGAGCTGATCGGCAAACGCTATCCCTACTCCCGACCGGGTATCGAGGAGGACGGACCTGGCGGGCGCACCCTGCAGGTACCCGACCCGTTCGGCAACCGGATCCGCTTTTGCGAGAAAAGGGAATAATCCTAGCCAGCCAATAACTTGCAGCTGTTAAACCGTTTCCTGACGGGCGCGCATCGGCCTTGCAAAAAAATCGGACACCGCCCTCATAAAAACTCTTGTGGTCGCGGCCGACCATCCGTATATCGCCTTCACCCAATTCGCACGTGCCTGTGGCCGCGTGCCGGTCGGTGGGCATCCGGACAAGAGGCCGGACAGCCGCCAGGGGTCGGAAGACGGATGGAGGGGATGGACATCCCTCAAATCACGCTTCCCGGTTTCCGCAAGGAACCGTTCCCCGACACAGACCGGCAGCCGGAGGCAAAACCGGCGAACCCCGAATCTCCACGGGGGACGCAGCTTAAAGCAACGACGGAGCGGGCTTTTTTGGTCTCGTTGGCTTTCCACAGGTCAACACCGAAGAGGCTTGTCCTTCATTGCCGGCCGTGCGGGGTCTTCCCCAATCGAACGGTGTTTCGGGTCCGGACGGTTCGTCCGCTGTAGCAGGCGTCTCCAAAGCGCCTCGCGACTGCGACGACTCTTCCGGCGATACATCGCACCGACGCCGCTTGCGTCGTAGGGGAGTCGCGCCGATGACCGAGCGCATCCGTGAGTTTCTTCGGACCCGACGTGAGGACGGTCCCTGCGTCGTCATCGACACCGATGTCGTGCGCGAGAACTATCATGCCTTCGCCCGGGCGCTGCCCGACACCCGCGTCTTCTACGCGGTGAAGGCGAATCCGGCCCCGGAGGTGCTTGCCCTGCTGGCCAAGCTCGGCTCCTGCTTCGACTGCGCCTCGGTCGTCGAGATCGAGCTCGCGCTCGCCGCCGGCGCCACCGCCGACCGCATCTCCTTCGGCAACACCATCAAGAAGGAGCGTGACGTCGTGCGCGCCATGGAACTCGGCGTGCGCCTCTTCGCCGTCGACTGCGTGGCCGAGGTCGAGAAGGTCGCCCGTTCCGCTGAGAAGACCGGCGCCAAGGATGCGCGCATCTTCTGCCGCATCCTCTGCGACGGTGCCGGCGCCGACTGGCCGCTCTCGCGCAAGTTCGGCTGCGTGCCCGAGATGGCTGCGGACGTGCTCGAGCACGGCCATCGCATGGGCCTGCAGGCCTATGGCATCTCGTTCCACGTCGGCTCGCAGCAGGCCAACGTCAACGCTTGGGATTCCGCCCTGGCCTCGGCCTCGGCGATCTTCAAGGAATGCGCCACCCGTGGCCTCTCGCTGTCGATGGTCAACCTCGGCGGCGGCTTCCCGGCGCGCTACCTGAAGCCGATTCCGGGCGTGCCGTCCTATGGCGACGCGATCTTCCGGGCGCTGTCGAAGCATTTCGGCAACCAGCTGCCTGAGACGATCATCGAGCCGGGCCGCGGCATGGTCGGCGAGGCGGGCCTGATCGAGGCCGAGGTCGTGCTGATCTCGAAGAAGGCCGAGGACGACAAGGTCCGCTGGGTCTATCTCGACATCGGCAAGTTCAACGGTCTCGCAGAGACCATGGACGAGGCGATCCGCTACCCCATCCGCACCGAGCGCGATGGCGATGCGACGGTCCCCTGCGTGCTCGCCGGCCCGACCTGCGACTCCGTCGACGTCATGTACGAGAAGACCCCGTACATGCTGCCCTTCTCGCTGGAGATCGGCGACAAGGTGCTGATCGAGGGCACAGGCGCCTATACGACGACCTATTCGGCCGTCGCCTTCAACGGCTTCCCGCCGCTGAAGCAGTACGTCATCTAACGTAACCGCGGCGCCGCGAGGCGCCCCGTGAAATCGGGTCCGGCGAAGCGCCCTGCCTGAAACGGCAGGCCGCCCGGGAAACCGGGCGGAGCGTCCGCGTCTCCAGAATGGAGCGCGCGGGCGTGGCTCCCGCCGGACCCCTCTTCCCACATCTGTTTCGCTTGTGGCCGCGTTCGCGCGGCGCCGGGAAGGCCCATCAGGATGGGCGCTCCGGCCGGAGGTGCGTCATGATCCAGATCCGCGACGAAATCACTGCCGATGTTTCCGCCCGCGAGGCGCTGCTCGACCGTTGCCTCGGCGAGCGCCGCACCGCCAAGTCGAGCGAGCGCCTGCGTGAAGGGCGCCTGCCGGCGGATGGGTTGGCGCTGACCGCCGAATGCGATGGCGAAATCATTGGCACGGTGCGCCTCTGGCACGTCACCGCGAATGGCGTGCCGGCGCTGATGCTCGGCCCGCTCGCGGTGAAACCGGAGCTCCAGGGCGGCGGCCTGGGCAAGGCGCTGATGCGCGAAGCGCTCTGGCGCGCAGCCTGCCGCGGGCATGGCGCCGTTATCCTCGTCGGCGATGCGCCCTATTACGCCCGCTTCGGCTTCGATCCGGCGCTGACGCGCAACCTCGCCATGCCCGGCCCGGTCGAGCGCGAGCGCTTCCTCGCCATCGAACTGCGCCACGGCGCACTCAACGGCGCCAGCGGCGTACTCGTCGCGGCCGGACAGCCTATCGACAGCCTCGCCCCCCTGCGACGCGCGGCCTGATCGTCGCGCGTCCTACCGGACGCGGTAAGGATGATCTATCTTGTTCCGAAAAGTGGAATCCACTTTTCTGTCCGACGCTATAAAGAACCCGGCCGCATGCCGGGTTCGTCATCGAGCTGTCATCGTCTCGTGACGGCTCCGTCATCGCTTCCCGCCATGACCGCGCCCCAAGGCGGGACGCATCATGGCCGATACAATCATGGCAGGGCAGGTGGCATCGGCATGGCGCCCGGCGATCCGGTGGCCACGCCGGACGACGCTCGTCGCCTTTGGCCTGCTCACCCCCTCCCTCGTCCTGCTCGCGCTCTTCACCTACTGGCCCATCATCCAGCTCGCCTGGCAGTCGCTGCATGGTCAGCAGAAGGTCGGTACCGCCCCCGTCTTCACCGGGCTGAAAAGCTTTGCCGCCCTCTTCGCCGACCCCGCCTTCCGCAAGGCGCTCGTCAATAACCTGATCTATGCCTTCGGCACGGTGCTGCCGAGCCTCGTGCTGGCGCTGGGCTTCGCCCTGGCGCTCGCACGCTCGAACCGCATCAACACCGCGCTGCGCTCGCTGTTCTTCCTGCCGGTGCTGCTCCCGCTCGTGGCGGCCGCCTCGATCTTCCTCTTCCTGTTCCTGCCCAATGTCGGGCTCCTCGACTATTACCTGGGGAAGCTCGCCCTCTCCGGCCCCAACTGGCTGGGCGACCCCGACGTCGCGCTGTGGTCGATCATGGCACTGACGATCTGGAAGAACGCCGGCTACTACATGCTGTTCTTCCTCGCCGGACTGCAGTCGATCCCGGCCGATGCCAACGAGGCGGCGATCCTCGACGGCGCCAATCCCTGGCAGCGCCTGCGCTACATCACCGTGCCCTATCTCAAACCCACCATCGGCTTCGTCCTCGTCATCGGCCTGACCAATGTCGTGACCCAGGTCGACCATGTCTTCGTGCTGACCAAGGGCGGGCCGGCCGACGCCACCAACATGCTGCTGTTCTACGTCTACCAGCAGGCGGTCGAGAACTACGAGCCAGGCCGGGCGGCCGCCGGCTCGCTGGTGATGCTGGGTCTCTTGCTCGCCCTTACCGCAGCCTCGCTGCGCACGCTCGAACGCTCCTTCGGGGAGCCCGAGACGTGAGCGTCTCGAACCGTGAGATCTCGCCGAAGCTGGGCTATGGCGCGACGCTGCTGGTCGCCGCGCTCTGGGCCGTGCCTTTCCTCTGGATGCTGGTCGCGGCCTTCAACCCGGAGAGCACCGGCGCCGGCATGGCCTCGCTCGTCCCGGCCTATGTGCCAAGCCTCGCGAACTTCGCAGAAGCCTGGGGGCTCGCCGATTTCCCACGCTATGGCCTGAACACCACGATCATCAGCCTCGGCATCCTCGCGGTGCAGTTCGTGACGATCACGCTGGCGGGCTACGCCTTTGCGCGCATCGACTTCCCCGGCCGCACGCTCTGCTTCTACCTTTTCCTGCTGCAACTGATGCTGGCCCCGGTCGCTCTGATCGTGCCCAATCTCGTGACGATCGCCTCGCTCGGCCTCTACGACACGCTGCTGGGCGTGATGGCGCCCTATTTCGCCTCCGCCTTCGGTACCTTCCTCATGCGGCAGGCCTTCCGGGCGATCCCGCGCGAGCTGGAAGAGGCCGCACTGATCGACGGCGCCAGCATCTGGCAGCGCATCCGCCTGATCTATCTGCCGCTGGCCAAGCCCTCGCTCATCGCCTTCGCCATCGTCTCAGTCACCAGCCACTGGAACGAGTTCCTCTGGCCGCTGATGGTGATCAACTCGCCCGATCTGCGCCCGCTCACGGTCGGACTCGCGACCTTCACCCGCGGCGCCGAGGGCGCGCAGGCCTGGGGCGTCATTGCCGCGGGCACGCTCATCGTCAGCGCGCCGCTCATCCTCGCCTTTGCGCTGTTCCAGCGCGTCTTCGTCAACTCCTTCGTCTCCTCCGGCATCAAATAGAGGATCGCCTCATGACGACCACCCGCCGCTCCCTTCTCGCCGGCGCCGCCCTGGCGGCCGGCCTCGCGCTGACGCCGGCCTTCGGCCAGTCTCCGACCGAGATCGAGCTCTTTTTCCCCGTCCCCGTCGACGGCCAGCTCGCCCGCGACATGGCCACCATGATCAAGGAGTTCAACGAGGGCCATCCGGCGATCAAGGTGACGCCGGTCTATACCGGCTCCTATGACGAGACCCTGATCAAGACCCGCGCCGCGATGAAGGCCGGCAAGCCGCCGGCGGTCTCGATCATGTCCGCCAACTTCCTGCGCGATCTCCAGATCGAGAACGAGATCCAGCCGCTCGACGCGCTGATCAAGGCCGACGGCAAGAGCAACGACCAGTTCATGGGTCAGTTCTTTCCGGCGCTCTACGGCAATGCCGTCCTCGACCGCTCGGTCTATGGCGTGCCTTTCCACAACTCGACGCCGCTGCTCTACATCAACGCCGAGCATTTCAAGGAAGCCGGCCTCGACCCGGAGAATCCGCCGAAGACCTGGGCGGAATTCGCCGCCGCCGCCGCGAAGCTGACCAGGCGCGAGGGCGACCGCACCACCCGCTGGGGCATCGCGATCCCGTCGCAATACGACACCGGCGGCTGGCTGCTGCAGGCGTTGACCTACTCGAATGGCGGCCGCTGGTTCAATGTCGATTATGCCGGCGAGGTCTACTACGACGAGCCCTCGACGCTCGGTGCGCTGACCTTCTGGAGCGACCTCGTCAAGAGCAAGGTTCTGCAGCCCGGCGTGCAGCAGGGCGGCGCAGTCACCACGGCCTTCCTCTCGGGCCAGGCCTCGATGATGCTGAACTCGACTGGTTCGCTCACTTTCGTGCGTGGCAACGCCAAGTTCCCGCTCAAGGTGGCCTTCGTGCCCAGGAACCTGCAGAATCAGGTGCCGATCGGCGGCGCCTCGCTGGTGATTCCGACCGGTGTCGAGGGTGAGCGCCGCCAGGCCGCCTGGACACTGATCAACTGGATGACCTCGCCGGAGAAGTCCGGCTGGTGGAGCCGCGCCACCGGCTATTTCGCGCCGAACATGCAGGCCTATCAGCTGCCCGAGATGAAGGTCTTCCTCGGCAAGAATCCCGACGCCAAGGTCGCGGTCGACCAGCTCGCCTACGCCAGGCCGTGGTTCGCCACCTACAAGACCGTACCGGTCCGCAAGGCGATCGAGGACGAGCTCGCCCAGGTGCTCTCCGGCAAGAAGTCGCCGAAGGAGGCGCTGGTCGCCGCCCAGAAGAACGCCGACGAGATCATGAAGCCCTATGTCGAGCAGACCGCTCTGAAACTGCCGAGCAACTGATCGCGCCCGGTGTCGTGCCTGGATCCGGTCCAGGCATCGTCCATCATCCTTCCCCAGAATGGCCGGGTCGAGCCCGGCCATGACCCGTTTCGGACAAAGCCCATGCTCATCGCCCATCTCACCGACCTGCATATCCGCCCGCGCGGCAAGCCGGCCTATCGCGTCTCCGAGACCAACGCCCTCACCGAGCGAGCCCTGGATGCGGTCGCGGCACTGCGTCCCCGCCCCGACCTCGTGGTGATCACCGGCGATCTGACGGATTGCGGCCTGCCCGAGGAATACGCGCTGCTGGAGGCGATGCTCCGCCGCCTGCCCGTGCCGGTTCTGCTGGTGCCGGGCAACCACGACCGCCGCGAAGCCCTGCTCGCCGGGTTGACGCTCGACCCGCGCACGGTGCGCGAAGGCGGTTTCGCGCAGTTCTGTGCCGATCTGGGCTCCTTGCGGCTGATCGGGCTCGACACGCTGGTCGCAGGCCAGAGCGCGGGCTCTCTCTGCGCCACGCGGCTAGCCTTCCTCGACAAGGCGTTGGCCGAGGCGGAAGGCCGTCCCGTCGCGATCTTCATGCACCATCCGCCCTTCGATTGCGGCATCCGTCACATGGACGCCATCCGCCTGACCCAGGGTGCCGAGGAATTCGCGGCCATCGTCGCCCGCTACCCTAATGTCGAGCGCATCCTGTGCGGCCATCACCATCGCCCGATCGTGACGCGCTTTGCCGGCACTCTCGCGCAGATCGCGCCTTCGGTCGCCCATCAGGTCACGCTGGACCTGACCGAGGAAGGCCCCGCGACCTTCCACATGGAACCACCGGCCTATCTGCTGCACACTTACGATCCGCGGGCCGGCTTCGTCAGCCACACCACCTATGTCGAACGCTATCCGGGCCCCTACCCCTTCGTGCTCGACGCCGATTACCCGGGCGCCCATGCCTGAATCCGGCGTGGGCGGCCCTGACGCATCGGTCCGATGCTGCCGCGGATATTGACGCAGGGACCGCCCACCCATACCAGCCTTCGCGTTTGATGCTTCCCGAACCCAGGAGTTGGAAAGAATGACGAATTGGCCCGTATACGGCGAGATCACCGGCTCGATCGTGATGATCGGTTTCGGCTCGATCGGCCGCGGGACGCTGCCGCTGATCGAACGGCATTTCAAGTATGACAAGAGTCGCTTCGTGGTGATCGCGCCGGACGATGAGAACCGGGCGCTCCTCGATGAGCGTGGCATCCGCTTCATCCAGGAAGCGCTGACGCCCGAGAACTACAAGGCGATCCTCGAACCGCTGCTGACCGCCGGCGGTGGACAGGGTTTCTGCGTGAACCTGTCCTGCGACACCGGCTCGCGCGACATCATGGAATTCTGCTCCAGCCTCGGAGCTCTCTATATCGACACCGTCAACGAACCCTGGCTGGGCTTCTATTTCGACGAGAGCAAAGGCCCGGCCGAGCGCTCGAATTACGCGCTGCGCGAGATGACGCTCGCCGCCAAGCGCGCCCGCCAGCCGGGCTCGCCGACCGCCGTTTCCTGTTGCGGCGCCAATCCCGGCATGGCCTCCTGGCTGGTCAAGCGGGCGCTGACGAACCTCGCCGCCGACATGCGCCTCAATGCGACGCAACCGAGGACCCGCGAGGAATGGGCCGCGCTGATGCAGCGGGTCGGGGTCAAGGGCATCCACATCGCCGAGCGCGACACGCAGCGCTCGAAGAACCCCAAGCCGCCGGGCGTCTTCGTCAACACCTGGTCGGTCGAAGGCTTCATCGCCGAGGGCGTGCAGCCGGCCGAGCTTGGCTGGGGCACCCATGAGAAATGGATGCCGGAGAACGCCCATACGCACTCGACCGGCTCGCAGGCCGCGATCTACCTGATGCAGGCCGGCGCCGAGACCAAGGTCCGCAGCTGGTGCCCGACGCCGGGCCCGCAATACGGCTTCCTGGTGACGCATAACGAATCGATCTCGCTAGCCGACTACTTCACCGTCCGCGACGACAGCGGCAAGGCGGTCTACCGGCCGACCTGCCATTATGCCTACCACCCGCCGAACGACGCCGTGCTCTCGCTCCACGAGATGTTCGGCAATGCCGGCCGGGCGCAGGAGAAGCACCACATCCTTGAGGAGAGCGAGATCGTCGATGGCATCGACGAGCTCGGCGTGCTGCTCTACGGCCATGAGAAGGGCGCCTACTGGTTCGGCTCGCAGCTCTCGATCGAGGAGGCACGAACCCTCGCTCCCTACCAGAGCGCAACCGGCCTGCAGGTCACCTCGGCCGTGCTCGCCGGCATGGTCTGGGCGCTGGAGAACCCGCGCGCCGGCATCGTCGAGGTCGAGGAAATGGACGTCGACCGCTGCCTGGAGATCCAGCGCCCATATCTCGGCCCGGTGAAGGGCTACTACACCGACTGGACGCCGCTCGATGGCCGCCCGGGGTTGTTCCCCGAGGATATCGACGAAAGCGATCCCTGGCAGTTCAGGAACATCCTGGTTCGCTGACGAACGGAACGGGCGCTACGGCGCCCGTTTCACTGTGACGCCGGCAAGCAGCCACGCTCCGGCCAGGAAGAAGATGATCAGCACGGCAAGCCCGGCGCGCTGACTGGCGAAGACGCTCGTCGCCAGTGCGACCAGCGTCGGCCCCATGAAGGACGTGACTTTCCCCGACAGGGCGAAAAGTCCGAAGAATTCGCCGATGCGCCCCGCAGGCGCGAGCCTCGCCATCAGGCTGCGCGAGGCCGCCTGCAACGGCCCCGCGACGAGGCCGATCAGCAGGCCGAGCCCCAGATAGACTTTCTCCGGCAACGAGGCGTAGAGCCCGTCCCCTGGCACCGGCGGAGCCGCCGGGATGACGAACAGGATATGGTCCGCGCTCAGCGACAGGATGCCGAGACAGGCGAAGAGCAGGCAGGCGATCGCGCCCAGGATCACCGGCTTGCCGCCGACGGCGTCGTCGAGCTTGCCGCCGAGCCAGGCACCGAGCGTACCGGTGATGGTGAGCAGGATGCCGAAGACGCCGAGCTCGATGGTCTGCCAGCCGAAGACGCCGGCCGCGTAGATGCCGCCGAAAGCGAAGAGCGCGACCAGCGCATCCTGATAGATCATGTTGGCGAGCAGGAAGCGCCCCAGCGAAGGCAGGCTCGGCAGCTCCGCGATCGTCGCCTTGAGCCGCCCGACGCCCCCTTGAGCCGCTTCCGCCAGCCTGAGGCCGGTCGGCGGAGAATCCGGCGTCAGCAGGAACATCGGGGCGACGAAAACGATGAACCACAACGCCGTCAGGGGCCCCGAGAAGCGGTCTCCCTCGCGCGCGGCGGCGTCGAGCCCGAGAATCGGCGGAATACCGGCGAGCGTCCTGCCCGTATGCGGATCGGCCGCCAGCAGGCCGAGCGTGATCGCCAGCGACAGCAGGCCACCGAGATAGCCGACCGCCCAGCCGGTGCCGGAGAGCCAGCCCAGCCGTTCCGTCGGCACCAGCCGCGTCATCATCGCATTGTTGAAGGTCGTCGCGAATTCGGCACCGACCGTCGCGATGACGAAGCCGGCGAGCGCGATCGTCACCGCCCAGGGCGAGCCCGGTACCGCACACCAGAGCATGGCCGAGCCGATCACCAGCAGCGCTCCGAAGGCCGCGATCCAGGGCTTGCGCGGCCCGGTCCGGTCCGCAATGCCGCCGAGCAGAGGCGAAAGCAGCGCGATGCACAGCCCCGCGAAACCGGTCGCATAGCCCCACAGGGCCTGCCCCTCCGCCGCATCGCTCGCCAATGCCGAGGCGAAGAACGGCGCGAAGACGAAGGTGGTGATCAGTGTGAAGAAGGGCTGGGTCGACCAGTCGAAGAAGATCCACGCCACGACCGCACGCCGCGGCGGCCAGGTGGAAGGTGCCGTTATCGGTGCCGACTCGGAGGGAGAGACGGCAGAACTCACTGTAGGGTCGTATCCGGATCGCCGCCGCCGCGCGCCAGCTCGATCTCGGTGATCGCCACCAGCACCTCCGCACGGTGCTTCAGGCTCTGCGCCTCGAGTAAGGCCTGTTTCTCGCGCGGACCGAAGGGACACATCATCGCCAGCGCATTGACCAGCGCCTCGTTCGGCGCCTCGCCTACACCTTTCCAGTCGATCTTGAGATCGTTGGCCTTGGCGAAATCCCGCAGCGCCCGGAGCAGCCCGTCGCGATCGACCTCTTCCTCACCCGCGCGAGCGACGAAATCGACGGCGAAGGGCTCGTAATCCACCCGTGCCTGCCGATAGGGCGTCGTCACGGACAGCTCCTCGGCGACGCGGAAGCGGCTGATCCCGGTCAAGGTGATGATGTAGCGGTCATCGCCCGTTTCGGCGAACTGGGTGATGCGGCCGAGGCAACCGACCTTGAGCAGCCCCGGAACCTCGACGCGCCGCCCGTCATCCGGCTCGGGCTGAATCATGCCGATGACACGGTCGCTGCGGATCGCGTCGTCGATCATCGCCAGATAGCGCGGCTCGAAGATGTTGAGCGGCATCTGGCCGCGCGGCAGCAGCAGAGCGCCGGTCAAGGGGAAGAGCGGAATCACCTGCGGGCAATCCCCGGCCCCTTTGTAGACGGCGTTCATGCCCATCCGCAGGTCCTTCCGCCTCAGGAAAACAGCAAGGTCGACAATTTCCGGCGCCCGGCCACGCTTGCCTCGTCCATCGGCCCCCAGGCTTCGAAGAACTGGAGGAGCTGCTTGCGTGCGCCGTCGTCGTTCCAGTTCCTGTCGGCCTTGATGATGGCGATCAGATGATCGACCGCCTCATCGCGCTTGTCTTTGGCATTCAGCGCCAACGCCAGATCGAAGCGAGCCTGATGATCCTTCGGATTGGCCGCGACCTTCGCCTCGAGCTCCGCCGTATCGCCGAGTGAAGCGGCCTGCTCGGCGAGTTCGATGGCGGCACGCACGGCAGCGATCGCCGGATCGCCCGACTTCTCCTGCGGCGCCATGGCGAGGATGCCCTTGGCGCCCTCGATATCGCCGGTGTCGAGATGCAGTCGCGACAACCCGGCAATGGCGGCGAGGTTGTCCGGCTCCATCTGGAGCACATGCGCGTAGAGCTCGCTCGCGCCGGCGGCATCCCCCGCGGCGAGAGCCTCCTTCGCAGCCGTTATCAGCTCCTCGGCCTCGCCCGGACCGACCGGCCCGACGAGGCGTTCGATGAAGGCCTTCACCTGGCTTTCCGGCTGCGCGCCCATGAACCCGTCGATCGGCTGGCCCTGCTTGAAGGCGATGACCGCCGGAATCGACTGGATGCCGAGCTGGCCGGGGATCTGGGGATGCTCGTCGATGTTCATCTTGACGAGCTTGACCTTGCCACCGGCCGCCTTGACGGCCTTTTCGATCACCGGGGTGAGCTGCTTGCAGGGACCGCACCACGGCGCCCAGAAATCGACCAGCACCGGCTGCTGCATCGATTCGGTGATGACGTCCTGTCGGAAGCC
>JARYGW010000105.1:0-15329 GCA_033792295.1 Allobosea sp.
CAAGAAAGAAGGCCGGCGCTGGTGGCGCCGGCCTCGCTTTGACCTGGATGAGACGCTCAGGCCTTATTCGGCCGGCTGCGACCCGCTGACGACGCCCTGCGGCTCGTCGCTCAGCCAGCGATAAATCACGCCGCCGAGGATGCCGCCGATCAGCGGCGCAACCCAGAACAGCCAGAGCTGACCGAGCGCCCAGTCGCCGACGAAGAGCGCCGGGCCGGTGCTGCGGGCCGGGTTCACCGAGGTGTTGGTCACCGGGATGCTGACCAGATGGATCAGGGTGAGGCCCAGTCCGATGGCGAGCGGCGCGAAGCCGGCCGGCGCCTTGCCGTGGGTGGAGCCCATGATGATGAACAGGAACATCATGGTCATCACGACTTCCATGAGGAAGGCCGAGACGAGGTTGTACTTGCCGGGCGAGTGATCGCCATAGCCATTCGAGGCGAAGCCGCCGGCGAGATCGAAGCCCGGCGCACCGCGGGCGATCGCATAAAGAAGGGCCGCGGCGGCGATGCCGCCGATGACCTGCGCCACGATGTAGGGCACCACCTGCCCGCCCGGGAAGCGCCCACCGGCAGCGAGGCCGACCGTCACGGCCGGATTGAGGTGGCAACCGGAGATGTGGCCGATGGCATAGGCCATCGTGACGACGGTGAGGCCGAAAGCCAGCGAGACCCCGAGCAGGCCGATACCCACATTCGGGAAGCCGGCGGCGATGACCGCGCTGCCGCAACCGGCAAAAGTAAGCCAGAACGTACCGATAGCTTCGGCGGCATACTTCTTTGCATTCATTAAAATAACCCCCAGTTGAATATTTCCGGAGACTGACCTCGCGCCACAGATTCGTCAATATCCGGCTTTCGAAGCCGGCTCGCCGTCTTTTCCCGAACCTTGCTCCGCCTGCTGCGTTGCACCACCGACCATCGGCATGGAGGGCGAATTTGAGCATGGCTGACCGCCTCACATTTTGGCTCGACGCGCATCTGGGCTTCGTCCCCGCCTGGCTTGCCAGCATCGCGATCCTCACAGTGGCCGGCGCTGCCGCCCTGCTGATCCATCGCCAGGCCTTTGTGCTGTTGACGAGGCTCGTCAGCCGCATGGACCTGTTCTGGCGCTCGCTCGTCTCGCGCACGTATGGTCCGACGCGTTTCGCCACACTCACCGCCGCGCTCGCCTTCGCCGCCAGCGTCGCACCGCTGAGCGAGACGCAGGCCGGGCTTTTACGGCATGTCCTGCTGATCTGCTTCATCGCGTTGACGGGCTGGATGGCGAAGACGGCGCTTCATGTCTGGACCACCGTCTATCTGCGCCGCTTCAAGCTCGACGCCGAGGACAACCTGCTGGCGCGCAAGCACGTCACGCAGACCCGCATCCTTCAGCGCGTCGGCGCCGTCCTGATCCTGATCGTCGGCCTTTCGGCCGTGCTCATGACCTTCGACGGCGTCCGGCAATACGGAGTGAGCCTGCTCGCCTCGGCCGGCGCTGCCGGCCTCATCGCAGGCCTTGCGCTGCAACCAGTGCTGAAGAACATCTTCGCCGGCATCCAGCTTGCGGTGACGCAGCCGATCCGCATCGACGATGCCCTGCTCGTCGAGGGCGAATGGGGTCATGTCGAGGAGATCACCGCGACCTATGTCGTGCTGCGACTGTGGGACTGGCGGCGCCTCATCCTGCCGCTCAGCCATTTCATCGAGCGGCCCTTCCAGAACTGGACCCGCGAGAACGCGGCGCTGATCGGCACGGTGATGGTCTATCTCGACCATCGCACGCCGATCGACCTCATCCGCGCCAAGGTGCAGGAAATCGTCTCGGGCTCGAAGCTGTGGGACCGGCAGGTCGTGGCCGTGCAGATCACCGATTTCCGCGAGCATGTGATGGAGGTGCGCATCCTCGCCAGCGCCCGGACCTCGCCGCGCACCTTCGACCTGCGGTGCGAACTGCGGGAACAACTCATCGCATTCCTGCAGAAGGAGCATCCCTACGCCCTGCCCCGGCTGCGAATGGAACCGGGCCAACGCCCCGGCGCCCAAACCCTGGCGGCCGCGCGCTCCGCCGCGGAATAGCCACAGTGAAGGCGCCTTAACCCAATTGAGATCGTCGCGCGCGGCAGGCTGTATCGACGGCCAGCAGCGAGCGGGCGCAAGGCGGCCCATCCCTTTGTCAGGGCTCGGGATTGCGCGGAAAAGTGGTTTCCACTTTCCGGCCCGATGCTGTAGACCGCGCGCTGGATCGCAGTCCAGGGAGCGCCCGCGTGGCCAACGACGTCGACAGCAAAACCAAGGCGACCAAGGAAGAAGGCGGCATCTTCGAGACGATCAAGGTGGTCGTCCAGGCCCTTCTGATCGCGCTCGTCATCCGCACGCTGCTGTTCCAGCCCTTCAACATCCCGTCGGGTTCGCTGATCCCGACCCTGCTGATCGGCGACTATCTGTTCGTATCGAAATACACCTATGGCTATTCGCGCTACTCGATCCCGTTCGGACCTCCGGTGTTCTCGGGCCGTGTCTGGGCGGCGGAGCCGAAGCGCGGCGACATCGCCGTGTTCAAGCTGCCGAGCGACAATTCCACCGACTATATCAAGCGCGTCATCGGCCTTCCCGGCGACCGCATCCAGATGATCGACGGGATCCTCAACATCAACGGCCAGCCGGTGAAGCGCGAACGCATCGCCGACTACGTCACCAGCGACAACTGGGGCCGCAACGTCCCGGTCATCCGCTACAACGAGACGCTGCCCAACGGCGTCACGCATGAGATCATCGAGCGCGAGGGCGACACCGGCACCTTCGACAACACGCAGGTCTTCACCGTGCCGCCCGGCCATTTCTTCATGATGGGCGACAACCGCGACAACTCGCTCGACTCGCGCGACCGCAGCGTCGGCTACGTGCCCTTCGAGAACCTAGTCGGACGGGCGGAGATCATCTTCTTCTCGATCGACGAGGGCGCCTCGGCCTGGAAGATCTGGGAATGGCCCTATACGGTTCGCTGGAACCGGATTTTCAGCACCATCAAGTGAGCAAGCCGGGCGAAGGCGGGCGCAAGGCCCCGGACACGGCGCGGCTCGAAGCCGCGCTCGGTCATCGTTTTGCCGACAAGGCCCTGCTGGCGACGGCGCTCACCCATATGAGCGCCGAGGATTCGCGGCTGGCGAGCTATCAGCGCCTCGAATTCCTCGGTGACCGGGTGCTCGGCCTCTCCGTTGCCGACATGCTGTTCCAGCGCTATCCGCAATCCGAGGAAGGCAATCTTTCGCGCCGGCTCGCCGATCTGGTGCGCAAGGAAACCTGTGCCGAGGTGGCTCAAAGCTGGAATCTCGGCCAGTTCATGCGGCTGGGCGACGGCGAGATCCTGGGCGGGGCGCGCAAGAACAAGGCGATCCTGGCCGATGCCTGCGAAGCCATCATCGGCGCCGTCTTCATCGATGGCGGGTACGAGGCCGCGCGCGCGCTGGTCGATCGCGCCTTCGGCGAACGCATGCTGAAGCCGGTGCGCCCGCTGCGCGACGCCAAGACCGCGCTCCAGGAATGGGCGCAAGGCAAGGGCTATCCGACCCCGACCTATATCGAGCTCGGCCGCTCCGGCCCCGACCATGCGCCGGTCTTCGTCGTAGCGGCGAAGATCACCGGGCTCACGGATTCGGAAGCGCGCGGGCCGTCGAAGCGTCTGGCCGAGCAGGCGGCGGCGGAAGCTTTTCTGAAACGCGAGGGTTTGTGGAACGACAAGCCGGAGGGCGAGGATGTCTGAGGCGGATCAACCCACACGCTGCGGCTTCGTCGCACTGATCGGCGCCCCCAATGCCGGCAAGTCGACGCTGCTCAACCAGCTCGTCGGCGCCAAGATTTCGATCGTCTCGCGCAAGGTGCAGACGACGCGCACGCAGGTGCGCGGCATCGCCCTTTCCGGCACGGCGCAGATCATCTTCGTCGATACGCCCGGTATCTTCGCGCCGAAACGCCGGCTCGACCGCGCCATGGTGACGAGCGCCTGGGGCGGTGCCACCGACGCCGACCTGATCGGCGTACTGATCGACGTCGCCCGCTTCGAGCATGAGGAGAACACCGTGCTGCTGGAAAAGCTCTCGGAGCTGAAGCAGCCGAAGTTCCTGATCCTCAACAAGATCGACACCGTGGCGAAGGAGAAGCTGCTCGAGATCACCGCCAAGGTGAACGAGCGCGGGCCGTTCGAGGCGACCTTCATGGTCGCGGCGCTGACCGGCTACGGCGTCAAGGACATCCTCGGCTGGCTGGAGAAGCGGCTGCCGCTCGGCCCCTGGCTCTACCCGGAAGACCAGATCTCGGACGCGCCGCTGCGCTTCCTCGCCGCCGAAATCACCCGCGAGAAGATCTTCGAGCGGCTGCATGACGAGTTGCCCTATCGCTCGACCGTCGAGACCGAAAGCTGGCAGCAGAAGCCGGACGGCTCGGTCAGGATCGAGCAGACGATCTATGTCGAGCGCGAAGGCCAGCGGAAGATCGTGCTCGGCGAAGGCGGCCAGACGATCAAGGCGATCGGCCAGAAAGCCCGGGCCGAAATCGCCGAGGCGGCCGAGGCCAAGGTGCATCTCTTCCTGTTCGTGAAGGTGCGCGAGAACTGGAGCGACGACCCCGAGCGCTACCGTGAAATGGGTCTCGAATTCCCGAAGGGCTAGGCCTGCCGGCGGACGGCCCCTCGCACGGGGTCCGCACGCCAGGCGGTCAGCGGCAGGCTCGCACGGCAAAGCCCCTGGAGCGAGGCTGAATCAGGTGTTCGCGGTGGCGCGTGTCGCCGCGCCGCAACGGCATGGCTCTCTGCGGCAAGACGCCACGCCTCCTCCTTGAAACTTGTCAAATTTTGTTCATGAAACGACATTGTTAGAACGCGTTTTGCTTCCAATCTAATTACTTCAAGTGATTTCAGCAGGAGTGATTGCCATGGCTGCCTCGCCGCGCATTGCGCTGTTCATCGACGGCGCCAATCTTTACGCGACCTCGAAGCAGCTCGGCTTCGATATGGATTATCGCCGACTGCTGCGCGAGTTCCAGGGGCGCGGCAACCTGATCCGCGCCTTCTATTTTACTACCCTGGTCGAGAGCGAGGAGTACTCCTCGATCCGCCCGCTCGTCGACTGGCTCGACTATAACGGCTATCGCGTCATCACCAAGGCAGCCAAGGAGTTCACCGACGCCACCGGTCGCCGGCGCGTCAAGGGCAACATGGATATCGAGCTGGCGATCGAGATGCTCGAGCTCGCGCCGCATCTCGACCAGATCTATCTATTCTCCGGCGACGGCGATTTCCGTCCTCTGGTCGAGGCGGTTCAGCGCAAGGGCGTGAAGGTCTCGGTGGTCTCGACGATCTCGACCAATCCGCCGATGGTCTCCGACGAGTTGCGCCGGCAGTGCGACGAATTCGTCGATCTCGCCCAGCTGATGCAGAAAGTCGGCCGCGACCCGGCCGAACGCGGCCCCCGCAGCACCGCGCCCGGTGGGGGTGCTGCCACCCCCGGGAACCCGGCGCTGGAGCGCCGCTACGGCATCCGCCAAGGTGACGAGCCGGTCGAGGGGTGAGTTCCCCGCGCCCGCCGACAGAGTTCGTCCTTACCCGCCGGCCTTCAGCAATCTCTGCTTGTCACGGTTCCAGTCGCGCTCTTTCTCGGTCTCGCGCTTGTCGTGGAGCTTCTTGCCCTTGCCGAGGCCGAGCTCGACCTTCGCCCTGCCCTTGTCGTTGAAATAAACCTTGAGCGGGATCAGGGCCATGCCCTCGCGCTGGACCGCGCCCATCAGCTTGTTGATCTCCCGCCTGTGGAGCAGGAGTTTCCGCGGCCGGCGGACCTCATGGTTGAAGCGGTTCGCCTCAAGATATTCCGGGATGTAGGAGTTGAAGAGATAGAGCTCGTCGTCCATCGGGCCGGCATAGCTCTCGCCGATCGTCGCCTTACCGCCCCGCAACGACTTGATCTCGGTACCCTGCAGGGCGATGCCCGCCTCCAGGGTCTCCTTGATCTCGTAGTTGAAGCGCGCCTTGCGATTGTCGGCGGCGAGCCTATAGCGTTCGGGATCGGGTTTCTTCATGCGGTTCCGTTGAATCCGTATTGTTTGACCAAAGCCGCCATCGCCTGAGATTCCGATTCAGGGTCGGCACTCAAACCGTTGAGAACGCCGAGCTTGTCGTCTTCCCGCCGGTTCTGACTAAGCTTGAACTTGCCGACGATGGAGGCGATCTCGATCTCGACGCCGACGATGCCGCGCGCCTGCGCGGCGATGAAGGGCTCCGGCGCATCCGTGACGGCCCATGGCTCGGCGCGGGGCGCCTCCTGCTGCTGCGTCAGGGTTTCGAGTTGGGCACGCAGCCAGACAGGATCCTCGATGGCACGTGCAGGGCCGCGCACCTGCACCGTAACGTAGTTCCACGTCGGCACGACCTTGCCGGTCTCGCGCTTGGTCGCATACCAGGCGGGCGTGACGTAACGCTCGACGCCGGTGAAGATCACCAGCGTCTCGGCTCCGGCCGCGATCGCCTTCCACTGCGGATTGGGGCGGGCGAGATGGGCACGCAGAATGCCGTTCTCCCCGAGATCCTCGTGCAGGACGAAGGGTACGAGATTGGCAACGAGGCCGCCCTCGCCGACCGTCACCAGCGTGGCGAGCGGATGCCGGCGGATGACCGCGTGAAGCTCGGCGCGGTCTTCGACCTTGAAATGGCTGGGCTCGTACATCGTTCCGATCTTCCCTGGCTTCGGCCGGGCGACCGGACGAGCACGCTCCTTATTTAGGCATTCAGCAGTCCGGCGAAAACCATGGCATCGCGGATCACCTTGCCCGTCGCCGATGTCACCGGCATCAGCGGCAACCGGATCTCTTCCTCGACACGGCCAAGCAGTTTGAGGCCATGCTTGGCGCCGGCCAGACCTGGCTCCTTGAAGGTGGCGTCATGGAGCGGCACCAGCCGGTCCTGCACCTTCAGCGCCTTCGCGTAATCGCCCTTGAGCGCAGCTTCCATCAGATCGGCACAGAGGCGCGGCGCGACATTGGCCACGACCGAGATGCAGCCATGACCGCCCGCCGCCATATAGGCCAGCGCTGTCATATCCTCGCCCGAGAGCTGGATGAAATCCGGCCCGAGCAGATGACGCTGCTGCGAAACGCGGGCGAGGTTGGCGGTGGCATCCTTCACGCCAGAGATGTTCTTCAGCTCGTAGAGCCGGGCCATCGTCTCGACCGACATGTCGACCACCGAGCGCGGCGGGATGTTGTAGATGATGATCGGAATGCCGATCGCATCGTTCACCGCCTTGAAGTGCTGGTACATGCCTTCCTGGGTCGGCTTGTTGTAGTAGGGCGTGACGACGAGCACGGCGTCGGCCCCGGCCTTCTCGGCATGGACGGCGAGATCGATGGCCTCGGTCGTGTTGTTGGAGCCGGCGCCGGCAATGACCGGGACACGGCCCTTGGCCTGCGCGACGACGATCTCGACGACGTGCTTGTGCTCGTCATGGGAAAGCGTCGGGCTTTCGCCGGTGGTGCCGACGGGGACAAGCCCGCGCGAGCCGCTCTCGATCTGCCAATCGACCAACGCCCGCAGCGCAGCCTCGTCGATCTTGCCGTTTTTGAACGGCGTGACCAGAGCGGGCATCGAGCCGGTGAAGGCGGGGTGCTTGGTCATGAGGTCGGTCCTGAGGCGAAAACACGGGGTTACGGGCCGTCACACATAAACCTTCACCTCGCCAAGGCAAAGCCGAGAACCCATGAAAATGCGTGGCCTCATAGTTAAGCTTCTATAAACCTGCTTCCCCGACCATCACCTGATGCCTGCACGAGGATGGAGCCGTCTCATGGCCTCGCCTGCCGTCCGGCGACGACTGCCGGGCCTTCTGCTGCCGCTGATGCTGTCCGCCTCCGCCTCGGTGGCAGGCGACGACGGCATGCTCGCCAGCCAACGGACGCTGGCGATGATCAGCGATGTCGATACCACCGGCTCGCTGCCGCCCTACCCGCCCGGCGCCTTACGCGGAGATGAGGCGATCAACCTCGACGTCGTGCGCGCCGCCGTCACGGCCTATCGGAAGGGGGCGCTTGCGGAAGGCGATGCCGCCGCAGCGCGCATCGACGAGCCGAACGCACGCGCCTTGCTGGAATGGGTCGCGATCCACACCAATGCCGGCGCCGTCCCTTTCACGCGCATCGACGCCTTCCTGCGCGATCATCCGAACTACCCGGCCACCACCCGGTTTCGACGCCGGGCCGAAGAGGCCCTGATCGCCGAGAGGAAAAGCCCCGCCATCGTCCGCGCCTTTTTCCAGGGCCAGCAGCCGGTTTCGCCCGCCGGGCGGATCGCATTGGCACTCGCGCTCAAGGATGAAGGCAAGACGGACGAGGCCAATGCGCTGATCCGCCGGAGCTGGCGCAAGGACCCGTTCGGGGAAGCTCTTGAGAAGATCGTCCTCGCCCAGTTCGACGCGGTGCTGACCAAGGACGACCATCGTCTGCGCGCCGAGCGCTATCTTTTCCGGGAGGACGGGCCGGCGGCGGTGCGCAACGCCGCGCGCGTCTCGCCCGATTACGTGCTGCTGGCCAAGGCCCGCCTCGCCAGCGCCAAGGCCCGGCGTCCGATTTCCGACAAGCTGATTTCCGCCGTGCCGGCTTCGCTGCGCGGCGACGTTTCCTTCGCCTTCCTGCAGGCGCAGCAGGCGCGCCGGGGCGATAAGCTCGACGACGCGGCCAAGGCGATGGCCGCCATCCCACGCGACCCGGCGCTGCTGGGCGATGGCGACGGCTGGTGGGAGGAGCGCCGCATCCTCTCGCGCAAGCTGCTCGATGCAGGAAACGCGCAGAAGGCCTATGAAATCGTGGCCGGACACGGCGCCGAAGATGCGGCTGAGCGCATCGAGGCCGAATGGCAGGCTGGTTTCATCGCGCTGCGCTTCCTGAAGAACGCCGAGACCGCGCTGAAGCATTTCGACGCGGCGGCGGCGGTGGCGGAAACACCGATCTCGATGGCGCGCGCCGCCTATTGGCGAGGGCGCGCCTATGAGACGCTCGGCAAGCCCGAGGAGGCCAAGGCGGCCTTCGGCAAGGCGGCCGAGCAGCCCGTCGCCTATTACGGGCAGCTCGCTCGGGCCAAGCTCGGCCTCAGCGACCTGCCGCTGCGGCTCACCGCCGCGGCGGGGCTCGATGCCCTGCCCGGCCATCGCGGGGTGCGTCTGCTCTACAGGATCGGAGAGCGCGATCTCGCCAACCTGATGCTCGCCAACCTGGCCCAGCGCCTGCACACCACCGCGGCGCTGGAGACGATCGCGGCCATCGCCCGGCGCGAGGCGGATGCGCGCACGCTCGTCACCATCGGCAAATCCGCGCTGCAACGCGGCTTCCCGCTCGATCAGGCAGCTTATCCCACCCATGGCGTGCCGGAATTCGACGTGCTCGGCGACCCCATGGAACGCGCCATCGTCCACGCCATCGCGCGGCAGGAGAGTGCCTTCGACCCGACCGTCGTGTCCCAGGCCGGCGCTCGCGGGCTGATGCAGATGATGCCGGCGACCGCCCGCGAGACGGCGCGACGCGCCGGCCTGCCCTTCGACTGGCAGAAGCTGGGCGAAGATCCCCTCTATGCGGCGCGGATGGGAGCGGCCCATCTCAACGACCTGCTGAAGGAGTGGCGTGGCTCCTACATCCTGACCTTCGCCGCCTATAATGCCGGCTCGCCCAATGTGAAGAAGTGGATCGCGGCCTATGGCGACCCGCGCGATCCCGAGGTCGACGCCGTCGACTGGGTCGAGCGCATCCCCTTCTCCGAAACACGCAACTACGTCCAGCGTGTGATGGAGAATCTGCAGGTCTATCGGCAGCGCCTCAACCAGCGCACGGCCTATCTGATCGACTACGACCTGAAGCGTGGCGGCAAGCAGGACTGAAGGCTCGCTGCCCCACGCGCCGACAGCGTCATCGCAGCGACCTTTCGTGTCCGGTGCGCGCGTGGTTAGCTGCCCGGGTCGTTCCGCCCGAGATCCCCATGACTGACGAGACCGGTTTCGCCTCCCGCTTCTTCACGGCTTCCGACGGGTTGCGGCTGCATGCCCGCGACTACGGCCCTCTTGCCTCACCGACGCTCCCGGTCGTCTGCCTGCCCGGCTTTGCCCGAACCGCCGCGGACTTCCATGAGGTCGCGCTGGCCCTGTCGCAGGACGAGGCGAAGCCACGCCGCGTGCTCGCACTGGATTATCGCGGGCGCGGCCTCTCGGCTTACGACGCCAATTGGAAGAACTACGACATCCGGGTCGAGCTCGACGATCTGATGCAGGTGCTGGTCGTCGCCGGCATCGAGCGGGCCGTGTTCATCGGCACTTCGCGCGGCGGCCTTCTCACCATGGCGCTGGCTGCGGCGCGCCCGGCCGTCATCAGGGGCGTGGTGTTCAACGATGTCGGGCCGGTCATCGACGCACGCGGCCTGCTGCGCATCCGCGGCTATGTCGGCAAGCTGCCGCAGCCGCGCAGCTTCTCGGAAGGCGCCGAGATCCTGAAGCGGCTCTCCGACCAGCAATTCCCGCTGCTCGGCGATGCGGAGTGGGAACTGATGGCGCGCCGGACCTGGACGGACCGTGACGGGCCGCTCAAGCCCGACTACGACACCCATCTGATGAAGGTGCTGGAAGAACTCGACCTCGAAGCGCCGCTGCCGGTGCTTTGGCCCTATTTCGATGCGCTGCAAAGCGTGCCGATGCTGGTGATCCGGGGCGCCAACTCCGACCTGCTCGCCGAGAAGACATTGCAGGAGATGGCCGAGCGTCATCCGGATTGCGAGACCCATGTCGCACCGGGACAGGGTCATGCGCCATTGCTGGGCAGCAAGGACATGATCCGCCGCATCGGCAAGCTGATCACCAAGGCGGAACGCCGGGCAGACTAGGCTCGGCGCGGCAGCGAGACGTCTCAAAGTTTCCGCGTTATCGCATTTTTCTTCACGCGAACCGGCGCCCGCTTCGCTCGAAAATGCTCTAAGTCTCCGCCTTGCCGCGTTCGGCTTTCAGCGTGCGCGAATGCTGGGTCTCGCCGCCATGAGCCAGAATGGCGGCGTCCTCACGCCAGTTCTCTGCGAGCCCGCGCCCTGCCGCTCCGGCGAAAGCCGAGGCATACCGCATCTCGTCGTCGTCGAGAGCCGCAAGCTGGCCGAAATGCCAGATGCCGAGCCGGTTGAGATCAGACGCGATCACCGGACCGACACCCTTGATCAACGTCAGGTCGTCAGCCTTGCCATCCCGCGCCGCAGCCAGCAGATTCGTGGGCCGTCGCCCCTCGAAGCTGCCATCCGCGAGCGTCGCGACATTGCTTTCCCCCGCCGAACCGTCGTCGCGCGAGGTCTCGACCAGTCCGGCACGGGCGCGGTCGGCGAAGCCGGTCGAGCCACCGGCGGCCAGCAGCTTCGCCTGGCCGACCCAATCCTCCCGCTCGATCCGACCGGGAAAGGCGAGATAACCGCCGACCCATTCGATATTCTCCGGTGTCCAGGCGGCGACCTGCTCGAAATGCCAGATTCCGAGCCCGTGCAAGCGCCCCTCGTTCTGGCGGCCGATGCCCTTGATCAGCTTGAGGTCATCGGCCTTGCCGCCGCGCGCCTCGACCAGAGCCACCGGGCGCCGGCCGGGCAGCGCCTCCTCGTTTTCGACGGGTGCGAGCTTGGGCATCGCATGCGCCGGTACATCGACCACGGCGGCGATCACCGCGGCAGGCGCCGCACTGGCGGCTGCCGTCACAGCCGGGGTTGCGGCAATCGGGGCACGCGGCTCCGCCTCCTTCACAGTGGCGTCGAGCGGGCGAAACAGAGTGCCGGCCACGCAGCCGAGCCAATAGATCGCGACGAACAGCAAAGCCGTTTCCAGCCACATCGCCGGCACGCCGTTGACGAGCTGGAGCCAGGCCAGAGCCGCGCCGCCGACCCATGGCAAGGCCACGAAAGTCCAGCCGCGGCTCCAGAGGAGGCGGCTGCGCCCGCTCCTGCTGATCCAGCCCATGACAAAACCGAGAACGAGAGCGCTCAGAAGAAACCAGACGAACCAGCTGGCGAGATACAGCATGGCAGCCTCCCTACTTCGCCACCGTGAACTGAACCCTGCGGTTCATCTCACGGGACTGCAGCGCTCCATGCGGCAGGAGAGGCCGGGTGGTACCGTATCCCTTCGCATCGAGCTGGGCCGGATCGATGCCGCGCCGGACCAGCTCGTCGCGCACGCGCTGCGCCCGCCGCAAGGACAGATCGAGATTGTCGAAGCCCTTCCATTCGCCATCGCGATTGGCATGCCCTTCGATGGTCACGCGCGAGCCAGGACATTTCTTGAGAATGGCGGCAGCCTCGCCGATGACGCGTTCGGTCACGGCATCGAGTTCGACGGCAGCCGTGCCCTGTGCGAACAGCACCGGGTTCTGCCGCGTCAGCCCGTCGAGATCATTCTGGCAGCTCGCCGGCGGATCGACGACGCAGCCGGTCTGGCGCTGGCTGACAACCACGTCGGCCGTGAAGCCAGGCGGCAAACCGGTCGCGGCGCTGGTCTCGACCTCGCTCCGGATCAGATCCCGGCAGGTCAGGCCCCGAAGCGCAAGCGTCTGGTCGGTCAGCGTCACCGTGCCGATGTCGAGCCGCAGCAGATCGGCCAGCGCCGTCCTCGCCGCCTGCGCGAAACCCTCCGGCGCGCCGGGGACGATCACCGCCGAGTCCTCCAGCTTGCCGCTGAGCGGCGATTCCGCGACGAGAGTGTGCAGCGCCGCGCGCGTCGCCTCGTCCGGTAGATAACCTGCGATGGCCGCCCCGCTGCGATCTGCCATCAGCGACAGGCCGTATGGCCGCACTGCGACGGCCCCGACATTGGCCGGGACGGTCAGGCCGGCAGGACGGGCCCCGGACAGCAGGTTTCGCAAAGCCTGCCAACCTGCGGCATCGGCCGCTTCGCCGGCGATCGCTAGGGCATTGTTCCGGATTGTGACGGAACCGGTCTTGAGCTTCGACAGCGCTTCCAGAGCATATGCCGCGGAGGCTGCGAAGTCCCCGGCCGGTTGCTGGCCCGTGAGCTCCATGCGGTCCTCGACATCGAGACCGGCGAAGAACTGCGCGCTCAAGGCAAGGATGCCGGCTCGCGCCGCTGCATCAGGAATCGATCCCGCGAGCATCAAGCGGTCGCCCGTGCGCCGGGCCGTCCAAGGGTCAGCCGGCAACGGCTTCGCACCGGGTGCGGCTGCCGCCGGCCGTGCCGGGGATGCGCCCTGTCCGGGACCGGAAGAAGAGGAGGGCGCGGGCGACACATCGTCGAGGATCGGCCCCGGAATCTCCGGCAGGGGTGGCAGCGCCACCTCGGGTGGAGGCGCTGGCGGGCATTCGATCATTGCCTGAGCCACCGAATCGGGGCCGTCGAGCTGTGCGATTTGAAGCCGCAAAGCCTGACAGGCAGCGAAGTTGCTCGGGCCCAGGCCCGACAAGGCATAAACATCGCCGTTAATTTCGGCCTTGCCGTTCCGGAGCTTGGCCAGATCGGCGGCCGCGCGCCGGACCTTCTCGATGAAGGCCGAGGGGGCACCCGCTCCAGGCTTCATCTCATCGCGAATCGTGACGGGGGATGGAAAACTGCCTTGCAGGGCAGCGAGAATCTGCCGCCGCGCAGCTTCATCAGGGTAGAAACCGCCTACCTCGACCGTTTCAGGCGTCGCATGCGTCGCTGTCCAGCGATAAGGCGACATGGTCGGCGGTTCGAGCCCGCAGGGAACCGCGTTAAAGCCCGCGACCGGGGGCTTGGCGCCGATCGCCTCCAGCGCCAGAAACGCCTCGGGGCTGGCGGCCTTGCCTTCGATGCAGAAACGGCCGTCGTCCAGGGCGATGCGACCGAAGGCCAAATGGGGCAAAGCGGCGATCATCGCAGCCGTCATCGCCGTGAAGCCTTCCGAAGCGCCGAAAGCCACCGTCTGCCGATCATCGATCCGGAAACCCGGCAATGCCGCGCTGGCTGCGACCGCGTTCGCATCCGCGACCGACAGATCGGGAACGAAACCGCCAATAGTCACGACATTAGGCAGGCGGCTGACGAACCAGGAATAAGGCTTCTGCGCGACGACCTGGGACAGTCCACCAAGGGCACGGCGCACGCCGAACTCGGCGCGCAGCTGCGCCATCGCCTTCGTGGCTCCGTCGGCCGACATGACTTCGCCGCCGATGGTGACGTCCCGCCCCTCGACCTGGGCCGTCACCGGCCTCGCGCCCGGCGCGGAGCCGGCCTGAGCCTGAACGGCCTGCTCGGCGCGCAAGGCGACATTCCGCTGAATCGCATCATCGAGGGCCAGATTGCCGGCCCCCCATAGCAGCGCCAACGGAATCACGCCCCAGAGCCAGCGCGTCGGCTGAGACATCGTTTGCCCCTCACCCTCGCCATGAACGCGGCGAAGTTCACTTTCTTTCGCCAGATGATAGCACCGTCAAGGGCTTGGAGCGATGTGCCGAGATTCCGATTCAAAACAGTGGAACGGCAATCCTCGGAGAAGCGCCGGCTTCACACCTTCCCCTGGGTCAGTCGGGATTCTCCCGGACCGTCCGACGGCTGGATGCCACGCTCCGCAGGCAACAAAAAAGCCCCGGGTTTCCCCGGGGCTTCCAACTGAGATCGGAGAACCGATCAGAAGTCGCGCTGGATGCGCAGGCGACCCGAGACCGAGTCTTCCGACTTGAGGCCAAGGATGCCGCTGCGAACGTTGGCGTTGCTGACGGTGCCAACCGGCGAGCGGATATCGAGGTGCGAGTAGAGCACTTCGACACCGATATCCAGGCCGGAAACCGGCGACCAGATCAGGTTGGCAGCGAGCAGGAACTCCTTCGGGTCCAGCGAGCGCGGAGCCAGAGCGAAAGCCGCCGTAGCGCTGTCGACGTAGCCGAGCTTCAGCTCCGAGTACGACGCGCCGATCTCGGTGCGCAGCGTGGGGGTCCAGAAGTGGCGGAACGCCGCAACCAACGACCAGCCGGTCGAGGTGTCGACATTGCCCGTGACCGGGTTGATCGCGGCGTCAGCCAGGGTCAGCTTGCCGAGACGGCCGAGGCCGAACGAACCACCGGACCAGCCGAGATAGCCGAGGGCGCCGTCAGCATAAGCAGCCTGCAACCACAGAGCATCGCCAGCGGCGAGCATCGGCAGGTTGATCTTCACGCCGCCCTGGATGGCCCAAGCGACCTCGTCGCCGTCAACCGCGCCGATGGCGTTGGCGACAGCGTACTTGCGCTGACCGATGGCACCCGACAACTGAGCCGAGCCCCAACCCTGATCGACGCGCAGCGAGGCAACGAGGTCCGGATAGTCCTGGCCCTGCGTGACAGCCGTAGCGGTGCCA
>JARYGW010000106.1:0-15296 GCA_033792295.1 Allobosea sp.
ATGCGGGCGCAATCAACGCAACAGCCCAAGCTCCGAATAGAGCCAGCTTTATCTTACCCTTCATAATTCCCCTCCAGCCCAAACAACCTTGCCGGCAATTCTGAGTGCCTCGGCGTCGGGCGCCGAGAGCGTCTCGGTTTCGTACCGCTCATTGTCGCTGATCAGTTGGAGCGCGCCCAGCAGGCCAAGAACGACCCGCTTGATCCGAACATTCGGCCCATCGATCAGCACGTAGATGCCGTCGCCACGGGTCTGCTGGAAGCGCGTGTCTACGAGAACGATCGCCCCGTCTGGAATGGTTGGCTCCATCGAGTCGCCGCGGCAATCGATAAACCTCGCATATCGCTCAGGAAGTCCGATGCGTTGCAGCCAGCTCCTCGGAAACGGCAGCGCCTCGATCTCGTACGGGTTGATGTTCTCGAAGCCGGGCCCGGCGCTTGCCACCACATCCAACTGCGGGACGAGAGCGACGTTGTCGTTGTCGCTATCCGCCTCGTCCATCGTCTGAAACATCCGCAGCGTGGGCGGCTGCCTGCCGAAGGCCAGCCATTCCAACGAGACCTCCGCGGCCTCTGCCAGAATCGCGATCGCCAGGAAGGGCGCCTTCGCCTTCTCATCCCGCCATTTGCCGACCTGCTCCCCGGTTGTTGACACCAGAGACCCCGCTTTTTCTAGGCTTCCAATCCGCTCGATGACGGTTTTGAAGCGCTCCCCGAACCGTCTATCCCCGGAATTGTAGGTCTCTCTCTTCATCTGCCTGCCTGGGACGCCATCATCCGGTTGACATACCGATAATTATCGGCATATGGTCACGTTAGTTACCAATATCGTTAACAGATGTCGGCCAATGCCGCCATCTCGGGGCATCCCATGCACGAAGCCGATATCCTCGCAGCGGTCCGCAAGTCCAAATATCGATTTTTGCCGGCCATAGCCGCGCAATATCAGGTCTCTGACGTTTCGCTCCGCGCCGCCTTTCGCCGCCCCCAGCTGCGCGCCGAGAGGGTTTTGTCTCGGGCGCTTGGAATTCCGCTCCACGTCCTCTGGCCTGATCGATGGTCGCCGAATGGCGTGCGTCTCGTCCGCCGCGGCCGCGCGATTTCGAGGGCGGCGTAATGCGCGACGCCTCTGCCTACTTCGATACCAGCCGCGACGTGCTCAGCCTGACCTCGGCGCCGGCGCTGCCCGACCACGAAATCGAGATCGAGATCGCCGCGATCGACGTCGTCGACCGGCTGCGCCTCGTCGACCGCGCCTATGTCGAGATGCTCGCCGCCTCGATCTCCGAGAGCTATCTGCACCAGCCGATCGCGGTTGCATCCACGCCGGGCGCAGGCAACCGCTATGTCCTGGTCGACGGCGAGAACAGGCTTGAAGCCTTCAAGCTTCTCGGCCGCACCACCATCCCGGCCCGCATCCGCGACCTCACCGAGGCGGAGCGGCGCAAGCACGAAATCCACGCCAACCTGATCCGCAACGAGCTCACTGCGCTCGACCGGACCGTGTTCGTCGGCGAGCTGGCCAGCATCTTCACCGCCGAGAATGCCGACGCCCGTCATGGTGGCGACCGCAAGTCGAAGAAATGGCGCGAGAAAAATCAATTCGCCAACTTGGCGAATTGGTCGTCATTCTCGAAGGAGGCGGCCCGCCGCACCGGCCTTTCGACCCGCTCGATCGACCGCACACGCGATCTGTTCGGAAAGCTCTCCCCCCGCGCCATTGCGGCCATTCGCGGCACGAAGGTCGCCGACAATCAGGCGCAGTTGCAGGCGTTGGCGGAATTGGAACCCGACCAGCAGGCGATCGTCGCCGGGCTGATCGCGTCGAAAGCGGCCGGGAACGTCAAGAAGGCGCGCGAGGTCGCAGGTTTCGTCCCCGAAGGTGGCGCTGTCCGCGAGCCGGAACGACTTCTCGCCAAGATCGAGCCGATGCTCCCGCGCATGTCGCTGGCTGACCTGCAGGCGCTGGTCGCGATGGCGCAGGCGCAGATCGCCGCGAAGACCCCGCCGGCCAAGCCCGGTCGCGCGAAGAAGGGCGGTGCGGAATGAGCCGAGAAGAGAAAATCCGCACCGTCGCCTCGGCGCTCAAGGCGGAAACCGAGGCATTCGAGGCCCGGATCGCGGCATTGAGCGCGCCGAGCACTGCGAGCCGTGCATCCAGTTGCAAAGTCGCAGCGCTGGTGATGCCAGCAGCCGGCTCCGGCGCTGCCTGGATAGCCTCGCCAGCAGCCGGCGCGGGAGCCTCGGCGCCGTAATAGGCGATGCGGGCGGCAATCGGCAGCAGATTGACGTGATACTCGACACCTCCGCCCTTCTTCTTCTCGCGTGGGCGGCAGAAAGCCGAGAAGCGGGCCCAATCCTCGCGCTTCGCGAGCTCGACGACGTTCTGGCGCGTCGTCGGCACACCCGGCAGCGCGAGATCGGCGATTTCGGAGGAGGTCAGCCAGAGTTTCATGCGGAGGAGTTCTCCGCGTCGTGGCCGTACAGCTCAGGTTTGATCAGACTAAGAAGATGATGGGCCTCACCACGCAGCTCGAGAAGATGATCGCGTGAAATTTGGAATTCAGCGGGGGGCGAAAAGGGGCAGCAGCCGACCCGCGAATGGGTCGCAGCGGCTATCTTTCCACTGACCATGATGAAACGCTCGAGAAAATCGGCAATGTGTGCAGGGCTCGGACTCACGCCTCACCCCCTTCGGAGGAGCGGCGCGCGCGAAGGCCGGCGATGAGCTCGCCGATCTTGCCGTTCATGATGTCATCTTCAGAAGAATTGCCGCCGGTCTCCCGGTAGAGGCGTTCGCTCTCGGCGAAGACCAACCGCATCGCAGCGGGCGTGAGGCCGAGAAGGTCGCCCATCTCTTCGCGAGCCCTCGCAGTGGACTTCTGCAGATCGGTCAGAAGAGCCGAGACCTCTGCCGGGTCGGATGCCTCGCTCAAGCGCTTCGTCGCCCAGGCCGAGCTCAAGCAGACGCTGGCGATCAGCTACTTCGTCGACCTTTACAACCTCGGCAAGATCGACATGCCGGCCTGGGCGGCTGGTGTCCTGCCGCGGCTCTCGACGCGCACGGTGCTGCGCTGGCTCTCTGCGTCCCGCGATGGCGAGATCGAGCGGCTCGCCGTTGATCGCGGCGCCGGCCGTCGCGGCCAGGGTGTGCTCGATGCCGCCTTTGACGGCGAGATCAAGCATTTCGCGCTCGGCGTCCATTCCTTCAACGAGCTCTATTCCGCCCGGCAGATCCACGAGACGGTGCAGCAGGAGTTCGGCGCCCGGCTCGCTGCAGAGGGGCTGCAACTGCCGGGCCTGCGGGCATTTGAAGTGCGCTTCAACGCCTGGAAGCAGGAATTCGCCGCCGGCCTGCTCAAGATGATGGATCCGGACGGGTTCCGCTCGAAGATGCGCGTTTCGGGCTCCTTTGCCTGGATGGCGCCGCACCTTAACGCGCTCTGGCAGATCGATGCCTCGCCGGTCGACGCGCTTTGCGTCGATGGCCGCTACTCGATCTATGTCTGCATCGACGTCTGGTCGCGCCGGCTCATCCTGTTCATCTCGAAGACGCCCCGCGCCGAGGCCGTTCAGCTGCTGATGCGCAAGGCCATCCTAGCCTGGGGCCTGCCGGATGCGGTGAAAACCGATAACGGCTCCGATTTCGTCGCCCGTGCGACCGTGCGCCTCTTCGCCAAGCTGCAGATCGAGGCGATCCGGTCGGCGGCCTTCTCGCCGCACCAGAAGGGCTATGTCGAGCGGCACATCCGTACCTTCCAGAGCGATTGTGCGACGATGCTGCCGGGCTTCATCGGCCACAGCGTTGCCCATCGCAAGAAGATCGAGGGCCGCAAGGCCTTCTCCCAGCGCCTCGGCCAGACGGAGAACGAGGCGTTCAACGTCAGCATGACGGGCGAGGAGCTGCAGCAACTCGTCGATCGCTGGGCCTTCGAGATTTATGCCCATCGCGAGCATGGCGGTATCCGCAAGGAAACACCCTTCGCTCGCGCAGCCTCATCGCGCCAGCCGATCCGCACGGTCGATGCTGATGCATTGGCGACACTGCTGATGCAGGCGCCGGCTGGTGACGGCTATCGTACAGTCGGCAAGAACGGCGTTCGCATCGGCGATTTCCACTATCTCGCGCCGGGCATCCTGGTCGGAACCCGCGTTTTCGTGGTGCTCGATCCGGCGGACAAGGGCACGATCTGGCTCTTCACCGACGAAAACCGCGCAGAGCTGCTCGGACGCGCGACCAACGCCGAGATCGCCGGCGTCGACCCGGCCCAGTTGCTGGCCGAGACCCGCGCGGCGCAGAAGCGCGTCATCGACGAGCAGACGGCCGAGATCCGCAAGCAGACTAGGCGGCGGGTTACCGAGAAGACGGTCCTCGAAAACCGCCTCGCGCTGGCGGCGGAGGCCAGCGGCAATCTCGTCGCCTTCCCGCCGCGCTCCGAGATCCACACCACTCCCGCGCTTGATGCCGGTGTCGATGTCGCAGCCCTGCGTAAGGGCGCGGTCCCGACTGGCCGGCAGCTTTCACCGGCCGAGGCCAAGATCATGGCGGAGCTGGAAGCCCAGCCTGCGGCTGCGCCGGCTCCGGCCTCGAATGTCCGCCGCCTGCGCCAGCAGGAAACGCCGCAGCAGCTCTATCGGAAATGGCTGGCGCTGCATGAGCGCCTCCAGGCCAGCGAGCCGATCACGCCGGAAGAGGCTGCCTTCTACGGCACCTTCGCCACCAGCAAGGCCAAGAAGACCCTCGACCCTCTCTACCAGGAATACGGCGAAGCGGCGTTGCGGTGAGCCGAGCCGAAAAAAAGGCCCCGCGAACGGGGCCGTTTGAAGTGATCAGGATGGGATTATGAACGCACACACGGCTGAAATCAAACCCGACATTCCCAGCGGCCGGCGCCCGCCGGCGCTGCTGAAGAACGTCATCGCCATGATGGGGCTCGTGCAGACCATGCGCGACCGCAGCCCCGACGACGACGTCTTCGGCTGCTTCTACGGCTATTCCGGCTACGGCAAGACCGAGGCCACCCGCTTCGCCCAGATCAAGACCGGCGGTGCCCATCTCGAGATCGGCGTCAGCTGGACCAAAAAGGACCTGGTCACGAATATTCTGTTCGAGCTCGGGGTGCTGAAGCCGAAGGGCACGCTCTCCGAGCTCACCCGGCAGGCCATCGAACTGCTCTCGATCCCGGACCACCCGCCGATCTTCATCGACGAGGCCGACAAGCTCGTCGATCGCGGCATGATCGAGAACCTGCGCGAGATCGCGGACAAGTCGCGGGCGCCGTTCATCTTCGTCGGCGAGGAGGCGCTGCCCGACAAGCTCGCCCGCGTCGAGCGCGTCTACGGCCGCGTCATCTCCTGGGTGCCGGCTCAGCCGGTCGACCTCGAGGACTGCCGCAAGCTCGCCCAGCGCGCCGGCGTCACCGTCGATGACGAGGTGCTGGAGACGATCCGGCGCGCCTCGGAGGGCCGGGCGCGCATCGTCGTCTCCAACCTCAACCTCGCCCGCCAGTTCGCGGCGGAGCGCGGCCTGAGCGGCCTCGCTGCAGGTGGCGAGATGCCCGACTTCATCAACGGCAAGCACCCGCCGCGGGTGCGGAGGTTCGGCTGATGGCTTCGACTGTGCCTAATCCGGAGACCGGGCGGCTGGCCTACTGGCGGATCATGACCAGCCTGCAGACGCATTATGGCGACTTCACCTCGCGGGCCGTCGTCGACATCGCCGGCGTCGGCCATCGCAAGACGATCGAGAACTATCTCGCCTTCCTGATCGCCGAACGTGTCGTCCGCGTTGTCACCAGCGAGCAGCGCGGTGCCACCACCACGCACCGCTATCGCATCATGAACCAGGGCGAGGCCCCGCCGCTGCGCCGCGGCGATAGCAACCTCGGCCAGCGCCAGCAGGCGCTGTGGATGGCGATGCGGTCCCTCGGCCAGTTCCGCGCCTCGGCGCTGGCCGAGGCGGCTTCGACGGACACCTGCGTCGTCGCCCGTGAGACGGCCTCCGGCTACATCGCCGACCTGCTGCGCGCCGGCTATCTCGCCATCGCCGGCAGCGCCCCGGAGCGCAAGCAGACGCTAATCTATCGCCTTGTCCGCAATACCGGCCCGCGGGCGCCCATCGTGATGCGGCCAGAGCGGGCCTGCTTCGATCTCAACGTGATGCGGGTGGTTAACCTTAACTCCCGCCTGACGGTCGGGGTGGCGGCATGAGCACCGGCAAACCCGATCAGATCGCGCGCGCGCGAGGCCGGGGGGGATGACATCCCCGGTGAGGTGCTCGCGCTCGCCCAGGCCTGCAAGGCGCAGACGTCCCGTGCCGTGGCCCGTCGCCTCGGCTATTCCGACGCCGTCATCAGCCATGTCCTGGCGAAGAAGTACCCCGGCGACGTCGCCAAGGTCTTCGCCACCATCCGCGGTTCGCTGATGGGCGAGACGGTCGACTGCCCCGAGCTCGGCGAGCTGCGCCGCGACCAGTGCCTGCGCAACCAGGTCAAGCCCTTTTCCTCGAACAACTCCGCCAGCGCCCGGCTCTACCACGCCTGCAAAACCTGCCCGAACCGCCAGCAGAAGGATGTCGCCTGATGCTTCAATCCGCTTTCAAACTGTTCTGCCTCGGCTGCGCGATGCTGGGTCCGCTCGCCGCCGGCCTTCTGAAGCAATACGTCATCGAGCCCGAGATCTACGCGATCTTCCTGGTCGGGGGCGTCCTGCTCGGCTTCGGTGGGGTCTGCGGCTTCGCCTCGATCGAGCGAGACGAGACCCGTCGCTTCCGCGCGGCAATCGGGAAGAAGGGCTGAGCGATGCGGGCCTCTTCCCTTCCTGTCGACCTGCGCCGCCTGGCTCAGCACGCCCGGCATTGCGCCAAGCTCGGCCTCGGCATGTCGCCGGCGGAATGCGACCGCGTCGCGGTGCTGCTGCAGTTCGCCGCCCATGAGGCCGACCTGATCGTCGCCCAGGCGGCGGATGTTCCGGAGCTTGAGGATGAGCTGCTCGCCGTCGCGCATGATCCGAACCGGGCCGAACCGCCCGTTCAGGCCGGCTATCAGGCGGCTCTGAAAGCCCAGCAGCTGCAGATCCAGCGCGAGCTGGATGCGGAGGGGCCGGAGCCTGTTTCGCGTCCCGGCCTCGCCGCGCTCGCCATGCCGATTGCCGGCACCAACATCACGGTGTTGCCGCTGACTCCGCGGGCGCGCCCGTTCGGCGGTGGTGGAGATGCGGCATGATCAAGCCCTTCCACACCCTGCCGGACTTCATGGATCTCGGCCTCCTGGTCGGCCGGATCCAGAATGGCACCGGCGCCGACGCTGCCGTCGACGAGGCGGTGATCCGCGCCATCGATCCGAGCCGTGTCCCCGGGGCGGTCGATCCGCGTCGGCCGGCCGACCAGGAGGATCGCGCCAACCCGGGACGCGGCGAGGCCGTGGCTCTGTTGGAGCGCGTCAAGCGCCTCGAGGCGCGGCTGGCAGCGACCGAGGAACTCGCCGCGGCTTCGACCAATCCGGCCGACCGCAAGGGATTCGAGTCCGACGCGATGGGCATCCGCTCGCGGCTTGGTTCTGCCCGCAGGCCGGGTGGCCAATTCGGCTTTGGCCCCGCCGGCGCCCCGACCTCGGCAGAGGCGAAGGGAGCCGGGCCCGGTGCGCTGTCATTCCGCCCTTCCATGAAAGACTGGGCAAAGAGCCTGATCGGTGCCGGCGACGTCGACCTGGGCGCCGCTGGCATCACGATCGCGGAGAGCCTGGCTGGCGGATTGCGTCAGGGTGGTGCGACAGCCGAGGCCGCCGCTGACGGCATCCGCAACGGCATCACCGGGGCATTTTCCGGTGCCGACCTGTCGGCCGCCGGCGCGGCGATGATGGCCACGCTGGAAACTGGCATTCGCGCTGGCGGAGCCCGGGCCGTCGCCGCGGCCCGCAATGTAGCGGCGCAGGCCCAGGCCGCAGCTGCCTCCGGCATGTCGGGTGGCGGAAGCGGCAGGCTCAACGGCGCCCTGCATGATGGGGTTGAGTGATGGCTGGCGTCCCCGTCCTGGCCATCGGGCCACACTTCTTCGAGATCCTGCCGCTCTCGTTGCAGACGATCGAGGAGCAGACGAAGGTCAGCTGGCCGGCAACCAAACGCTTCGGCGTCGGGCCTGCCAGGCAGTTCACCGGCCTCGATGAGGACAGTTTTGAGGTCAAGGGCCTTTACTTCAATCAGGAATGGGGCGGCCACGACGACTATCTGGCGCTGAAGGCGACCCAGATGGCGGGCGAGCCGGTCGAGCTGCTCGGATGGTCCGCCGGCGGCCTGGTCGCCAGCGTGTTCGGCACCGTCGTCATCCTCGAGGTCAGCGCCTCCCATGAGCACATCCACGAGGATGGTATCGGCCGAAAGGTCGAGTTCGGCGTCAAACTCGCCTCCTTCGGCGGCGATGGCGGTCCCTTCGGAGGGCTGTTCTGATGGCCCGGGTGAAGGTGGTCCAGGATGCGATGACGCTCGACCTGGTCGTCTGGCGCGAGCTCGGCCGACAGGACCAGCTTCTCCTCGAGCAGACATTGGCGCGCAATCCCGGCATCGCCTCGGCCGGCGTCATCCTGCCGGTCGGCACCATCGTCGACCTGCCGGAGCCGCCGGCGGCCCGCGCCCGTCTCCGCGAAACCGTCAAGCTCTGGAGCTGAGCCGTGGCATTCGCGCTCGACACACGCCAGCAGGGGCATCGGCCGTTCATCCACATCACCGTGAACGGCCAGGAGGTTTCGGGCGGCTTCTATTCCCGCCTGGTCAGCGCGACCTTCCGTGATGAAGCCGGGCAGAGCTCGGACAAGGCCACTTTCACGCTCGACGATGCAGAGAACGCGATCGAGCTGCCGCCGGAAAAGGCGACGATCATCGTCTATGGCGGCTGGATCGGCGGCGAGCAGGGCCTGATCGGCATCTATGAGATGCAGTCGATCGAGCTGAAGGGCGACGCCGACGAGGGCGAGTTCGTCGTCATCCAGGCGAGCGCGGCCGATCTGAAGTCCAAATTGAAGGGCGTCGACCGCGAGCATTTCGAGGAGAAGACGATCGGGGAGATCGTCGAGACGATCGCCAAGCGTAACGGCATGACCGCCAAGATCGATCCCGAGCTCGCGAAGATCAAAGTGCCGTACCGCGCTCGGGTCGACACCTCGGAGATCGACTTCCTGACCACGCTGGCCGACGAGCATGGCGGCGTGGTCAAGCCGATGGGCGACAAGCTTGTCGTCTCGAAGCGCGGCGCCGCCAAATCGACCGGCGGCCAGAGCCTTTCTGCCATCACGATCGAGAAGAGCGACTGCAAGTCCTGGTCGATCACGCCAAATGGCCGGGCGCAGTACGGCAAGGTCAAGGCCGGCTACATCGACCAGAAGACCGGCAAGCGGGTGAAGGTCGATGCGGAGACCGGTCTGAAGGGGCCGGATTTCACGCTGAAGTCGCCTTATCCGACGAAGGAGCTGGCCGAGAAGGCCGCCCAGGCCGAGGCCCAGCGCCTGACCCGCAACACCGGCGAAGGCCATTTCCAGCTCTCGCGCGGCCGCTTCGATGCCCAGGCCGAAGCCGACGTCATCGCCGGACCGTCCTTTCGCACCGGAATCGCCGGCACCTGGCGCAGCGACGCCGTCGACCAGGTCTTCGACGACAACGGCTGGACCACCAAGGTCGAGGTCAAATCCAAGGAGGATGGCTCCTCCGGAAAGAAGAAGGAGGAGTGAGCATGGCCACTCAGGTCTACGACATCGTCACCGCCAAGGCCGGCCCCTATATCGCCGGCATCAAACTCACGCCCGGGCAGACGACGATCACGCTGACGCCCGAGCAGGCCGGATACGAACTCGCGCAGGGCACGATCCTGCCGACCGGCGAAGCGGGGCCGGCGACGCCTGAGCCGTTCCCGGTCCAGGCGACGGATCGCGTCGAGCTGAAGCGTAACGGCCTCGCCACCCGTCCAACCGCCGCGGAGCTGGCTCGCTTCGTCCAGCAGCGCGGCGTCCGGATCAATCGCTACGCCGCCGACACCGCCCTGTCGGTCGACGACAAGGGCGCGATCGCCATTGTCACCAACGCCGCAGCCCGCGTCGTGACGCTGCCGGCCGACTGGGCCGAGGGCGAGACGGTCACGGTGCGCCGTGGCGGCGCCGGGGCTGTCACCTGGGCGCTTGCCGCCGGAGCTACGATCGCCCTGCCGGCATCGAAGGTCGCTCATGTCGGTATTGCCGAGCAGCATGCCGAGGCGGTGTTCACGGTGCTTTCAAACGCCGGTGAAGCCGCCGTCTGGGGCGTCTCTGGAGCGACGGCGTGATTGTCGCTCTCCTTATCGTATTGGCCTGCGCGGTCCTGAACCGGCTGCGCGGCGATGATCGCTGGATGCCGTCCTGGCTGCCGGGGCGCTCACTATACTATGTGGCGCCCGCGATCGGGACGGTGGCGCTCTTCGTGCAACCTTGGCCCGTCGCGCTCGCCTTCGGCGGCGGCTATCTCTTCTGGGCGGTGTTCTCGTGGGGATACCTGCTGCTCCATGCCGCCGGTACCGCTGCCTTCTGGGATGAACGCAAACCGACCCGGCTGGAATCGTGGCTGCTACGCCTGCCTGGCCGCGGGCTTCCGCTTTTCGCCCGGATGCTCTTCGTGTTGCCGGGTGTGGCTCTCGTCGCCTGGCTGACCGGCGCGCCGCTCTACGCATTGTCGGCATTTGCGTTCGCGGCGGCATCCACGGCCATCTGGCTCTGGTTTCTGCGGCCGCTCGGTCGGCTCGACTGGCTACGGGCTGAAATCGCCATCGGGGGCCTGTGGGGTCTCCTCATCCTCGGAGCATGACCATGCGGGCCACGGTTAGCCTGATCATCGCCGTTCTGCTGGCGGGCTGCGCTTCCCGGCACAATGGGCGGGATGGAATGGACGGGCTTGGCGTGTCGGCCGGGCTCCGGCAGGAGCTGCAGCGCAGCGATAGGTGACGTGACAGGGGAGCCTTGCGGCTCCAGCGGCAGTTCCCGGCAAGGTCTTAGCCGCCCGACGAGACCAACATCACATCGCCCGCCACGGCGGCCGCGAGGCCGCGCCATAGCGGGCGCCATCAGGTTCTAAGATCCCGTGAACGAGGTTCGTCCCATCTCGCCCGTCGCCGGCTATATCGGCGGCAAGAAGCAGCTCGCGCGCACGATCGTCGAGCGCATCGCTGCAATCGAGCACACCACCTACGCAGAGGCGTTTGTCGGCATGGGCGGCGTCTTTCTGCGTCGGCCGATGAAGCCCAAGTCCGAGGTGATCAATGACGCCTCGCGGGATGTCGCGACGTTCTTCCGCGTCCTGCAGCGGCACTACCAGGCCTTCCTGGACATGCTGCGGTGGCAGCTCGCCAGCCGCGCCGAGTTCGAACGGCTCAACGCCCAGGATCCCGACACGCTCACCGACCTCGAGCGCGCGGCCCGATTCCTCTATCTCCAGCGTCTCAGTTTCGGCGGGAAGGTTGCGAGCCGGTCATTCGGTATCGACACCCGCGGGCCGGCGAGGTTCGACATCACCCGGTTGCAGCCGCTCCTCGAAGCGGTCCACGATCGCCTGGCGGGCGTCTGGATCGAGTGCCTCCCCTGGCAGGATTTCATCCAGCGCTGGGACCGGCCGGGCACGCTGTTCTATCTGGACCCGCCCTATTGGGGCACCGAGCACTTCTATGGCCGTGGATTATTCGGCCGTGAGGAGTTCGAGCAGCTCAGCGGCGCTTTACAGGGCCTTCAAGGCCGCTTCATCCTTTCGCTGAATGACGTGCCCGAGGTGCGTGAACTGTTCGCCTGGGCTTCGATCGAGACGGTCGAGCTCAGCTATCAGGCAGGCGGTGGCGACAAGACCAAACGGGTGCGGGAGGTAATCATCGCGCCGCGTCCTAGGGGGGATTGAATGGCAACTGAGCTTGCGCTGGACACCATTCTTAAGGTCGCGGGTGTAGGCGGCGTGGCTGCCGCTATCGTCAACCAGGTTCTAAAAACCGTCGTCGATGCTGTCGCCGGTGTCTGGAAGCGACGCGCCGATGCCACCTATGCAGCTGTCCGGTCAGTCGTCATGCTCGAGCGGTATGTCCAACGGTCCGAGGCTCATCTCACAGCAAGCGAAATAGCCGCCGATCGGCGCGAGACATTAGGAAGCCTGCCTTTGTCTGATCCGCTTCCGTCTGACGTTAACTGGAGGGCGTTCAACACAAAGCTCGCATTTCGTGTGCTGAGTTTCCCGGCAGAGGTTGAGGCGGCACAGGCTCGCTGCGATCTGAGCGAAAGAGAAACCGGTTTTTGGGGAGGCGACGAGGACGCAATTCGGCTGGGCCTCGCGGCTTGGGATCTCGCAGTCACCATTCGCAAGCGTTACCGCCTTGGGCATAACACCGAGCTCGCCGAGCTGATCCCACTGCTGAACGACCGCAAAATGGAGAAGGCTCGGCGTCATGGGCAATGGTTGGCGAAGCGATACGACAAAGAGATGCTCGCCCGCTTGTAAGCGGTGCCCTGGCGGTCTCGCGGGCCTCCCTCGCCACAGCGGTCAGTTTTTCAATCTGTTGCCATTTGATTGTTCGCGCGCTGCCATTTGAAAGTTCGCGCTACATCAGCGTGCGGAGCTTACACGTTCGTTGATATGGCATTTTGCTTTTCGAGCACAATAAGATGGCTTTCTGTCCCCACTGGATTCGAAAGAATGAGCGATTTTACTTTTCAGCCTACGACATTGCTGGGTGTTTTGCAGTCTGGATTTTATGCTGTTCCGATGTATCAAAGATCGTATTCGTGGTCAGAGCAGCAAGTTTCTGATTTTTGGAATGATATTAAGGAAGCAATAGAGGGAGAAAATCAATATTTCCTTGGTACTCTGGTTTTTTCAAACGAAGATGGAGGATTTATATCGGTAATTGATGGCCAGCAGAGATTGGCTACGACGACAATTATACTTTCTGCTATAAAAGAAAAATACGAAAGTGACGGAAAAATTGCTTACGCTGCAACATATTCAGGATTGCTTTCACCGCTGGACCCGGAAGATGGGTGTACTAAACCAAGGATAAGACTTAATGCGGAGGACCATCCGTATTTCAGCAAGCTGGTTTTAGACGGGGTGATGGTTGACGCCGATGTCGATTCGCATAAGCGAATTCTTGAGGCTTTTCAGTACTTTAAGAGACGAATAGCGGAGATAGTTGATGCTGATCCATCTAATTGGGAGCCAAAAATTGCTCGCATATGGAAATTTCTCAATAAGCAGGCACGGGTTGTAACTGTAACGGCTCCCAATGACGCCGACGCTTTTACGATATTTGAGACCTTAAACGATCGGGGAGCCGATTTAACGATCGCGGATCTGCTAAAAAATTACCTTTTTAGTCAAGCCGGAAACATAAATATTGGTAGCGTTCAATTAAAATGGCAATCAGCGAATACTATATTGAAGGAATATCAAGAAGAAAAAATGTTTATTGTTTTTCTCAGACATCTGTGGAGCTCGATGCACGGAGCGACGCGTGAGAGAGATTTGTTTCGCGATATTAAGAGCGAAGTTCGCGGTGCGCAGGCGTCTTTGGATTTTGCAACGAAGATAGAAGAATCTGCAAAACTATATGCTGCCATTCTGTCTTCCGATAATGATTTTTGGGCGGATTACTCCGCTGAGGATCGGGGTTCGGTTCGGAATATCAACGAGTTTAACCTCCAGCAGAGTAGGCCAACGCTACTCGCTGCGCTTGAGCATTTTGATAAGACCGAAATCAAGAAGACGCTTGCTGCCTTCATCTCAATTTTTGTTAGAGGCATAATCGCTGGGGGCATCGGTGGCGGGCAGGCCGAGCGCTATCTGTCTGATGCTGCTGCTGACATCCGATCCGGGGCGATCAAAAATACTGCGCAACTAGTGGTAAAGCTTAAGCCGATAATTCCTTCTGATACGGTCTTTGAGCGGGCGTTTCAAACTTTCAGTACAACCACAAATCGGTTTGCTCGCTATCTATTGGTGGCATTGGAAAAGGGGATGAAACAATCTGCGCAGCCGGAACTGGTTCCAAACGAAGATGTTGAGAAGGTAAATCTTGAGCATATCCTGCCTAGAAGTGCCACTGCTTCCGACTGGCCCGCTTTTACTGCGGAAGAGCGGGCAACTTACCCCAATAGATTGGGGAATATGACACTTCTTAGTAAAGGCATTAACAATAGAATTGGAAATAAATCTTGGTCGGTCAAGAAGGCCGCTTTGTCAGGTTCCGAATTGGATCTGAACAAGGTGATTTCGGCTGAGGCAGACTGGCGTACGGGAGAAATTGACAAGCGTCAGGCTGCATTGGCCAAGCAGGCGCTGACCGTCTGGAAGGTTTGAAATTGATCGGTCGGCAGAGAAGGCTCTACAGGCGGTGATCGCGGCTGAACATGTCATGACCAACGGAGCGTGAGAAAACTGAAGGATGGGGCGCCTTTTGCCACGCGGGACAGGGCCCCGCGTAGCCGCGGCCGCGAAGACTTATCCCCGCCTCCCATCCCAGCCCTATCCTCACCCCACCTCGTCCCCGAGGGGCAGCCATCCGGAGGTATGCCGTTGGTGGGGGCGGGGGCGGCGCCTGCGGGTGGGGTTACGACCCACTCCCGGGAGGCTTCGGGGCACCGCCCTGGGGACATTACGATCCCTGTGCGAGGAGCTCGCTGGAAGGCTCGGCCGTGACGGATTGCGTAAGCGAGGGCGCGACAACCCGATGAGGGGAACTGGCGCCCGGACCCGCAGCTCCCGACCGGCCCGGCCGTATAAGCGCGGCCCGAAGACTTAAGAACGCCGGCAAGCGGAGCGCCACGGGGCGTGCGGATGGTGGCTCAATCCATCCGCGCCGCATCCTGGCTCAACGGAAGCGGCCGATACCCCGCGCCTCGCGGCGCTCCGCTGCCCCTCATCCGTCAACGCCCACGCCCTACGGCGCGGGCGGCGATGATGCCTGCCGAGCTCCATCCCGCCTTTCTCCACATGGCAGCGGGGTTCCCCGCGCTCTTTTCGGGTCCGATTGCGCTAAGCTCACCGCCCAAAGCGATTCACGGAAACCTCCCCATGGCCAAAAAGACCCCCGAACAGCTCGCCCGCGAATTCGAGGGCCGCAAGGCCAAGGGGCTGGCCAAGGGCGGGGCGGCGTTCTGGCCCAATATCCTCGCCAATGCCGTGCTGAAGCTCACCCAGCAGCGCGAGGCGATCACGCCCGAGACGCTGATCGCGCTCGTCGAACGCGAGGGCGAGAGCGCCGACGTGCAGGTCAAGGCCGGCGCGGCGGAGGCCGTCGCGCGGCTGAAGCAG
>JARYGW010000107.1:0-15260 GCA_033792295.1 Allobosea sp.
GCCCCGAGCGCCTGGCGCAGCTCGCAGCGTTGTCCCTGCCCGACCCGGCCGACGCCTTGCGCGCGCTGCTCGCAGTGCTGCCGCATCATGTCGATCTCGACAGCTTCATTCGCGATCGCGCTCTCGGCCCCGATACGGTCCATGAACTGACGACACGACTCGGGCTGATCCGAATCGGCACCCTCGCAATGTTGCCGGAACCCTGGCAGGCGCTTTCCGAGACCGTAGCAGCCACGCTCGACGCCTATCACGCCGAGCATCCCGATCTGCCCGGCATGGGACTGGAACGGCTGCGGATTGCCGTCGCCCCGCGCCAGCCCACGCCGCTGTTCCGGCAGGCGCTGACGCGGCTCACAGAAGATGGCGTCGTTGCCGCTGCCGGCTCATGGGTCCGCAGGCCGACCCATGAGGTTCGGCTCTCGCCGGAGGACGAGGTGCTCTGGGCCCGCATCACACCGCTGGTCGGCGGAGACGAACGCTTCCGCCCACCGCGCGTGCGCGATATCGGCCAGATGCTCGGCCGGAGCGAGGAGGATATCCGCCGGCTGTTCCGGCTGGTGGGACGACGCGGCGACGTGCATGAGGTCGCGCTCGATCACTTCTTCCTGCGCGATACGCTCGCCGAGATGGTCGGCATCGTAACGACCCTCGCCGGATCGAACCCGGCCGGCTTCAACGCCGCGCAATTCCGCGACAGGCTCGACAACGGCCGAAAGGTCGCTATCCAGATCCTCGAGTTCTTCGATCGCCACGGCGTCACCATCCGTCGCGGCGATCTGAGGCGCATCAACCGGCAACGGCTCGATCTGTTCGGCCCGCCACCCGTGATGCCCGATGGAGGAGAAGCGTCCCCGGTGGGGCGTCCGGACTTCAAATCCGGGAGGGGCCGTCAGACGGTCTCTGGTGGGTTCGACTCCCATTCTCTTCCGCCAATTTCCTGAGGCGCCATGACCGACAGCGGAGCCCCTGCCCTCGACCTGATCGCCGGCTTCGCGCACGCCGCCGAAGCCGCACGGCAGGCCGAGGATGCCTATCGCAAGGACTCGGCGGCACGGATCGCGACACTGGCGGATAAACGTGCCACGGCTTTCCGGCGGCTCAATCTGGTGCGCAATGCCGTCAAGGCCATCACGGAGGCCGAGGAAGCGGACAAAGCCGTCGCCCGGGCTCGCTTCGTCATCGCGCAATCGCTCGGCTGGGAGGAAACGAGCCCCCGCCAGGAGCTCATTCTCGACCAGCTCGCGCCCTTCCTCGAAGCGCTGGCAACAGGGCCGTCAACCGAGACCAACCCGGCGGGGCAGAGTGCCGCGGAAGCGCTGCGCGGCTTCGAGGACTGGTATCGTGCCGAGACCGGCAGCGATTTCTACGCGCTGTTCGAGCGCTACATGCCCGAGACGCCGCGTGTCGACTTCTAGGGGCAAGGCACGCGGGCTCGGCACCGATTTCGACCGCTGGCTCGGCCGGCTCTTCCGCAAGGGGCCGTTCACAGCGCTGATCGTGCTCGTGAAGATCGCGCAGCCGAAGATCGAGCCGCTGCGCTCGACCTTCGTCCATGTCGTCGGCGACGAGATCGATTGGGGCGACATCGTGCTGATGCTGCGCAGCGCCGGCGTGAGCTGGGACGGGGCCGCCTTCTTCCCAACCCGCGAGGATGGCGGACTCGTGCCAGACGAGACCGCCCGCGCCCGGCTGCGTGAGCTGGAAGGCGCGCTCCGTGAGAACCGGCTGGTGCTGAACGAAGGCGCCTTCTTCGACGTCTGGGGCCGGAACCTCAAGGTCGAGGAGGCGTGACGGCGTTGTTCGGTGCTACCTCACGACAACTCGGCCGGGCCCTGCCTCGACCGCACCGATGATCCGCGCGGCCGGATAGCCCGCCGCCTTAATCTGCACCAGCAATTCCTCCGCACGCTGCGCCTTGCAGGAGACCAGCAGGCCGCCGGAGGTCTGCGGATCGGTAAGCAGGTGACGGCGCCAGTCGGGCAGCCCGGCCGGCAGCACGACCCCTTCGCCATAGCTCGCCCAGTTGCGGTGGGAAGCGCCGGTCACCCGGCCAGCCTCGGCAAGCCGCTCCGCCTGCGACAGGAACGGCAGCGCGGCGAGATCGAGCTTCAGGGTCGCGCCCGAGCCGCGCGCCATTTCCAGCCCATGGCCGAGGATGCCGAAACCGGTGACGTCGGTAACGGCATGGACATCGGCATCCTTCGCAAGCTCGGCACCGACGCGGTTGAGCAGCGTTACCGAGGCGATCATCTCGTCATAGGCGGCCGGCGAAAGCTCTTCCTTCTTGAAGGCCGCCGAATAGATGCCGACGCCGAGCGCCTTGGTCAGGATCAGCGCATCGCCCGGCCTCGCCCCATTGTTGCGCCGCAGGTTCCGCGGCTTGAGCAGGCCGATGACCGCGAGCCCGTAGATCGGTTCGGGCGCGTCGATCGAATGGCCGCCGGCGACGGGAATGCCGGCCTCGGCGCAGATCGACGCCCCCCCCATCAGGATCTCGCGTGTCATGGCCACCGGCAGCTTGTCGAGCGGCATGCCGAGGATGGCGAGCGCCATGATCGGCTTGCCCCCCATGGCATAGACGTCGGAGATCGCGTTGGTCGCGGCGATGCGGCCGAAATCGCGCGGATCATCAACCATCGGCATGAAGAAATCCGTCGTCGCGACGACGCAGGTCTCGTCGTCGACCTGCCAGACGGCGGCATCGTCCCCCGTCTCGGTGCCGACGAGGAGCTGCTTGTAAGGACCGGCGGCTGGGTGCTCGGCCAGCAATTGCTGCAGCACCGACGGCGCGAGCTTGCAGCCGCAGCCGCCGCCATGGGCCAGGCTCGTCAGGCGGGGCGCCACCGCCCGCACGGGGGCCTCGCGCTCGATCGTATCGCTCATCGTCTCATCTCCGCAAAGCAATGGCCGGCTGGGTGATCGTTATCGCGTCCGATAGGACGCGCGATGACCTGGCCCGGCCATCCTGTATCAGGCCGTGATCTCGGCCGATTTGATCGTGTATTTGAAACTGTCCGGATCGAGGCAGTCGAGCAGCGCGCCCGCCACCTCGGCCTGCGGATACATCAGGAAGGCGACCCTGTGCTTCGATCCCGGCAATTCGAGATCATGCGCCATGTTGTAGCCGAGCCAGTTGCCCTCCCAGGCGCCGAACAGCGTCTCGCGGGCTGCGACCACCTTGGGGTTGTCGATGGCGTTGTTGCCGGGCGGCTCCTCCAGCACGACCTTGCGGACATCGGCCGGGTCCGTCGCCACCCAGCCATGGCCCTCGAGCCAGATTTCGGCGCGGCAATGCTGGGCCTTGGTGATCGTGGCCGAGCCGGCACCGAGGCTGGCATAGCCGAACCGCGAGGGCGCGACGCGGATGCCGTAGATATCGCGCGCCGGAATGCCGACGGAACGCACCAGCGCGACATAGAGCGCATTGAGATCGGCGCATTTGCCGCCGAGATTGCCGGTGCGCAGCATCGAGGCAACGTCGCCCGTGCCGCAGCCGCGCGTCCTGGCGTCGCGGAAGGTGTTGGCCACCACCCATTGATAGATGGCGCGGGCCTTCTCGATATCGCTCGCCTTGCCGGCGGCCGCCTTTTCCGCGGTTTCCCGAACGATGCCGTCGGTCGGCATCAGCTCCGTCGCTTCGAGATAGAGCTTGCGCTCGGCCTCGGCGAGCACCGGCTTTTCTCCCGCAAGGAAATCCTCTGCACGATCGCGCAGCGCAAAGCGGCTGCGAACCTCGACCGCTGGCGCGGCCTCGCCTTCCCTGAAGACGACATGGAGCATCTGCGCGCCATATTTCGGATCGCGCACCAGCTCGGCCGAGACGGCGTCGGCGGTCCAGTCGCTCTTGCCGGGCCGGATCCAGTCCTGCTGATCCACGGACGGAAGCGGAATCCAGGCCTGGCTCCTGCCCTGCCCGGTCAGCTCCAGCCGGGTCACCACTTCGAAGTCGCGCCATTGTCCGGGCTTCGGCGCAAAGGCGGCAGCCTGCGCGAAACCTCGGCCGGGCATCAACAATGCCGCGCCGGCAGCGGCGCCGACCCTGAGCATATCACGGCGATCGATCATCGACCGGTCCCTCCCCTTCTTTCGCTGGTGGTTACGTCCGGCTGCCCGGCGCCTCGTCGCGCGAGGGCAGAAAGAGCCTGAAGGACAGCCGGGCTCGTCCAGTCGAGCGGCTCCTCGGTCTTGAGGGCCGGCCGCCGATTGGCGTCGATCACGAAGCTCGTCGGCAGGCCGAGCACCTGCCATCGTTTCATGGCGGCACGATCCTCATCGAGCAGGATCGGAAAGCCGGCCGGCCGGTCCCGAAAGAAATTGCGCAGCCGCGCCGGGACCTCGCCGACATTGACCGCGAGGATCGTCACGACGGGGTCGCCGCGCTTGGCCAGCGCGTTCAGCGAAGCCATCTCCTCGATGCAGGGAGCGCACCAGGTCGCAAAGAAATGGACGATGACCGGCTTGCCCTGCAGATCGGCGAGGGCGAGTGGCGGTGCGTCCAGGCGCGCAAGCGCCAATTCAGGGGCAGCGGGCCGGGACCAGGGTTCGAGCTCGCCGGCCATCCCGCCGCCGGACCAGGCACATATCAGCAGTCCAAGCGCCAACACCCAAAGACGACGCTTCGGCAGCCAGAGCGATCCGGACGCGCCCCGAAACTCGGGAGCAGCATGGGTGAGCACCCCGGCATGCTCTCCCGCCATTACCTCGCCGTCAATGCGCATTCTCGCGAGCCGCCCCCGGCAGAGCCGGAAACGAAAGGTCAGTAGCCGCCTCTTGCTGGAAAGGCTTGTCGGCGGCGGTGCCATTAAGCTGCAGCTGATCCTCGGGATTGCCGGCAGTTGCGGTCTGGCGCTCTGGCTGGCGCTGGATGGCAATGCCGTCATGGCCTTGCCCCTCGCGGTCATCGTCGCAGCCCTGGTCAGAGCGCTCGTCCGCTCGATCACCGGGAAGCAGTTCCCGCCGGCCGAGACACCGATAGAGCAGGAGACCGAGAACTGATTGCCGGGACCTGATGGCCGCGGCCGTTCACAGCTTTCACGACGCCTTCCCTATAGACATCCGAGTAACCAACCCGATCGATTTGCGCTGCGTCCCAGCGATATCGGTATTACCCTGCCCATGATCGGCAACGGGATCTCCATGCGGAGAGGCATATGGCTGGATCGATCGACAATCGGCTTCCCGGCGACCTCGAAACGTTACGGAAGAATGTGCTGAAGGCCGGTGTCTTGAACGCCAAGGCGCTCTGGGAAAGCGCCGAAAGCCACGTGGCGAATCTCGCCAGCACTCTGCCCCCCTCTCCCGATCTGGACGATGCCTCCTTTCAGGTCGTCACGAGCGTCAGTGCCTTCGCGCGGCTGCTCTATGGCCAGGCGCAGGTCACAGAATCGGAAGCGGCCCGGCGCCTGGCCCTGGCCACCATCGACCGGCTGGTGCAGCTCGCCAGCGAGGCGAAGCCAGCGGGAATTCCCGCCATCCAAGCAGGAGCCGAGGCCATTTCCTGACGTGTTCTCGAGCCAAGCCGGTTCACGCTGTAGAAAGCCGGCTGAAGTGACTGGACAGGCTCTACGTCAGCCTCTATATCGCCCCCACCAACACGGACGGCGCGTCGCGCCCCGGGGCGCCCAGGTAGCTCAGTTGGTAGAGCATGCGACTGAAAATCGCAGTGTCGGTGGTTCGATTCCGCCCCTGGGCACCATTCACCTTCTCAGGCATTGACGAGGCTGCGTCCGTTTTGGCCGGTGGGAGCTGTTTTCGAGCATAGCGCCGCCTGCCTGATGCCCCCCGCTCTAGATCGACACGAGCATCGGATCAGCCAGACATCGGGAATTCCTACGAGTTGGATCCTTCCACTCAGCGGCCCGTCTCGGGAAGCTGAATGGCAGATGCCAGCAGGCGCCGAGAAGCTCAGTACTTGACCTGCCCACTCTCGACGAACGACGTGCCGAACTGCCATGTGGAAATCTGCTCCCACAGGCTGTGCTCACGGTGATAATCACCCAGCCCATCGTTCACGCCCTTCTGTCCCCAAATGACAGTACCGAACTGAGGGGCGAGAGAGGGAAAGCTCGGGTCCGTGCGAAGACTGGCTTCTTTCCCGAGCAGAAAATAGATCTTCTTCTTGAGATAGTATCCGAGCGGGAGGGCGGCTGCGGCGCTGTCTCCCGTCACGGATGCCAGAAACCTCGCATACAGGTAATGCTCTGCGGCAGCGAGATTGACATTCGTTGCCCCGCCCGCCGTGCGGCGCTCAGCCTTCAGCGCTTGCCACGCATTGCCAAGCCTCTCGCTCACATTGACGCCGGGAGCGACCAAAAGCGCCTGACCGATCCTGCGCCGCACATCGTCGTCGTCGATTTCATCAGCCATCGCACGTTCCCGAAAAACTTTACGTCCCGCCGGAACAAGCTCCTGGGAAACGCAATAATCCGCATCCTCTGAATGCAGGAGACTGGAACGAGGAGGACGAGGCTCGCCGGCTGGAAAAACGCCGCCATGGCAGCGACGAAAACACGGCTCCGTACCGCTTATGGCGTCCGTCTCCGCACTCCTTGCATTCGGGCAGGAGCAACAGTGACGTCCGCTCAAGGGGCGTCGCCAATCCGGCTGCCGCAAAGTTGTATGACGGTTTTTGAGCGACCGAATTCAGCGACGCGGGTCGATGCGACGGCAATGCCGCGATTCCCCCGCCGCCGTACTCATCTATACATGGCTTGCGGTCTTCATCACCTTCGCTGGCCCGGCACTCACCTCGAAGGCTTCGGACACCGCGCCCGCGCGACCGACGGGACTCGCCTGATACAGGCTGGAAGGAGTCTCCATCATATGGTCGAGCTGTCCCTGCACCTGAGCGATGACGTGCCGGGAAAATGGCCCGAGATGAAGGTAGAGAGCGACCATCATCATGACATAGGGCAGCGCCTGACGGTTGTGCCTGAAGCAGTCGATCACCGTCTTCCAGAACTCGCGACGGACGCCGCCCTTCGCCGTCGTCATGCGCCAGATCAGGCGCCAGGACGACAGCAGTTCCTGCCACTCCATCGACTTCGGCAGCTCCAGACGACGATTGCTGCAGTCGAGCATGCGCCCGACCCGCCGGACGCGACCGAAGAAGGCCTGAGGCGCGTAGACTGCCTCCAGGACCGCCTTGTAGTCCTCCAGAATGGCGCGGCGCGGGCGGCTCGTCAGGAAGTTGAGCCCCGCCGTGCATTGATCGCCCATTCCCTGGGCCTGATCGGCATCGTTGGGGATGAACAGGCGACCTTCCCGATCCAGGCGCCGGGTCAGCTGAGTGTTGGGCAGTGCATAGAGAAGTCCGACCATGCAAACCGGGATCGCCGTGTCCTCGATGCACTCGATCATGCCGCGCGCGAGACGCTGCCCTTCTCGCTGTCGAAACCGAGGATGAAGCCCGCATTCACGAAGAGCCCGGCCCGGTAGATCCGGTGGACGCTTTCCGCGAGGCTGCGGCGGGTGTTCTGCTTCTTCTGCGTCGAGATCAGCGTATCGGTGTCCGGGCTCTCGATCCCCACGAAGATCGTGAAGAAGTTGGCCTCGCTCATGGCCTGCATCAGCGCCGGATCGTCGGCGAGATTGATCGAAGCCTCGGTCGAGAACTCGAAGGGGAAGTTCTTGTCCCGGATCCACTGAGTCAGGACGGGCAGGAACTGCTTGAGCGCCTTCTTGTTGCCGATCAGGTTGTCGTCAACGAAATCGACATGGCCGCGATATCCGAGGGCATGGAGGGTCTCCAGCTCCCGGACGATCTGCGCATTCGTCTTGGTGCGCGGCACGCGCCCATAGAGTTCGATGATGTCGCAGAATTCGCAGTTGAACGGGCAGCCGCGCGAAAATTGCACGCCGATGTGCAGGTAATGCGCGAATTTCAGGAGATCGAAGCGCGGCGTCGGGCTCTTGGTGACGTCCGTCTTGCCCATCTCGGAACGGAAGACGCCATTCCGCGCGCCCGTGTTCCAGGCGGCGACGAAGTCGCCCATGATCTCCTCCGCCTCGCCCAGCACCCGAAAATCCGCGGCTTCGTAAATCTCGGGCGTCGAGGTTGCATCGGGGCCGCCGACCACCACGGGTTTTCCCGAGGCCCGGCACTGCGCGATGACCGCGAGCGTACCGTCCTGCTGCGGCAGCATACCGCCGGTCATGACGAGATCCGCCCAGGCGAAATCCGCCTCGTCGAGCTCCTCCGCATTCAGGTCGGTGAGCCGGATCTCCCATGTCGAGGGGAGCAGCGCGGCGACGGTGATCAGACCGAGCGGCGCAGCCGGGTGGCGTGCCCCGGCCAGTTCGCAGGTCGCCTTGTAATTCCAGAAGGAATTCGGGTTGAAACGCGGATAGATCATCAACACTCGGCAGCGATCGGTCGACATGTCATCTTCCCTGTTCATGCGCAGCAGGCTGTGCAGGGCTCGTCGGCCCCTTGCCGCCGGTCACAACAACACAGCCGCACCCGCCGGATCGCATGCCCGGCGGGCGTAAAGAGTTTCGTCGCTTTCGCTAGCAAGGCCTATGCCCGGACGTCTCCGAAATGATTTATTCGATTAAACAATGCGTTAGGGAGACATCACTTCCCTTGGGTCATCTCCAAAGATATGGCGCTACGACAAATTTTGGGGGAAACGCGCAAAGACGATACGGTCGACATATGGGCCGACATGGCTTTCTGGCTCGAGAGCAGGATCAGTGGGACGATCCCGAAAAGCGAGGACTTTCGTCTTGCTCCGGAACACCGCGAGCCTGACGGCGTTTGCGGAAATGCATCGAGGGCGGATCGTTGCCAGGCAAGCTGCAACTCTATCGCGCCAAGCGTGATTTCGAAAAGACGAAAGAGCCAAGCGACGAGGTCGTGGCGCCCCCGTCCGATCGCCTGCGCTTCGTCATCCAGAAGCACGACGCCACCCGGCTTCATTATGATCTTCGTCTTGAGTTGGACGGGGTATTCAAATCGTGGGCGGTAACCAAAGGGCCGTCGCTCGACCCTGGTGACAAGCGCCTTGCGGTGGAGGTCGAGGATCACCCCCTCGCCTATGGCGATTTCGAAGGAACCATTCCGAAGGGCCAATATGGCGGCGGAACCGTGCTGCTCTGGGATCGCGGTTATTGGAAACCGGAGGGCAAGCTGAGCCCCCGGCGACAGCTCCAGAAAGGTGAACTCAAATTCACGCTCGAAGGCGCGCGATTGCGGGGCAGCTTCGTGCTGGTGCGCATGAAGCACGACCGCGACGGCGGCAAGCGCACGAACTGGCTGCTGATCAAGCACCGCGACGCACATGCGCTCGATGGCAACGGCGAGGCCATACTGGAATCCGACACCTCGGTAGCATCTGGTCGCAGCATGGCGGCGATCGCAGCGGGCAAGGGGCCCTCCCCCAAACCCTTTCTGCTGGCCAGACAGTCGATCGACGCGGATGCGGTCTGGGACAGTCGCTCGGGCCTGGCCGCGATTGAGCGCAGCAGCAGACCATCGCCCCCCGAACGAAAGACCGCGCCGTTGAAAGCTCCTGCCAAGAGCGATTCCGATTTCCCTGACTTCATCGTGCCCCAACTCTGCCAGAGCGTCGACCGCCCCCCGTCGGGAACGGGTTGGGTCCATGAGATCAAGTTCGACGGTTATCGCATCCAAGCACGCGTCACTGGCGGCAAGGTCACGCTGAAGACGCGCAAAGGCCTCGACTGGACGAAGAAATTCGGGCTCGTCACCAAGGGGTTCCACAATCTGCCCGATTGCATTCTGGATGGTGAGATCGTCGCTCTCGACGACCATGGCGCACCGGATTTTGCAGCGCTCCAGGCCGCCCTCTCCGAAGAGAAAACCGAAAACCTCGTCTTCTTCGCCTTCGACCTGCTCTTCCTCGACGGCGAGGATTGGCGCGCGCAGCCGCTCCTGATCCGGAAGGAGAGGCTGGAAACTCTGCTGCGCGAGCATGCCGACGGCGTCGCCCTGCGCTATGTCGAGCATTTCAAAACCGGTGGCGAGGCGGTGCTGAAATCCGCCTGTCGCCTTTCATTGGAGGGCATCGTTTCGAAGCGGGGCGATGCGCCTTATGTTTCCGGTCGGAGCGACAACTGGACGAAGGCGAAATGCCGTGCAGGCCACGAGGTCGTCATCGGCGGCTGGTCGACCACGGCGGGCAAGTTCCGCTCCCTGCTCGTCGGCGTCCATCGCGGTCCGCATTTCATCTATATCGGCCGTGTCGGGACCGGCTACGGCACCGCCAAACTCGATGCCTTGCTGCCGCGACTGAAGGAACATGAGGCCACGGCATCGCCTTTCACCGGCGCCGGAGCTCCACGCCGCCAGCCCGGCCTCCATTGGACCGAGCCGGTTCTGGTCGCCGAGATCGAATTCGCGGGCTGGACCGGCGACGGCATGGTTCGGCAGGCCGCCTTCAAGGGATTACGCGAAGACAAGCCGGCAGCAGAGGTCGAGACCGAGTCGCCGGCACCGCCCGCGGAAGCCACGCCGTCGAAGCCCGGGCCGGGGCGCGACGGCCGGACCGACATCCTGGGCGTGCCGCTATCCAAGCCCGACAAGCCGCTCTGGCCGGACGCCGAAGACGGCAAGCCCGTCACGAAGCTCGACCTCGCCTGCTATTTCGAAGCCATCGGCGCCTGGATGCTGCCGCATATCCAGGGCCGGCCCTGCTCACTGCTGCGGGCGCCTGACGGGATCGAGGGCGAGATCTTCTTCCAGCGCCATGCTGGAATCGGCACGTCGAGCCTGTTCGAGCTGGTCGGGATCTCCGGCGACAAAAAATCCTATCTCCAGATCGACCGGATCGAGGCGCTCATCGCCACCGCGCAGATCGGCGGAATCGAACTGCATCCATGGAATTGCCGCCCCCATGCGCCTGAGACACCGGGGCGGCTGGTCTTCGATCTCGACCCGGGCCCGGATGTTTCGTTCGACGCAGTGGTCCAAGCCGCCCGGACCATGAAAGAACGGCTCGAAGCGCTCGGGCTCGTCGCATTCTGCAAAACCACCGGCGGCAAAGGACTCCATGTCGTAACACCGCTGGTGAAACCCGGTCGCGGCGGCCCGGACTGGCCAGCCGCCAAGGATTTCGCGCGCCGCCTCTGCGCGGAGATCGCCGACGACGAGCCCGAGCGCTATGTCGTCAACATGGCCAAACGCCTGCGCAAGGGGAGGATCTTCCTGGACTATCTCCGCAACGACCGGATGGCGACGGCGGTCGCGCCGCTCTCGCCCCGTGCCAGGCCGGGCGCGCATGTCTCCATGCCGCTGACCTGGGATCAGGTGAAAGCCGGGCTCGACCCGGCCCGTTACACGCTGCGAACGGTTCCGGCGCTTCTGGCGAAGAGCCAAGCCTGGAAAGGCTATGACGAAGCCGAGCGATCTCTGGCCGAGGCTGTCCGGAAGCTCGACCGCTCCTGACGGCCGGAACGGATCGGCAGCCGGTGCGTTTCGCGTCGGACCGGAGAAACGTGCCCCGGAGAAAAGCGAGCGATGATCCAGCGGACGTTCTGGAAAGGCTATCTGAAGCTCTCGCTTGTGACCTGCCCCGTCGCGATGATGCCGGCGCATTCCGAAAGCGAGAAGGTGCGTTTCCACACGCTCAACCGCAGAACCGGCCACCGTATCCAGAGCCGCTTCGTCGATGCCGTCACCGGCAAGCCGGTGGCCGATGTCGACGAGGTCAAGGGCTATCCCAAGGGCGATGACGACTATGTCATGCTCGAGGAAGACGAGTTCGATGCAGTCGCGCTGGACAGCACCCGCACGATCGATATCGAGGTCTTTGCGCCGCGCTCCTCGGTCGGCTGGATCTGGTACGACACGCCACATTACCTCGTGCCGGACGGCAAGATCGGCGACGAGGCCTTCTCGGTCATTCGCGAGGCGATGAAGTCGACCAGGACCGTCGGTATTTCGCGCCTGGTGCTCTACCGACGCGAGCGCGCCGTGCTGCTGGAGCCGCGCGACAAGGGCATCGTTCTCTGGACGTTGCGCTATGGCGACGAGGTCCGCGACGAGAAGGACTATTTCGCCGGCGTGGAGCAGGCGAAGTACGAGCCCGACATGCGCGCGCTCATGGAGAAGCTGGTCAAGTCGCGCACGAAGAACTGGTCGCCCGATCTGGTGCAGGACCCGGTCCAGGACGAATTGCTCGCCATCATCAAGGCCAAGGAGAAAGGTCGCAAGCCGGTGCGAAAGACTGCCCGACCAGCGAGCGAAGGCAATGTCGTCAGCATCATGGATGCGCTCAGGCGAAGCCTCGAGCCGCGGAAGTGATCAGCCGGCCTTGCGCCGGGGCTCAGCCTTTGCCGCCCGCCCGCGGGCGGATTTGCGTTTCGCGGCCGGCTTGTCGCCGGCCTTCGCGCTCTGCCTCAAGGCGTCGAGGAGGTTCACGACGTTCGCCGGCTCGGAGCGTTTCAGCGGCTTGATCTTCCTGCCTTCGATCTTCGCCTCGACCAGATCGGCCAGCGCGCTTTCGTAGCGGTCGTCGAACGCCCGGGGGTCGAAGCGGCCGGCCTTGGTGCGAATGATATGCTCAGCCAGTTCGAGCATCTCCCCTTCGATCTTCAACTTCGGGATATCGTCGAAGGCGCTTTCCGCCGGGCGGACTTCGTAATCGAAATTGAGGGTCGTCGCGATCATCCCGACACCGTGCGGCCGGATCAGGATCGACCTCACCCGCCGGAAGATCACGGTGCGCGCCAGCGCGGCGATTTCCTTTTCTGCCATCACGTCACGAATAAGGCCAAAGGCCTCCGCGGCGACGGATGTGCTCGGCGTCACATAATAAGGCCGATCGAAGAACAGGTCGTCGATCTCGTCGCAAGGCAGGAAGGTCGCGACATCCAGGACCTTGTCGCTCTCAGGTGTGGCCTCGGCGACCTCCTCCGGCTCCAAGACCACGTAGGTGCCGTCGCCGCGATCATAACCTTTGACCTGGTCCTCCTTCTCGACCGGCTTTCCCGTCACCTCATCGACGAACTGGCGGTGGACCCGATGTCCCGTTTTGCGGTTCAGCGTGTGGAAGGAAATGCGCTCGCTCGTCGAGGCAGCCGTATAGAGCGCGACCGGGCAAGTCACTTCGGCAATCTTGAGAACGCCTTTCCAGATCGCGCGCGGGGCCATTCTTGTCTCGCAAACAGATCAACGCTCGCAGCTCGCAGCGAGTAACTGCGCGGGCCTCGTCGGAGTTCCCTCGCTGGGCGAGAACGACGACCTCAGTGCTTCGAGACGTGCTCGGCTTTGCCCTTGCGCTTGGTCGAGGCCATCTTTTCAAGCTCGCTCTCGCTCATCGACTTCTCCATCGACTTCGAAGCGCCTTTGAGCTCGCTCTTCTTCATATCACCGCGCTTGGCTGCCAGAGCGGCACCGGCGGCCTTCTGCTGAGCTGCGGATTTGGCGGGCATATCGACCTCCTTCGCGATGGGAAAACATCAGCCCTGAACCGCTGCGCAGCGCGGCAAGGGCAGATTTCCTCGTGTTCAACCAACCTGCGCGGCCGAGGTTCCGCCCCCAACGACATAGGCGAAAAGGCCCCGAGGCCTCTTGGGCAAAACCGGAATGGCGCAGCCCCCTCATCCGGAGCAGGGAATTGCGTCTTCAGCCGGAACGGACCTGCCGGAACGGACCTGCCCTGAAGGCGCCGCTCAGCCCAGGATGGCCGTCACGACAACCTGCGATCGCGCATATCGTCGATCCGCTCCAGAATGGCGCGATGCTCGGCCAGCAGCTCCTGCAGCGGTCCTATCGGCCTGAAGGCGGCGAGATCCTGCATCTCCTCGCCCTCGTTCCGCCATACCTCGATAGCGGCATCGGCCGCTGCGAGATGCCCGGACGAGAGATCACCATGAACCAGGGCACCGCTCTCTTCGGCGATGCGCTCGGCGATCCGGCGTCGGAGCGCCTGCTCACAGGCGACAACAGCTTCGAGCTCATCTGAATAACGCGGCACGGCCGGCCTCAGTGGACCGTCGCGATGTCGTCGTCGTCAGGGTCGATGAGCTTGGCGAGGCCGAGCTGGCGAACGCCGTCCATGAACTCGGCGAAAGCCTCGGCATCCGTCGCGAAGCTGTCCTGCCAGACGGTCGAGCCTCCCTCCTCGTCGACCAGCTCGAGCGTCCAGCCCTCGGTGCCATCGAGTCGATAAATCTCGACCCGCACGGTAATGCCGTCATGGGTGATGCTCTGCGACAAAGGCGAGCGGATGATCCCAGGAAAGTCGTCCATGCCTCAAACTAGCGCATCGTGCCCCCAGGTGGCACCCCCTAAAGTCCCGACCCCGCGCGAGAAAACAGCGACTCGGCCTGCGCCGTTCTGTAGCTGCCACAATGCAACGCTTGGCGCTGGACGAAGGCCGCGAAGCCGCGGAAGAATACGGGGCACGGATCAGTGAAAAGACCGGGCGCCGACGATGCCGGCGCACCATGATGGAGCCGCCCGGAACGCCGTTGTTCCGGCGCGACAAACGGAGGCCGCTATGGCTGAAAACGCAACGCTGCAGGATCTGGACGCCCGGATCGCCATCGCCCGGCGCAATATCGCGGAATTGACCGAGCAGGCCACGGGGGCCGCCGGCGCTGCGGTCGAGGAAACCATCGCCAACCGCATCGCCGAGCAGCAGGACCTGCTCAACGAACTTCTGAAGCAGCGGGAGGCGCTGGGATAAGGCCCTACGCCCTCAATCGTCCCGATCGCGCGAAGGCGGGGCCTCTTCGGCCTCGTCGAGCGGCTCGCCGGGGATCACGTAACCGCCCTTGAGCCAACGGCCGAGATCGACGTCGGCACAGCGGGCGGAGCAGAAGGGGCGATAACGCTCGACCGCCGGCTTGCCGCAGATCGGACATGGCCGCGCGACCGGCGGATTCTTCTCGATTTCAGCCATATTTCAGCGTGATGCCTCCGTCGACCACGAGTTCGATGCCGGTGACATAGCGCGCTTCGTCGCTGGCGAGGAAGAGTGCCGCATTCGCCACGTCCCAAGCCTCACCCATATGGCCCATCGGCACCTGCGCGGCACGCGCCGCCCACATGGCCTCGACATCGCCGCCGCCATAGACCTTGGCGAGCCCTGCCGAATGCTCGACCATCGGTGTCTTCATCAGCCCAGGCAGCACGGCATTCACGCGGATCTTCTGCGGAGCGAACTGGGCCGCCGTCGTACGGGTGAGATGGTTGAGCCCGGCCTTGGTGGCGGAATAGCTGGCATAGGGCACGCCAGTGTGGCGGATCGAGGCGATGGAGGAGATATTGATGATCGAGCCCCCCTCTCCCG
>JARYGW010000108.1:0-15240 GCA_033792295.1 Allobosea sp.
CGCTGCCCGATGCCCCCACTCAGACAGACCCGGCCGTGCGTGCCCTTCTTTGGACGACGAAGGTCGGTATCTATCTGGCACTATTCTTCGGCATCGGCGGCGCGGCCTTTCCAGCTTGGGTGGCTCCTTTGCCGCGCTCGGCGCGCCGGTTTTCCGCAATCCTCGTCGTCGCCGGGCTCGCCATCCTTCCTCCAGCGGTAACAGCTCAAGGCCTTGATGCTCTCGGCGCACCGTTTGGAGACCTCCTTCAGGGGGCAATATGGCATGCTGGAATTAGCAGTCCCTTCGGCCGCACAGTTTTGATCGCGGCTGCAGCGCTTGCGGTTGCCCTGATCTCTCTTGCCGTGCGCGGCGGCACGGGACGAGTGCTGGCGTTGCTCGCACTCGCGGGCACTGGCCTTGCCTTAGCCGCCAGCGGCCACGCCAGCGCCGCCGAGCCGCAGGCGCTGATGCGGTCGGCCGTGTTTGTCCATGCCGTCAGCATTGCCGCATGGACAGGTGCGCTGTTTCCGCTATCGGTCGCTGTGCTGGGCCCCAACGGAGCCGCAGCCCTTAATCGATTCTCTCGACGCATCCTAACCATCGTCGCGGCGATCCTGCTGAGCGGCCTTGTTCTCGCAGTCGTGCAGGTGCAGCGCTTTGAGGCGCTCACCACGACAGAATACGGGCGTGTGCTTCTTATTAAGATGGCCTGGGTCCTGGCGCTATTCGCCCTGGCAGCGCTTAACCGATACTGGTTGACGAATAAGGTGAAGGCCAACGAAGCCTCCTGCGTCAATATTCTGCGGCGCCTGATCTTAGGTGAGGTCGCTCTCGTGCTGCTGGTATTCGGCACGGCTGCGCTCTGGCGCTTTACGCCACCACCGCGTGCGCTCTTTATGGCGGCGGCGCAGCCGGCCTATGTCCATATCCATACCGAGAAAGCCATGGCCGAGGTGACGTTCACGCCCGGACGCGTCGGTTCTGTCGCGGTTTCAATCTCGCTTCTGAATGGCGATTTCGACCCGCTCCTGGCGAAGGAATTGCGCATTGGCTTATCGAACCCTGGAGCGGGCATCGAACCGATCGAGCGGCAAGCTGTTCGCGCCGACGACGGTACAACATGGCGCGTGAAGGATCTCGCAATCCCCACCGCCGGCCGTTGGACCGTCGAGCTCGAAGTTCTGATTTCGGACTTCGAGATGCTTCGCCTGACTGAGACAGCTGAGATCAAGCCATGAGAAGGCCAGAGCGGCGGGCTGACACAGGGCCCCGGACCCGGGCAACCGGGCAAAAAACCCTGGCAGGCAACGCCTTCCGCAAGAACTAATGGGAGCATTGCCAAGCCCCATCACGCATGCGTCCGGCTTTATGTGTTCACAGATGATCTGGAATCCGGCTTATTGGGGTCGCCTCGTCCAGATTTCCTGGCTCAATCCAAGCCTAAGGCCTTGATATTTATGGAATCCGAATCCGGATTTATAGGTCCACCCACATATTGTCCGTTGTCGTAGACCCGCAAGCCGCCAGGCGACAGATTATCGAGGATTCCGAAAAGCTTCGGCAGATTGAACGGGCGATCGGCAAGCAGATGCGCGCTGGCGGGAGCCGATCGGACGCCATGAAGGCAAATCCGCGCTTCGCGCTCATCCGACGCTGGAGCGGAGCCTGAACCCCCAAAGACGCTTCGGAGCAGCAGCCCGCGGGTCAATTCGTTGGGATGGGCGCTCCAGAGGATGGTCGCGGCAAACGAGCCTACGGCCAGAGACCTTCCGCGAGCCGTCGTTTCGACGGCGCCGCGGAAAGGATGGCGAGGCAAGTCAGCATTTGTCTGACGTCAGGCCGACGCCCAAAGCCGACCTGGACTCAGCTCAAGGAGTTGCAGAACCGCTGGATCCGCTTGCACGCTTCTTCGAGCTGCTCGGTCGAAGCCGCGTAGGAAATCCGGAAATGGCCCGGAGATCCATAAGCCGCACCATGGACGACGGCCACCGCCTCGGCGTCGAGCAGTTCCGCAGCGAACTCCTCGTCGTTTGAGATCTCTTGGCCCGCCGCCGTCTTCAGGCCAAAGAGCTTTTCGCAGGAGGGGAACACGTAGAATGCTCCTTCCGGTACGAGACAATGCAGGCCCTTCGACTGATTGAGCATGCCGACGACGAGATCGCGGCGCGCCTCGAAGGCCTGCCGCCGCCCGGCCAGGTAATCCTGCGGCCCGTCGAGCGCCGCGACCGCCGCCCACTGCGCGATGGAACAGGCGCCGGACGTGAACTGCCCCTGGATCGTATCCATCGCTTTGACGAGCTGGCGCGGCCCCCCGGCATAGCCGATCCGCCACCCGGTCATCGCGTAGGCCTTGGAGACGCCGTTCACGGTCAGCGTGCGTTCGTAGAGCGCGGGCGCGATCTGCGCCGGCGTATAAAACGGCTGATCGCCATAGATCAGATGCTCATACATGTCGTCGGTCAGGACCCAGACATGAGGGTGCCGTTCGAGGACATCCGTCAGGCTCTTCAGCTCGTCGCGGCCGTAGGCTGCACCGCTCGGGTTGGAAGGCGAGTTCAGGATGAGCCACTTGGTCTTCGAGGTGATCAGCGTTTCCAGCGTCTCCGCGGTCAGCCGGAAAGCGTCCGATGCGGTCGTCGGGGCAATGACCGAAGTACCGCCGCACAGCGCGACGATCTCCGGATAGGAAACCCAGAACGGCGCCGGAATGATGACCTCGTCACCCGGGTTGACCGTGGCAAGCAGCGCATTGGCGATGACCTGCTTGCCGCCGGTTCCGACGATGATCTGGTCCAGACCGTAGTCCAGCCCGTTCTCACGCTGGAACTTGGCGCGGATGGCCTTGCGGAGCTCGGGGATGCCGGCGACAGGGGTGTATTTGGTCTTGCCGGCCGCCATTGCCGCGGCAGCGGCATCCTTGATGTGATCGGGCGTGTCGAAATCCGGCTCTCCGGAACTCAGCGCAATGACGTCACGCCCCTGTGCCGCGAGTTCGCGGGCACGCTGATTGGCCACGATGCTCGCCGAGGGCTTGATGCGCCCAAGGGCTGCCGAAAGAAAGGACATGGAAGAGACCTGACTCTTATGTGAAGGGTGATGTTCCGCCGCTCAGTGGCGGATGTCGGAGACGAACTTCTGGGCGCGCGGGTGCTGCGGCCGCTGGAAGAAATCGTCCGGCGAAGCCCGCTCCAGGACAGCGCCGCTGTCCATGAAGATCACGCGATCGGCGACTTCACGTGCGAAGCCCATCTCGTGAGTGACGCAGACCATGGTCATGCCCTCGGACGCCAGCTGCTTCATGACGTTGAGGACCTCTCCCACCAACTCGGGGTCCAGGGCCGATGTCGGTTCGTCGAACAGCATGACCGGCGGCTTCATCGCCAGGGCGCGGGCGATGGCGACGCGCTGCTGCTGACCGCCGGAAAGCCGAGGCGGGAACTCATCCGCCTTATGGGCAAGGCCGACCTTGTCGAGCAGATCCATCGCGGTCTCCCGCGCGGTCTTCTCCGAAACCTTGTGCACGCGCATGGGCGCCAGCATGACGTTCCGCGCGACGCTCAGATGCGGAAAGAGGTTGAACTGCTGGAACACGAAACCGATGTGGCTGCGCAGCTCGTTGACGTCGACATCACTGCCGTTGACGTCGCGGCCATCGATCGTGATGCGCCCTTTCTGGATGGGCTCGAGCCGGTTGACCGTGCGGATCAGGGTGGATTTGCCCGAGCCCGAGGGGCCGCAGACCACGACCACTTCGCCCTTGCTGACGGTCTCGTTGATATTATTGAGCGCGTGGTATTCGCCATACCATTTGTCGACGTTCTCGAAGACGATCATGCCGCGGCCTCCGCTGCGATGGGAGCCTGCCGGCTCGTATGGATGCGCTTTTCGACGAGCTTGACCAAGCGGTTGAGCGAGAAGCAGATGATGAAGTAGATTGCCGCCAGAATGATGTAGACCTGCACTGGCTTCGTCAGAAGCTGGGCGTTCACCTGATAGGCGGCATAGGTCAGTTCATCGACGCTGATGATATAGGCGACCGAGGTATTCTTAACCAGTGAGATAAACTGATTCAGAATACTTGGTATCGCGTTGAACAACGCCTGCGGAAGGATGATGTCCTTCATCGTCTGAAAATAGCTCAGTCCGAGTGAGCGCGAAGCTTCGGCTTGCCCCTTCGGCAATGCGAGAATCGCGGCGCGCACGACCTCCGCCAGATACGCCGTCTCGTAGACCACGAGCGCGACGATCACCGTCGTCAGGCCCGACACGGTGCGGCCGATAATCAGCGGAACGATAAAATACGCCCAGAAGATCAGCATCAGTAGCGGCAGCGCGCGGACGATGTAGACGAAAGCCGTCGAGAGTTTCACGGCCACCGGATTGGGGCTGATCCGCCCGACGCCGATCAGGACGGAAAGCGGGAAGGACAGCACGAGGCCGGTGAGCGCCAGGATGAGCGTCAGCGCCAGACCACCGATCGGACCTTCCGGAAACTGACCGATCGTCAGCAGCAATCCGTAGTTGCGGAGGATATCGATGATGTCCTGCATGTCAGCGCCCCGCCGCCTTGAGATTTCGACGGTCCGCCCAAGCTCCCAGTGCCATGATCGCGAAGGAGAGCGTGAAATAGAAGGCCGAGGCGATCGCGAAGGTCTCGAAGGTCCGATATGTCTCGTTTTCCACCTGTCGCGAGGCATAGGTCATCTCGGCGACGCCGATCGCCATCGCAAGGCTGGTCGCCTTGAACAAGGCCAGCGACTGATTGATCAACGGCGGGAGTGCCGCCCGAACAGCCTGAGGCAGCAGCACGTCCTTCATCGTCTGCAGATAGCTCAGCCCCAGCGCACGGCCCGCTTCCATCTGCTCACGCGGCAGAGACCGAAGGCCGCTGCGCATATCCTCGGACATGTAAGCCGCAGAGTTCAAAAACAGGGCGATCAGAGCGAAGATAAATTCGCTATTGTGAGCGTTGATCCAGCTCGTCCAGGCATCGGGCAAGAGCTGCGGCATGGCGAAGTACCAGACGAAGATCTGGACCAGCATCGGAATATTCCGATGATACTCGACGAACGCCGCAACTGCGATTTGAGCCGGCCGAAATGGCGCCGTGCCAACGGCAACCAAAACCGATGCCGTGAGAAACGCCAGGATCCATGCGGACGCGAAAAGCGCAAGCGAGGTCAGCGCCCCCCACATCATCCACTGGGTATACTGAGGCGTCAGGATCGCCCCGAAATCGAGATTCATGGACTTTTCCGCTCGCTAGTCCGATGGAAAACGGCGCTGCCGTACCGTTCGGCACGGCAGCGCGACTGCGGAAGGCACGTCTACAAGGTCATTCGAAAGCCGAGATCGGGGTCAGCTTCTTCTCGCGCGGGAGATTGAACTTCGTGTTGGGGCCGTACCACTTGGTCCAAAGCGCATCGATCTCACCGGACGCCTCCATCTCGGCCAGTGCCTTGTTGACCGCGGCCAGAAGAGCGGGCTCGTCCTTCTTCACGCCAAGAGCCGTCGCTTCGTAAGCGAGCGCCTCATCCGCGAAGCGGAACTTGCCGCCGGTCTCGTTGACGAAACGCACGGCGGACGGCGCCGCCAGAGCCAGCCCGTCGACCTTGCCCTGCTGCAGCGCGAGGAAGGCGGCCGGCGGGTCCTGGAAAGTCACCACCTCGGCTTCGGTGCGGCGACGAGCGTAGAGTTCGGGCGTCGAGCCCTTGTTGGCGCTGATCTTCTTGCCCTTGAAATCGGCGAGCTTGTTCAGTGTCGAATCCGATTTCACGATGAGCTTGATCGGAACCTGATAGTGGGCATCGGAGAAGGCGATCTGCTGTGCGCGCTCCTTGGTATAGCCGAGCGCCGCCGCAATCAGATCGACGCGACCGAGCGACAACTCGGCGATGCGAGCCTCCACCGAGACGGAACGGAGATCGAGCGAAACCCCCAGCCGCTTGGCGATGGCTGCGCAGGTGTCGACGTCGAAACCGACCGTCTTGCGCGTAACCGGATCCTGATAGCCCAGCGGCTCCGAGGAATTCAGCGTGGCGCAGATCAGCGAACCGCGAGCCTTGATGTCGGCCAGGCGATCCGCCCATGCGGATTGAGTGCCAAACACGCCCATCGCGATCGCGATGAGACCGAGCCGGCGGGTGAAAGAATTGGCCTGCATAGTCCCCTCCATGTGGAATGCATTTTCATAATGACATTATGAAAATGCGGAACGCAATATGTTTCGGCTCGTAACGACATTGCGGATCGCATTGACCCGCTCGAAGCGAGCTGGCTTTCTGAGTGCGTTTCGATGCCGAATTCAATTTTTCATAATGCGATTATGAAAAATTGCAAACGGCGCCCCGGCGCGCTATCCTGGCTCCGCTTCGCCCAGAGGCCGCATACAACTGGAAAAGAACTCGTGCCCAACAAGAGCGAGCCCACGCCGGACCGTTCGGTTTCTGCCGCCGAGCGCACGATGGCGATCTTGAACGCCTTTCTCGTCGGAAAGGGGCCGCTCTCCCTGAGCGAGCTCGAGGAGCGGACCGGCCTCTTCAAGAGCGTCATCCTGCGGTACATGATCACGCTGATCCGTGAGAACATGGTCAAGAAGAACGACGACGGCGGATACCAGCTGGGCACGAAGGTCATGAGCCTGGCCTATAGCTACGAGCAGTCGATCGACTATCTGGAGATCATCAAGCCGTCGCTTCAGAATCTCGTCGCCGCCTCGCAGGAAACAGCCTCGTTCTATGTCCGCGAGGGCACGATGCGGATCTGTCTGTTCCGGCAGAATTCGCCGCAGAGCCTCCGTGTCAGCTTGCGGCAGGGGGACACGGTTCCCCTCGACGAGACGTCGACGGGCCAGGTGCTTCAGCATGCTGCGGAGCAGCCGATGGTAAACGGCAGCTATATCCGGCAGACCGCCGGACTGATCGATCCGCTCACCACGTCGATCTCGACGCCGGTGTTCGGCGCACGCGAGAAGCTGATCGGCGCTCTGACACTTTCAGGTCCCATTGGCCGCTTCCAGCCAACCGATCTGAAAGTGCGGGCCCTACTTTTCAGCGAGGCAGCCCAGCTCTCCGCGACGTTCGGATCGACCGAGCATTATCGCGAACCCTATTCCGAACCCGCGATCTTCCGCGACGCCAGCTAGCAACAGCGCGGCGCCCCCTTTCTGTAACGAGGACCTATCATGCTTGGCTTCCGCATTCTGAAGCGCCACCGGCAGGTGAGCGCGGAGCTGGTATCGCGTTTCCGCGAGCTTCCGGTCGCCAATATCAGCGATTCGATGTCCCGCATGACCGCGGGCGGCCCAAGGCTGCGTCCGATGCACGCCGGGGGCGTCATGGCCGGCCCCGCCCTGACGGTGAAGACCCGCCCCGGCGACAACCTCATGATCCACAAGGCCCTCGACCTGGCCTCGCCGGGAGACATCGTTGTCGTCGACGGCGGTGGTGACCTGACCAACGCCCTCATCGGCGAGTTGATGTCAGCCTACGCCCAAACGCGCGGGATCGCCGGCATTGTCCTCAACGGCGCCATCCGGGACGCCGGCTGGATCGGCGCACATGATTTCCCCGTTTATGCGGCCGGGATCACCCATCGCGGCCCGTACAAGGACGGCCCCGGCGAGATCAATGTGCCGATCGCCATCGACGGCATGGTGATCGAACCGGGCGATCTCGTCATCGGCGACGAGGACGGCCTCCTCTGTGTCCCGTTCGATGAAGCCGAGGCCGTCTATGCGGCCGCGGATGCCAAGCAGAAGGCTGAGCAGAAGCAGATGCAGGCCATTCAGGAGCTCCGCTACGATCGTCGCTGGGTGGATGAAAGCCTCGCCCGCCTGGGCTGCAAGGTCGAAGGCTGATGTCCACGCGCGGCCTCCATGCCCCCGTCAGGCCGGAATGGCTTGCTCAGGCAAGCGAGACCGCTCTGGAACCGGAGATGGCGATCGTCGATTGCCATCATCACCTCTGGGATCGGCCGGAAGGACAGCGCTACCTGTTCCTGGATCTGCTGGAGGATATGGAGGCCGGGCACGACGTTCGGGCCACCGTCTATCTGCAGGCCAAGACGATGTACCGCCCCGATTTTCCGCCACATCTCCAACCGGTCGGCGAAATCGAATTCGCAAACGGTGCCGCGGCCCAGGCAGCAAGCGGCATCTACGGCCGCCGCTATGCCTGCGCCGGTATCGTCGGCTTCGCCGACATGATGCTGGGAAATAGAATCGAGCCGATCCTCGAGGCGCTCGAGCGTGCAGGTGGCGGCCGTCTGCGGGGCATCCGCAATCAGACGGCACGCCACGACGACCCCGCGATCACCTCGAATCCGGTTCCGCCGCCGGCCGGCATGGTCGCCGACCCGCGCTTTGCGGAGGCCGGCCGCCTGTTGCCGACCTACGGCCTGACGCTCGACGTGTTCTGCTATCATACGCAGCTCGACGAAATCGTCGTTCTCGCCGATGCCTGCCCCGAGACGACAATCGTGCTCAACCATTGCGGCTGTCCGCTCGGGATGGGGCCCTACAAAGGCAAGCGCGAAGAGGTGTTCGCCGCGTGGTCGGCCCGGATGAAACAGATCTCCGAACGCCCGAACGTCCGCCTCAAGCTCGGCGGGCTCGCGATGCGGGTGAACGGCTTCGATTTCCATGAAGGCGCCCGCCCGCCCTCCTCGTCCCAACTCGTCGACGCCTGGGCGCCGTACATGCTCCACTGCATAGAGCTGTTTGGACCGGGCCGCTGCATGTTCGAAAGCAACTTCCCAGTCGACAAGGGCATGGTGGACTACGTCTCACTCTGGAACGCCTACAAGCGAATGACCGCCGGCTTCGCCGATGGCGAGCGCAAGGCGCTCTTTCACGCGACGGCCGCCGCCACTTATCGAATCGACAACGCTCTGCTCGGGTTAGCGTAATGTATTTCGCTCCTCCGCCGATCATCGACGCCACGGTCTTTTCCCGGCTTCCCGATCGATTTCGCAAGGCACGCCCGACGAGCTGGGCGGCGGCCAATCGCGGAGGGCACTCCATCGATTCCTTCCTTGAAGGACCGAGCTTCGACCATGCGGGTCGATTATATGTGACGGACATCCCGTTCGGCCGCGTCTTCCGCATCTCGGAGGATGGCGAATGGTCGCTGATCACCGAATATGACGGATGGCCCAATGGCCTGAAGATCCATCGGGACGGCCGGATCTTCATCACCGACTACAAGCGCGGCATCATGCTTCTGGACCCGGAAACGGGAGGGGTTTCGCCGCTTCTGGAAACAGCGGCATCCGAGAGCTTCAAGGGCGTCAACGATCTCGTCTTCGCGCCGAACGGCGATCTCTATTTTACGGATCAGGGTCAGACGGGCCTGCATGACCCGACCGGGCGCGTGTATCGCTATACGGCCGAGGGCCAGCTGACCTGCTTGATCAATACGGTGCCGAGCCCGAACGGCATCGTCCACGATGCTCAAATGTCCCATCTGCTCGTTGCCGTAACGCGCGCTCAACAGATTTGGCGCATCCCTCTCCACAACGGCGGCCTGACGACGAAGGTTGGCGTGTTTGCCCAGCTTCACGGCGGCCTTGGCGGGCCGGATGGCTTGGCATTGGACGAGAATGGCGGCCTGCTGGTCGCGCATGCCGGTTTCGGATCGGTCTGGCATTTCTCGCGACTGGGCGAGCCGCTGCTGCGCATCCGCTCGCCGGAGGGGATCGCGACCACCAATCTGGCTTTCGGCGGCGCGGGAAATCGCACGATCTATGTGACCGAGTCGCAAACCGGCAGTATCCTGTCCGCCGATATCGGCGTCGCCGGAGCACGGATGTACTCGCATCTGGCCTGACCGGAGCCCACTGGGATTCGGCCGGCGCTTCGGTGCAAGATCGCGCCTGGTTTGGCCATTATCGCATCCCGCCATCCCGTCATCGCAACCTGCGTCACCGGATCGCTTTCGGTGCTTCGGGATCGGCGCTATCCTCCGGACATGATCCAGACCGAACATCCATCCCGCGTCGAGGACGCCCGGCCCAGCCGGGCCGGTCTCCTGCTGCTCGGCGGTGGTGCCTTCAGCCTGCTATTCGCCGGACTGCTGCTGTGGTGGCGCGAGGGCAGCCGGTTGTTCACCGACGGTCTGATCGCCGCCATCGTCGCCTGCTTCTAGCGGCCCGCCGCCCCTCTTGCCGGGAAATCTTCCGTGAACCGCCGTCTCATCCTGCCACTCGTCGTCTTCCTCGTCGGCGCGCTGGCGCTCGCCACAGCGGCGGTCATCACCTTCGCTCCCGGCAACCGCACGACCAGCAGCGGCACGGCGAGCGTCGGCGGCCCATTCACCCTGACCACGCAGGACGGCAAGCCGCTTTCGGACACCGATCTGCGCGGCTCGCCCTTCCTCGTCTTCTTCGGCTTCACCCATTGTCCCGACATCTGCCCGACGAAGCTCTTCGAGATTTCGGAAGCGCTGCGCGCGGCCGGGGACAGCGACAAGGCCAAGAAACTCCGGGCCCTGTTCATCACCGTCGACCCCGAGCGTGATACGGCCGAGGCGATGAAGAGCTATCTCGGCTCGTTCGACCCGCGCATCATCGGGTTGACCGGCGACCGGGCCGCGATCGACGCCACAATCAAGGCCTATCGCGCCTATGCCAAGAAGACGCCGCTCAAGGACGGCGACTACACGATGGACCACACCGCGCTGGTCTATCTGATGGGCACGGATGGCAGCTTTGTCGGCGCCTTCAATATCGAACAGACGCCGGAGCAGGCGGCGGCGGAGTGGCTGCGCCACTCGTAGATCGCCGCGCGTCCTACCGGACGCGATAACGGTGATCTATCCATTTGTTATCGCATCGGATTTATCCGAAAAGCCGAATCCGCTTTTCGGTCCGATGCTATAGCCGCGTCGGAAGCGGGCGGTGGCGCCCCCCGACGTGCCAGCCCGTGTTCCGTCTTGTTCCAGGCGAAGCGTCGGTTGAAATAATCGTAGAACGCCATCCAGGCCGCGATCGAGACTAGCCCGTAGTAGAGCGGCAGCAGCGGCAGAAGCAGGAGCAGACCGGGATCGCCTCGGCGCAGTGCGCCTATGGCCGGCGGTAGGAACAGCGCGAGCGTGCCGAACAACCAGATCGCCAGGGCGAAGGCGGAGGTCAGGGTCGTCAATGCGCTGGCCGGCGCGAAAAACGATCCCTCCCAATAGGCCAGGACGGTCGCGACCGCGAAGATCGGATAGCCGAGTGCCGTCACGATCGTGCCCAGAGCCAACGAAGTGAAAGCGAAGGTTGCCGCAAAGCCGGCCTCGCGCAGCAGGTGCAGGGGCGCCCGCGAATGCGTCACCGCGGTCTGCATATAGCCCTTGATCCAGCGCGAACGCTGGTTGAGCCAGGCCTTGACCGTGACCGGTGCCTCCTCGCGCGTCTCCGAGGGCAGATCGCCGATGCGATAGCCGGCCTTGACCAACCGCACCGCCAAATCGGCGTCTTCCGTGACGTTCCAGGCGTCCCAGCCGCCAAGGGCGCGCAAAACCGCCGTGCGGAAATGATTGGAGGTGCCGCCGAGCATGATCGGCAGCCCGGCCCTCAGCAATCCTGGATTGAGCACCTCGAACAACCCGGCATATTCCAGCGCGAACAGGGCGGGCAATAGCCCCTCTTCGGCATGGTCGATGACCAGCCTCGCCTGCAGGCACGCCAATTCCTCCGGCGCACGCGAGAAACGCGCCGCCGCCAGCCGCAACTGCCGGGGATCGGGAATGTCCTCGGCATCGAAGATGGTGAAGAGCGCTCCACGAGCCTCGAGCAAAGCGAGATTCAGCGCCCGCGGCTTGGTTCGCGGCTGGCCGGGCGGCACGACCGTCACCGTGATATGAGCCGGCAAGAGCATTCGCGCCAATTCAGCCTGCATGCCGAGGTCATCAGCCTCGACCAGCAGGCGAATGTCGAGTTTCGCCGGCGGATAATCCAGTTGCGACAGTGCCCCGAGCATCTGCCGCAGGACGGCCTCCTCCCGGTACATCGGCACCGCCACCGTATAGATCGGCAGGCGGCTGTCGTCGGGGCGCCAGCGCTGCGTACGCCAGAGATCGGGCGAGGTGCGTTCCATCGATGCCGCGAGGCGCAGCAGGATCAATCCGAGGAAGAGCGGCCCGAGCAGCAGTGCAAGGGCGAAAAATGTCTGCAACGGCGCAAAGATGCTGCCGAGCGTCGCCGCGCCGAGGCCGATGCCGGTCGCGATCGTTTGGCCGCGGCTGGCGCCTGTCCGGGCGCTGTCGCGAGCAGATCCGCTTTCGTCGAGACCCGCAAGCTGCTCCGACAACGTCGCGCCATTCGCAACCCTCAGGGCGGCAGCGAAGCGCTGGGGCGTGGTGACCGCGATATCGCCGCGCCGGCGAGGACCGAGCGCGAGCATATGGCGCAGGGCGGCGCCTTCGGGCGCGAGCATGAAGCGGAATCGCTTGGACAGCCTGCCCGCAGCGGGCGCGATGCCGGCACGCAGGACGGCCTCGTATGTACCGCCCGGGACGAGTTCGACCACTCCCGGATGAAAGGGCAAACCAAGTTCGGAGGCAAAGGCGCGATAGTAGGCCTCGTGCCCAATCAACCTGAAAGAGAAGAGTTCGCGTACGGGATCAGTGCCGTTGCGCCGGGCGCGTTGTGCAACTTGGGCAAGACTGCCCGAAGCAACGCCATGGCGCTCCAGAAAAGCGATCTCGACGGGCAACGCGGCGAGGCCGCCTGCCTGCACATCGGCAACGCTGTCCCGACCGTCGCCCCCCACAGGCCCGGCACTCCCGACGCAACGCGATCCGGACGCCCAGCACGTCCGGAAACCCATGGTTGCATCTTTCCGCCAAGCAAGTCGAGGCTAAGGCCGTGCGACTTTCGACCCGCCCCGGCCGCTATCGGCTCGCCAGGATCTCGGCAACCTGCGGAATGTCCTTGTCGCCGCGGCCCGAGAGATTGACCACCATCAGATGGTCCTTCGGCTTCTGCGGGGCGAGCTCGGCGACGCGAGCGAGCGCATGCGCGGACTCCAGTGCGGGAATGATGCCCTCCAGCCGCGAAATGAGCTGGAATGCCTCCAGCGCCTCCTCGTCCGTGGCCGAGAGGTATTTCACCCGGCCGACATCGTGCAGCCAGGAATGCTCCGGGCCGATGCCGGGATAGTCGAGCCCGGCCGAGATCGAATGGGCGTCCTTGATCTGCCCATCATCGTCCATCAGCAGGAAGGTACGGTTGCCGTGGAGCACGCCGGGACGCCCGCCCGTCAGCGAGGCCGCATGCAGCCCGCTCGCGATGCCGTGGCCCGCCGCCTCGACGCCGTAGATCTCGACGGAAGGATCGTCGAGGAAGGGGTGGAACAGCCCCATCGCATTGGAGCCACCGCCGATGCAGGCGATCAGCGAATCCGGCAGGCGGCCTTCGGCCTCCTGCATCTGCTCGCGCGTCTCCTTGCCGATGATCGACTGGAAATCGCGCACCATCGCCGGATAGGGATGCGGGCCGGCGACCGTACCGATGCAGTAGAAGGTCGTCGCGACATTGGTCACCCAGTCGCGCAGCGCCTCGTTCATGGCGTCCTTGAGCGTCTTGGTGCCGGATTCGACCGGCACGACGGTGGCGCCGAGCATCTGCATGCGGAAGACGTTCGGCGCCTGCCGGGCGACGTCGACCGCGCCCATATAGACGATGCATTCGAGGCCGTAGCGGGCGCAGAGCGTCGCGGTCGCGACACCATGCTGGCCGGCGCCGGTCTCGGCGATGATGCGCTTCTTGCCCATGCGCCGCGCCAGCAGGATCTGGCCGAGCACGTTGTTCACCTTGTGGGAGCCGGTGTGGTTCAACTCCTCGCGCTTCAGATAGATCTTGGCGCCACCGAAATGTTCGGTCAGCCGCTCGGCGAAATAGAGCGGCGAGGGCCGGCCGACATAATGCTTCAGCCCGCCCGTCATCTCGGCGTGATAGGCCGGATCGGCCTTGGCGGCGTTGTAGGCCTCTTCCAGTTCGAGGATGAGCGGCATCAGCGTCTCGGCGACGAAGCGGCCGCCGAACATCCCGAAGTGGCCGTTCTCGTCCGGGCCGTTGCGGTAGCTGTTCGGGGTGGAGGGGGCGTTCATGCGCTCGAGCCTTCCTGTCCAGGCATCGGACCGAAAAGAGGATTCCACTTTTCGGAAGAACCCGATGCAACAATAAAAATAGGGATCACCGTTATCGCGCCCGGTAGGGCGCGCGGCGATCCAGCGCTGCGGCCTTGCGGGCCGCTGCGATGAATTCCACGATCCGTCGCGGGTCCTTGACCCCCGGCGCGCTTTCGACGCCCGAGGAGACGTCGACGGCCGCCGGCCGGGCGATGCGGATCGCCTCCGTGACATTCGCCGGATCGAGCCCGCCCGATAGCATGAAGGGAAAGCCGGGGTCGAGATCGGCGAGCAGCGTCCAGTCGAAGGGCCGGCCATGGCCGCCGGGATAGGCCGCATCCTTCGGTGGTTTGGCGTCGAGCAGGATGCGGTCGGCGACGCCGCGATAGGCAGCGACGGCGTCGAGATCTCTGGCTTCGGCGATGCCGAGCGCCTTCATCACCGGCAGTCCGGCGGCGCGGCGCAGCGCAGCGGTCTGTTCCGGCGTCTCGCTGCCATGGAGCTGCAGCCAGTCCGGCTTCAGCGCCTCCGACAATTCGGCCGCTCGCCGCTCGTCCCAGTCGACGATCAGCGCGACGATCCCGGTCCGGCCGCGCGCCATGGTGGCAAGCTCCCTGGCACGCTCCAGCGTGACGAAGCGTGGACTTCTCGGATGGAAATTGAGCCCGATCATGTCCGCGCCGGCACCGAGCGCCGCTTCCAGCGTCTCGGGCGTCGACAATCCGCAAATCTTGATCACAGGGGTGAAGGGCGCGCTCATCGGCTCGCCTTTAGCACAGTCGCCTCGTCTGCGCAGGCCGCCCGCGACATGCCACACTTGCGACACGCTGGCGAAGGAAGCCATGGTGCGGAAGGGCGAAGACGAGGGGCACCATAAGTTTCGCAATGCAGCGGGGCGTTCTGACCATTGCGGCGGCCATGCTCGCCATCATCGGCCTTGCTGCCACAGGCTTCTATTTCTACAGCCAGCCACGCACGCTGCGCCTCGCCGTCGGCCCGCTCGGCTCGGAGGATGCGCGCATGGCTGCGGCCTTCGTACAGGGGCTGAACCGCGACAAGGCCGATGTCCGCATCCGGCTCGTCCTGACCGACGGCACGGAGGACAGCGCCAAGAAGATCGATGCAGGCCAGGCCGATCTCGCCT
>JARYGW010000109.1:0-15131 GCA_033792295.1 Allobosea sp.
CGGGTCGCGCGTCGCGCGGAATTCGGTCTCGCTCATCGGCAGTTCCGCTCTCGGCAGCCCCATCTCGGTCGCCGCCTTTCGGTAGATCGCCTGGGCCTGGGCATAGGGGAAGTCGGTCGGCTTGATGTTGTTCAGCTTGGCGTAGTCGACGACCTCGGAGGCGAAATGGTGCCCGGCCCGGAAGGGCAGTTTGTATTTGCGCATCAGGACGTCGGCGAGTTCCTGCGATGCGGTCCAGTCGCTGTTCAGTTCCTCCAGCGCGCGATCGGGGTCGATCGCCAGCGCCTTCAGAATCCGATCGAGCCCCTGCAGGGTCTTCGTGGCGCTGTCGATCACGGCGCTGTTGGCCTTGGCGTCCTTGGCGTCGGGCATGCCGGGCGGGATGTTGTGGGCCTTGAAGACGGGGCCCATCGCGAGTGCGAGCGCGTTCGAGGCCTGCTCGCGCGTGCCGTTCAGCAGGCCGGGGTTGCGCTTCTGCGGCATGGCGCTGGAGACGTAGGTATTGCCGCCGCCGGTGGTGCCGCCGCCTTCCCGCAGCAGGATCCAGGGGCGGGGCTGCGCATATTGCGTCATGATGTCCTCGATGAAGCTGCCGGTATGCAGTCCGATGCTCGTCACGATGGAGCCTGCCTCGACAGGCAGGTCGACGGCCGCGACCTGCGAGGCGTCATAGGCGTTGTCGACGAGCGCGGAGAAGCCGAGATAGTCGGCCATGCGCTGGCGGTCGAGCGGCCAGCTCGTGCCGTTGAGTACGGTCGTGCCCATCGGCGAGTGGTCGACGCGTGCATAGAATTCGCGGATGCGCTGGGCGTCCCGGTCGAAGCCGGCGACGAGGCCGAGCAAATAATGGCCATAGCTGTTGGGCTGTGCCGCGACGCCGTTGGTGTAGTTGGGGACGATGGTGCCCTGATGCGCCGCGGCGAGTTCGACCATGGTGCGCGTCGTCTTGCCGAGCTGCTCGGCCAGCGCCAGCAACCGGTCGCGCATGATCGCTGCCCGGTAGGTGGCGTGCATGTCCTGGCTGGAGCGGCCGGCATGCAGCAGCGTGACCTCGACGCCCGCCTCCTTGATCATCAGCGGCTCGAAGGTGATGACGCTCGAAGGACGCTTGGCACCGGGCTGGTTGCCGGCTTCGATCACCCTGGCGAGGCCCTGTGCCAGCTTTGGCGCCAGCGCCGGGGCCAGCAGGCCCTCATCCTTGTTGATGACCGCGCTCGCCTTATTGATCTCGCCGAGCCAGAAGAATTCGTCGCGTAGCGGCCCCTGCTGGGCGAGGGCAGGTGTCGAGGATGCGCCGAGCAGGAGCGCGCAGGCTGCGGCGAGATAGCGTGTCATCGAATCGTCCTCCCATTCCGTTTTTCAGCGCCAGCTGCCTTCGCGCGAGCCGTGCCACTCTTACGAACGTGACGGGCGCGGTTTCGTTGCAGCGAACCTTCCAGCTTTCCGGATGTCCAGCAGGAGCGACCCGACCCGTGCGTCGCGTGATCCATTTTGCATGGCGTCGCGGATGGACGCGCCTGGACTCCTCTGCTACAGGCGCAATTCATGACCGACCGGCACAGCCTGCGAGACCTGCGACGACCGATGCGCTGAATGCGCCTTCCCGGCCTGTGCGTCCGCGCGCCTGGCTCTCACCGATCGCTCTCCTGCTGCCTTTCCGGTCGCCATGACATCCCTGCCTCTGACCATCCGCCACGAGCTTCCCGTGGACCATGCCGCAATCGAGCGGCTGCATGAACGTGCCTTCGGCCCGGGCCGCTTTGCCCGCACGGCCTTTCGCCTGCGCGAGGGCGTGCCGCCCGATCCGGCGCTCTCCTTCGCCGCGCATGTCGGCACCTTCCTCGTCGGCTCGGTCAAGGTGACGCCTGTCGGCGCCGGCGGTCATCCGGCCCTGATGTTGGGGCCGCTCACGGTCGATCCTGCCTTCGAGGGCAGGGGCATCGGTGCTGCCCTGATGAACCGTTCGATCGAGGCGGCGCGTGAGGCCGGGCACGACCTGATCATGCTGATCGGCGATGCGCCCTATTACGCCCGCTTCGGCTTCAAGGTGATCCCGCCGGGGCAGCTCATGCTGCCCGGCCCGGCCGATCCGGCGCGCTTCCTGGCCCTCGAGCTGGTCGAGGGCGTGTTGGCCAGGCGGCGCGGCGAGGTGATCTCGGCGCGCGCTATGGCCATGAGATAGTTCATCACTATTGCGCCCGACAGGACGCGCGATGGCCTATGTCTCCCGCTTGAAGCGCCGACCGCTCTCGCCAAGCCAGCCGGCGACGAGCGCACCGAACAGGACCGCGAGACCGATCAGCCCGACGAAGAGCGGCGAGATCTGCACACCGCGGACGATGCCGGAATCGCTGATCCTGAGTCCGATCCAGTCGGCGCCGGCGAACTGGCTGCCGGAACGCACGGGGACGATGCGCGGGATGTTGACGCCGGAATCGGTCTCATGGCCGATCCGGCGCGAGGAGCCTCCGGTCGACTGGGCGAGAGCCTGAAGCGCGTTGGGGTCGCTGACCACGTCCATCAGCTCGCGCGGATTTTCCGGCCCGACGCTGGCGAAGGCAGTGAGATTATCGGCCGTGAGTCGATAGAGACCCTGCTGATCCGTCGGGATACGGGCCGTGAAGAGGCCGGGCTGGCCGGCTTCGAGCGCGACCTGGCGGGACTCGCCATTAGGGCCGGTGATGGTGACGGGCGAGGGATTGTCGCCCAGCGTCTGGCGCTCGACCTCGATCGTGCCGTTGCGGGCGGTGGCCCGCAGAGCCTCTTCTTCCAGCTCCGGCTCCTTCATCAGCCAGTGGCTGAGGCGCCTGAGCAGGTCGAGATAAGGGCCGCCATTGCGGAAGCCGCGGGCCCATAGCCATTCATGGTCGGAGAGAAAGAGCGCGACGCGGCCCTTCTGCTCGCGTGAGAGCATCAGCAGGGGCTTGTCGCCGGGGCCGGTCATGACGGGCGCGGCACCCGGTCTCGCCTGGGCACCGACCATGCGCAGCCATTCGCCCCAACGCGGCGGGTCGACCTCGGAGCCCGGCAGGTCGCGGGTGACGGGGTGGCGCTTGCCGAGGTCGCTGACGCGGGCGCGATAGGCCTCGTCGATGACGCTGCCATCCGGCACCGCCGGCAGGATCTGGCCGAGCGGCGTGCGCGCCAGCGTCTGCGAGCCGGCGTATTCGGGGCCAGCGGCGACGAGCAGGGCCCCACCGGCGCGGACATAGCGGACGATGTTGTCGAAATAGACCAGCGGCAGGATCGACTGGTTAGCGTAGCGGTCGAAGATGATCAGGTCGAATTCCTTGATCTTGACCTGGAACAGCTCGCGCGTCGGGAAGGCGATCAGCGAAAGCTCATTGATCGGCGTGCCGTCCTGCTTCTCCGGCGGGCGCAGGATAGTGAAATGGACGAGGTCGACATTGGCGTCGGCCTTGAGCAGGTTGCGCCAGGTGCGCTCGCCCGGATGCGGCTCGCCCGAGACCAGCAGCACGCGCAGCTTGTCCCGGACCCCCTCGATCGTAATGACGGCGCGGTTGTTGGCGAGCGTCAGTTCCTTGTCGAGCGGGGAGGCTTCGATCTCGACGACGTTCGGCCCGCCACGGTCGATCCGTACCGGCACCTGCACGGTCTGCCCGGTCGCGACCTCGCGGCGGGCGACGATCTCGCCATCGCGGCGGATGGTCAGGCCGGCGCGGCCGGGGCCGCCCTTGTCGACGACCCGCAGCCTGATGATCTGGTCCTTGCCGACGATGCCGAAGCGTGGCGAATCGACCAGCACGATGCGTCGGTCGATCTCGGCGTTGCGGCCTGTCGTCAGGATATGGAGCGGCGCACGCAGGCCGAGCACCTCGGCATTGGGTGGGGCGTCATGGGCGAGGCCGTCGGTGATGGCGATGGCACCGGCGACACGCTCGGAGGGCACGTCGGCGAGGCTGTTCGTCAACGCCTCGAACAGGCGGGTGCCGTCGCTGGTGCCCTGCGCGTCGCGGACATCGACGATGCGGGGCTCGACATTGGGGATGCCGCGCAATTGCCGCTCGACCTCCGCGAGGGCGGCGTCGGTCTGGGCCGTGCGGTCGGCGAGACGGTTCGAGGCCGAGCGGTCGACCACGACCGAGACGACATCCTTCACCGGCTCGCGGTCCTCGAAGACGAGCGAAGGATCGGCGAGCGCGACCACGAGGACGGCAAGCGCCAGCGCGCGCAGGATGGCGCTGCGGCCGGCGAGGACGATCGCCGCGCCAGCCGCGATCGCCGCCAGCACGGCAAGACCGATCAGCAGCGGCAGCGGGACCAGAGGGGCGAAGGAGAGGCTCCACATGGCTACTGTCCGAGCCTTTCCAGCAGGGCCGGGACATGGACCTGATCGGCCTTGTAGTTGCCGGTCAGCGCATACATCACGAGGTTGATGCCGCCGCGCAGCGCCAGTTCACGCTGGCGCGGGTCGGAGCCGGAGAGCGGCACGAGGCCTTCGCCACGCCGGTCGATCGCCCAGGCGGCGGCTAGATCGTTCGAGGTGATGACGATGGGCGAGACGTTGTCGCCGGCCCGCGCCGGGCGGTGTCCTTCATTATCCGCAGGCGGGAGGGTCTCGACCCAGGTCGTACCGGTATCATAGCGGCCGACGAGCCCGTCGAGGATGTAGAACGTCTTGGTCAGCACATGGTCGGCCGGCAGCGGCTCGAGTTCCGGGATGTCGAGTGTTTGCAGCATGCGCTTGAGCTGGTCGCCCTCGGGTGTGGTGCCGCCGCCGGGCCGGGCGCTCATCGCGTCGCGGGTGTCGAAGATCACGAGCCCGCCGCCCTTCATATAGGCTTCGAGCTTGCGCAGCGTCTCCGCGGAGGGGATGGGTCTGCCGGCGACGATCGGCCAGTAGAGCACCGGGAAGAAGGCGAGCTCGTCGCGGTCGACATTGACGCCGATGGCATCGCCCGGCTCCAGTGCCGTGCGGGCCGCGAGCACCGTATTGAGGCCGGTGAGCCCCGCCTTCGACATGTCGTCGACCGCCTTGTCGCCGGTGACGACATAGGCGAGCCGGGTCATCGCGCCGTTAGCGATGAGCTCGCGCGGAATCGGCGGGAGTTTTTCGGGCTGCGTCGCCTGGGGAGCCGGGGCGGGCTGAGCCCGAACCGGATCAGGGGCGAGCCCAGCGGCCAGAGCGAGCGCCAGCAGGATCGCAGCCGGCGCGGCGGCACGGCGGGCGCGACCGAGCCTGAGGCGGCCGCCGAGCCACAGCGTCGCGAGCGTGTCCAGAACCAGCAGCAGCAAGGCGAGTACGAGCAGGAGCGGGCGGATATCGCGTGCGATCGGCTCGTCGATCGGCAGGATCGGTGCCCCGAGGCTGGCGAGGTCGAGCGCGGCGAGCTTGTCGTTCGGGGCGAGCGCGTTCACGGCAAAGGAGCCTTCGGTGGGACCGTAGAGGCCGGGCGGATGGAGCAGCGTCGCGCGGCGCGTGAAGTTGCGGGCGACGGGCTGGCTCGTCGCCGGCGGGCTGCGGAACTGGCCGAGACCGTCGAGCACGCGGGTCGGCGAGAGGGTTTCGACTCTGACCTCGTCGCCCTGCGTCTCGGGGGCTGTACCGGCACCGGCAAGATTGACGACCTTGCGCAGCATCTCGATGAAGAGGCCCGAAAGCGGCAGGTTCGACCAGGTGGTGTCGGCGGTGACGTGGAACATGGCGATCAGACCGTCGCCGCGCCGCTCGCCGGTGACGACCGGCGTGCCGTCCTCCAGCGCCGCCCATGTCTTGCGGGACAGGTTGGGTTCAGGCTCCGCCAGGATCTGGCGGCTGACGCGGACGTCGTCGCCGATCGTCAGGCCGAAGAAGGGGCTTTCGCGTGTGAAAGCGGCGAGCTTGCGGGGCGTATCCCAGGAGAGGCCGCCGCCGAGCGTGCGCCCGCCGCGGCGCAGCTTGACGGGAGTCAGTTCGTCGGCGGTGGCGGCAAGGCGCGGCCCGGCGAAGCGGAGCAGCACGCCGCCGCGCTGGACGAAATCCGAGATCTTCGTCGCCGTCTCGCGGTCGAGCGTGCCGATATCGGCCAGGATCAGGATGGAGAGGTTCTGCGCCAGCAATTCGCCGATCGGATCGTTGGAGCCCTGGCGCGGCTCGCGGATCTCGGCGAAGGGTTGGAGCGCGCGAGAGACGTAATAGGTCGGCGAGAGCAGCGGCTGGGCCGTATCGGCCGTCGTGCCGGAGACGAGGCCGACACGGCGGCGCTTCGCACTCTCGTCGAGCAAAGCGACGGACCCGGCGCTGCGCATTCCGGCGATCTCCAGCCGCGAGACGGCGTTGCGCACCTCGATCGGCAGGGTGAGGCGCGCGGCTGTTTCCAGTGCCGAACCCTCGAAGATGAAGGGCGCTTCGCCGAGCGGCAGGCCCTTGAGGTCGAGCGCGCGGACCGTGCCGGTCGCCGGAGCGGCGGAGTTCGGGCGCAGCACCTTCACTGTGAGCGCGCCGGCCTGGTTCTCGGGGGCCGTCAAGGCGAGCTGCGTCGCGGGGCCGGCATGGATGGCGAGACGGCGTTCGCCGGCGATCTGCTTGAGCCGGGACAGAAAGGGGCTTTCATCGCCGACGGCGAGCCCGTCCGAGACCCAGACGAGCTCGGCCTCCGGCGAGGCGCGCAGGAAGTTCTCGATGCGCGGCAGATGGGCCGCGCGGTCCGGTGCGTGCGGTTCGAGCACCAGTGCGCGCAGCCGCTCGAGCGCGGTGCGCGGGTCGAGCAGCGAAATCTCGGCCGGGTTCTCGGCCAGTCCCACCACGGCGACGGTGCGGCCTTCTCGGGTCGCGGCGGCGATGCGGGATTCGGCAACCGAGATGCGGTCCGCCCAGTCGGTCGCGGCGCCGAAGCCGTTATCGACGAGCAGCAGCACCGGTCCGCGCGTCGGGCCGGCGTCGCGCGGCGGATTCCAGACAGGGCCAGCCGCGGCCAGGATGGCGAGCGCTGCCACCGCCATCCGCATGGCGAGGAGCCACCAGGGCGTATGGGCCGGCGTCTCCCGCTTCGGAATCAGATCGGCCATGATCTTCAGCGGCGGGAAATCGATCCGGCGCGGGCGCGGCGGCGTCACCCGCAGCAGCAGCCAGAGCGCCGGCAGCAGCGCCAGCGCTGTCAGTGCCAGCGGGGCGGAGAAGGTGAGGGGCAGGGCGCCGAACATTTCGTCTCCCCCCTATAAGCCCGAGGCGCCGCGCGAGGTGGCGACGAGGCTGGCGATGCGCAGCACGCCCTCGCTCGCAGGGCGGTCGGTGCGGTGGAGCGTCAAAGTCCAGCCGGCCTTGCGGCAGGCCTCCCTGATCGCCTCGCGATGGGCGGCGAGCCGTTGGCGATAGTCCTCACCCCAGGAGCCGGCGTCGCCGACGCGCAAGGTGAGCCCATCTTCCAGATCGAAAAGCTCGGCCTGGCCCGTGAAGGGAAAGGTTTCCTCGATGGGGTCGGCGATCAGCAGGACATGGCCGCGCGCGCCGCTCGATGCCAGCGTGGCGACGCGTTTTGCTAGCGAGTCGGAGGGCGAGAGGCCGTCGGTGATAATGATCGCGTCGGCGAGACGCGGCAGCGGCACGGCCGGCGGCAGGTCGTCCTCGGCGCTCTTGCGGTCGGCGACGATGGCCTGTGCCAGCAGTTCGATGATGTTGCGCGAGGCGAGCGGTCGGGTCAGCCCGAGATGGCCGACGCGTTCGCCGCCTTCGACCATCGTCTCGGCCAGGGCGAAGCCGGCGACGAGCGCGCGGTCGATCTTGGAGGCCTGGGCGAGCGAGGAGGCGAAGCCCATCGAGGCGGAGCGGTCGATCCAGAGCCAGACGGTGTGGGAAGCCTCCCACTCGCGCTCGCGCACGAAGAGATGGCCGTCGCGGGCGGAGCGGCGCCAGTCGATGCGAGAGGCGGATTCGCCCGCGACCAGCGGCCGGTATTGCCAGAAGGTCTCGCCCGGTCCGGCGCGGCGGCGGCCATGGATGCCGTGGACGCTGGCCGAAACGCGGCGGGCTTCGAGGATGAGGCGGGGCAGGCGCGCCGCAAGGTCGAGCGAAGCGGTGAGGACGGGCCTCGCCGGCTGCCGCTCGGTCTGACTCAGGACGCGCGTGCGCACCATCGACCTATCCCAGCCGTTCCACCAGCCGGTCGATCACGCCCTCGACGGTCTCGCCATCGGCGCGAGCGGCGAAGGTCAGCGCGACGCGGTGCTTGAGGACGGGAGCGGCGAGCGCAGCGACGTCGTCGACCGAGGGAGCGAGCCGGCCTTCGACCAGTGCGCGGGCGCGGACGGCGAGCGTCAGCGCCTGGCTGGCGCGCGGGCCGGGACCCCAGGCGAGCTTGTCGGTGATCGCCGCGTCGCCTTCGCCCGGCCGGGCGGAGCGGACGAGGTCGAGGATGGCGTCGACCACAGCGTCGCCGACCGGCAGGCGGCGCACGAGCCGCTGGATCGACATCAGCGTCTCGGCCGTCATCGCCTGCGAGGGCTTGTATTCGGCGGCGCCGGTGGTCTCGAGCAGGATGCGCCGCTCGGCCTCGCGATCGGGGTAATCGACGTCGATCTCGAGCAGGAAGCGGTCGAGCTGGGCTTCCGGCAGCGGATAGGTGCCTTCCTGCTCGATCGGGTTCTGGGTCGCGAGGACATGGAAGGGGGCGGGCAGGTCGTAGCGCTCGCCGGCGACGGTGACGTGGTGCTCCTGCATTGCCTGGAGCAGGGCCGACTGGGTGCGGGGCGAGGCACGGTTGATCTCGTCCGCCATCAGGAGCTGGGCGAAGACCGGGCCCTTGATGAAGCGGAAATGGCGCTTGCCGTCGCTCGTTTCGTCGAGAACCTCCGAGCCGAGGATGTCGGAGGGCATCAGGTCCGGCGTGAACTGCACGCGCCGCGCCGAAAGGCCGAGTACGGTGCCCATCGCCTCGACGAGCTTGGTCTTGGCGAGGCCGGGCACGCCGACGAGCAGGCCGTGGCCACCCGCCAGAAGCGTGATCAGCGAGAGGTCGACGACCTTCTGCTGGCCGAAGATGACCTGGCCGATTTCCTTGCGGGCCGCGCCGATGGCGCCGAGCGCGGCCTCGGCCGCCTCGACGACGCCCGTGTCGAGGTCGATCGGCGAAGTGCTCTCGTTTGCCCGGGCTTGCGCCGCCATGTCGATCTCCTTCACCCTTGCATCCCTGCCGCTGCGCGGACATCGCGCCGATGCATAGCAGAACGCGAACCTGTCGCCATGTTCCACCGTTGAATGTGGACGGGCGGTTTTGCAGGCTCAAGCGCCGATTGCGGCGGTACACATAAACTCGGCTTCACGATTATGTGGAGTTCAAGGCAGAAACGCGATGAAACCGATATGCCGCAGGTGAAAGGAATCGATTCTGCGATGACGGTGCCGGGCAATGCGATGGAACGTCTGACGGCGGCGCTGGGCGGCGGAGCTTCGGGCAAGGCGCGCGGATTGCCGCCGGTCGAGCGCTGGAACCCGCCTTTCTGCGGCGATCTCGACATGCGCATCGCCGCCGACGGCACCTGGTTCTATCTCGGCACGCCGATCGGTCGGCCGGCGCTGGTGAAGCTGTTCTCCTCTGTCCTCAAGTGTGAGGGCGACGAGCACTTTCTCGTGACCCCGGTCGAAAAAGTCCGAATCCAGGTGGAGGATTCGCCTTTCCAGGCCGTGGAGATGCAGGTCGATGGGCAGGGAGATGGGCGGATCGTCGCCTTCAGGACGCAAGTCGACGATCTGCTTTGCGTCGGGCCGGAGCATGTCCTGCGCTTCGAGCGGGCTGCCAAGGACGGGCTGAAGCCTTATGTGCATGTCCGGCGCGGGCTCTGGGCCCGGCTGACGCGGGCTCTGACCTACGATCTGCTGGCGCTCGGCGAGGTGCGCGAGGTCGAGGGACAGGCGATGTTCGGCATTGCGGCCGCCGGTCACTTCTATCCGGCGTTGCCGGCAAGCGAGATCGAGGGCCTCGACAGTCCATGAATTCAGGAAAGCCCCTCAACCTCAGCGTCGAGGCGTTTGCGGCGCTGGCGCAGCAGCGGCTGCGCTCCGAGCCGCCGCAGCTCGGCGACGTGATCGCGCGCCCGCGCGGCGACCATGAGAACCAGCCGCAGCCCATCCCTGTCCCCGACGAGAAGCGCGCCATTCCAGCCGCCGTGCTGATCGGCATCGTGCCACGGCCGGAGGGGCCGACCGTATTGCTGATCCAGCGAGCGGCAGCCTTGCGCAATCATTCGGCGCAGGTCGCCTTTCCGGGTGGACGGGTCGACGCCGTGGATGGTTCGCCGGTGGTGACGGCGCTGCGGGAGACCGAGGAGGAGATCGGGCTAGCTCGCCAGCATATCCGCACGCTCGGCTTCCTCGACGCCTATCTCACCGGCACGGGCTATCGCATCGTGCCGGTGGTCGCGCTGGTCGAGCCGCCCTTCTCGCTGACGATCAATCACAACGAGGTGGACGAGGCCTTCGAGACGCCGCTTTCCTTCCTGCTCGACCCGGCCAACCATAAGCGCGAAGGGCGCGAGTGGAAGGGACATTTCCGCACCTACTATGCGATGCCCTTCGGGGATCGCTATATCTGGGGCGCGACTGCCGGGATGATCCGCAATCTCTACGAGCGGCTGTCGGATTGAAAATCAGGAGAGGCGCTCGGCGCGCGCCTTGAGGAAACGGACAAGGGCATGCTGCGCGCGATCATCGAAGAGGTTCTGCTCTTCGTCCTGCCCTTCTGTATCTTCGCGGGCTATCTCATAGTCCGGCGACGCAACCCTTTCGACGTCGAGCATTGGAGCCGCCATGCCTTCTGGCTGGCGATCGTCGGGCTTGTGCTGGTGATCGGCATTCTCGCGGTGGAAGGTTTCGTGACGACGGGGAGCCGAGGCGCCTATGAACCGCCGCATATGGAGAACGGAGTGCTGGTTCCGGGCCGGTTCCGATGAACGCCGCAGCGCGGGAGAGGATCGCCGCATTTCTCGCTCAGCCGGTTCTGGCGCGCCTGCTCGCAGCACTCGACGGCGAGGGTGAGGAGACACGCGTCGTCGGCGGGGCCATCCGCAACCTGCTGCTCGACGAGCCGGTCAGCGATGTCGATCTCGCCACGACTGCCCTGCCGAAGGAGGCGATCCGGCGCGGCCGGGCGGCGGGCTTCAAGGCGGTTCCGACCGGCATCGACCACGGTACGGTGACGCTCGTCGCGAAGGGCGTAAGCTTCGAGGTGACGACGCTCAGGCAGGATGTCGAGACCGATGGTCGCCGTGCCAAGGTCGTCTTCGGTCGCGATTTCGCTGCCGATGCCGTTCGGCGCGATTTCACCATCAATGCGCTCGGGCTCGACCGGGGCGGCATCGTCCATGATTATTGCGGGGGGCTCGACGATCTCGCTGTGCGCCGCATCCGCTTCATCGGCGATGCGGCGACACGCATCCGCGAGGACTATCTGCGGATCCTGCGTTTCTTTCGTTTCCACGCGCGCTACGGCGAGGGCGAGCCCGACGCGGAGGGAATCGCCGCTTGCATCGCCGGCCGCGACGGGCTTGCCGGCTTGTCGCGAGAGCGGGTGCGGGCGGAGTTGCTGAAGCTTCTGGTCGCGCCGGGCGCCGCCACGACATTGCAGGCGATGGCCGGGGCTGGGCTGGTCGTGCCTGTGATCGGTGGCGTGCCCCGTCTCTCGCGCTTTTCTGCGATCGCCGACGAGCCGGGGGAGGGCGTCTATCCAGTCTTCCGGCTGGCGGCACTCGCCGTTGAGGTCAGCGAGGATGCGCTCAGGCTGCGCGAGCGGCTGCGGCTCTCGAATGCCGAGTTCGAGCGGGTTTCCGGCATCGCGGCGGCGTTAGAGGCGCTCTCGGGGAGAGAAAAGCTGCCGGACATCGCGCGCTTACGCCGCCTGGCTCATCGCATCGGAAGCGATGCCGTCGCGGGCGGGCTGGTCCTGCTGGGAACGGACGGCGCATCGACAGAGAAGCAGGCGCTGATCGCCGAGCTGGCGCAGACACCACCATTCCTGCCGACAGGCAAGGATGTGCTGGCGCTCGGTGTCAGCGCCGGTCCGAAAATCGGGCAGATCCTCGAGATGGCGCGCGAGGCCTGGATCGAGGTGGGCTGCCCGGCTGGAAGGGAGGCGCAATTGAGGATGCTGGGTGAGGCCGCGGCTGGAGCGGATGGCTGATCCGCAGTTTTTGAACAGCCCAGCGGTCAGGCGATCTCCACCATGCCGGCGCGCTGATAGAGCTGCCTGGCACCGGTCGGGTTGTCGAGTTCGACCTTGAGATCGACGGCATCGGCGCCGCGGGCAGCGAAGGTGAGGAAGGCTTGCCGGAGAAGCGCCTCTCCGAGACCTAGTCGCCGCGCCGACGGATGCACCACCAGGTCCTTGATGAAGGCCGAGCTCCAGCACAGGCAGATGGCGGCGATGGCGCCACCGGCGTCGCGGACGATGAAGACCAGGGCCGGATCGAAATCGCTGTCGGCGAGGAGAGCGACCTGCCACTTCTCGAAGGGAGGGACGCTGCCGCCGCCGAGGCTGTAGCCAGCGGCCGTCAGGTCATGAATCGCCGGCAGGTCGGCGATCGCGAATGGTGCGAGGCGATATCCCGCAGGCCAGACCGGCACCGGGACAGGAATCGCCAGGTCGCGCCGCATGCGGACCCATGGCTTCACGGCCAGCGCACCGTCGGTGGCATCGAGGACAGGATGGAATCGACGTTGCCGCCGGTCTTCAGGCCGAAGATCGTGCCTCGGTCATAGAGCAGGTTGAACTCGACATAGCGGCCGCGCCGGACCTGCTGTTCGTGTCGTTGCGCTTCGGTCCAGGGCTTGCCGATGTTGCGGCACAGAATGCTCGGATAGATGTCGAGGAAGGCCTCGCCCACTGCGCGGGTGAAGGCGAAGTCTGCTTCGGCATCCCCGGTCCAGATATAATCGTAGAAGATGCCGCCGATGCCGCGCGGCTCGTTGCGATGCTTCAGGAAGAAATATTCGTCGCACCACTCCTTGAAGCTCTGGTAGTCGGCGACGGCAGGAAAGCGCTCGCAGGGCCGGCGCATCGCGGCATGGAAATCGCGGGCGTCGGGATCGCCCTGGGTACGACGCGCGTCGAGCACCGGCGTCAGGTCGGCGCCGCCGCCGAACCAGGGCCGGGTCGTCACGACGAAGCGCGTGTTCATGTGGACCGCGGGGGCGTTCGGATTCCAGGGGTGGGCGATCAGCGAGATGCCGGTGGCGTGGAAGCGTGGATCCTGCGCGGCGCCGGGGATTTGCGCCGCAAAATCCGGGTGGAAGCTGCCATGGACCGTCGAGACATGGACGCCGACCTTCTCGAAGACGCGGCCCTTCATGATCGACATGACGCCACCGCCACCTGGCGTGCCATCATGGTTGTCGCGCTGCCAGGGCGTGCGGATGAAACGGCCTGGCGCGGCATCGGCCTCGGGCGCGAACGGGCCGGAGGCCTCGTCCTCGACCTGCTCGAAGGCGGCGCAGATCCGGTCGCGGAGGCTCTCGAACCAGTCCGTGGCGCGCGGCTTGAGCGCTGCGACGACGGCCGGATCGATTGGGGCGGGTGTTTCAGCGGGGCGGCGCGGGTTCATGATCGGTCTCGTCGCGGCGAAAAAAGCCGCTTGTCTGTCGCAATGCCTCGCCCATTACCATCGCAGCGGCGAGCGCGACATTGATTGAACGCAAGCCGGGCTGCATGGGAATGTGCAGGCTCGCTTCGGCCGCAGCCCGCACGTCCGACGTCACGCCCGCGGATTCGCGCCCGACCATGACGATGTCGCCCGGCTGGAAGGCGAAGTCCGGCAAGGCGGTTGCGCCGTCCGTCTCGGCGAGGACGAGACGACGCCCCTCGGCCTGTCGCCAATCCTCGAAGGCCCGGAATGAATCGTGGCGGGCAACCGCGGCTCGTTCGAGATAATCCATGCCCGAGCGGCGGAAATGCCGGTCCGAGACATCGAAGGCGGCGGGCTCGACGATATCGACCGTGATGCCGAGGCAGGCGGCCATACGGATCATCGTGCCGGCGTTCTGCGGGATGTCCGGCTGGAAGAGCGCGAGGCGGAGCGAGGTTGTGGTCATCCGGTTGCTGTCATGGGGTGACGGGGCGACATGCGTCAAGCGGGCTGGTCCCAGGCTCGAATCGAACCCATATCAAGCCGTCATTCTGCCGTGATGCCGACCCAGAGGAGGGGGGCCATGTTCGCACCGCTCTTCCGCTGGCTCGAAAGCCGCATCGACGTCTTTGCTCCCTTCGACGAGCAGGAAACGCCGCCGCGCGGCGTCTGGCCCTTCATGTGGCACCACATCAAGGGCGTGAAGGGCTGGATGGCGGCGATCATGCTCACCGGCCTGGGCTTCAGCGGCATCGAGGCGGCGATGTATCTGATGGTCGGCTGGTTCGTCGACCTGCTCTCGACCCAGTCGCCGCAGACGATCTTCCGCGATCATGGCTGGCTGCTCGCCGGGGCGGCCTTCCTGCTCGTCGTGGTCAGGCCACTGATCTATTTCGCCAATCACGCTATCGTCGATCAGGTCGTGGTGCCGCAGATCACCAACCAGATCCGCTGGCGCAACCATGTCTATACGCTCGGCCACGCGCTTTCCTATTTCCAGAACGACTTCGCGGGGCGGCTTTCGGCCCGCGTGATCCAGGCTGGGCAGTCGATCCGCGGCGCGACCATCGAGGTGATCGACGATCTCTGGTATGCGCTGGTCTTCGCCACGGTCGCGATCGGCTTCTTCGGCAAGACGAGCCTGTGGCTGGCTCTGCCCGTCATCGGCTGGCTGGCGGCCTATGTCGCTCTGCTCGTCTACTTCGTGCCGCGCGCGAAGCAGCGTTCCGAAGCGAATTCGCTCGGCCGATCGAGCACGACCGGACGGATCGTCGATTCCTACACCAATATCCTGACGGTGAAGCTGTTCGCGCGCGGCGATGCCGAGCGCTCGGCGGTGCGCGAATCGCTGAGCTGGTGGAACGCCTCGTTCCTGAACCTGTCGCGCCTGATCACCGGCGTCAGCGTCATTCTGCAGACGATGAACAGCCTGCTCGTTGTCGCGACGGCCTGGCTCGCTCTGCTCCTTTGGAGCCAGGGCGAGATGACGCCGGGCGCGGTGGCTGCCGCCATCGGTCTCGTGCTCCGGCTCGTGCAGATGTCGGGCTGGCTGATCCATCTTGTGCGCGGCATCTTCGAGA
>JARYGW010000010.1:0-22377 GCA_033792295.1 Allobosea sp.
GCCGGGGCGCACCGGCGTCGAAATCGCACCGGCAACGGCCGCGCGGCTGGCCGCAGCCCATTCGAACATCGTCGGCATCAAGGAAGCCGGCGGCAAGGTGGAGCGCGTCACCGAGCTGCGGCTGGCGCTCGGCGCGGATTTCGTGATCCATTCGGGTGATGACGGCCTGACGCTGCCCTTCCTGGCGCTTGGTGCAGACGGCGTGACGAGCGTCGCCTCGAACCTGCTGCCGGCGGAGATCGTGGCGCTGTGCCGGGCCTGGTTCGCCGGCGACCCGCGCGAGGCGCGCCGCATCCACGAGGCTCTGTTCGATCTCGTCGGCCATCTCTTCATCGAGAGCAACCCGGTGCCGGTGAAGACCGCGCTGGCGCGGACCGGGCTGATCGGCCCGGAGCTGCGCGCGCCGCTCGCTCCCCTGCGCCCGGAGAGCCGCAAGGCATTGGAAACAAGCCTGCAGGCCTTCGAGAGCCAGGCGAACATATAAGAAAACCGGTAGGACGACGCCCTACTCTCGCATTGTCCGCGCAAGTGCGTCGCCTAGGCTGGCGTCCGGACCACCAGCGCAAGACCGAACAACATCGGCAAGGGAACGGAGTGGAAAGTTCATGAAATCGATCATTCGCGCCATTTGTGTCGCCAGCCTGGGATTGCTGGCGTTCCAAGCCTCGGCCCGGGCCGAGGACACCATCGAGGCCATCCGCTCGCGCGGAACGCTGCGCATTCCGGGGATCATCAACGAGGATCCCTATTTCAACAAGGATCCGCGCTCCGGGGAGTGGCGCGGCTTCGCCATCGAGATGGCCCGGGACATCGCCAACACCCTCGGAGTCAAGCTGGAGGTCGTCGAGTCGAGCTGGCCGAACTCCATCCTCGACGTGCAGAGCGGCAAAGTCGACCTCGCGCTCGGGGTCACCGCCACGCCGCAGCGGTCGCTCTCGGTCGCCTTCTCGGCCCCGACCTATTTCAACAGCTTCGTCATCGTCTCGCCCAAGGCGGAGTTGTCGAAGCTGAGCTGGGCCGAACTCAACGATCCGAAATATACCTTCGCGGTCGACCTCGGCTCCTCGCAGGATCTGATCGCCCAGCAATACCTGCCCAAGGCCAAGATGCTGCGCTTCAAATCGCGCGACGAAGCCATCGTGGCCGTGGTCAGCGGCAAGGCCGACGGGCTCGTCAACACCATGTTGAACGGCCTGGTGATGAGCAAGAAGGCGAACGGCATCGGCAAGGTGATGGTGCCGTCGCCGGTTCTGTCGACCCCCTCTGTCGTCGCCATGAACTGGAGGGCCGACGAAAAGTCGCGTGCCTTCATCTCGGCCTGGGCTGAATACAACCGCCGCATCGGAAACAACCAGACCTGGATCGTGAAGAGCCTGGCACCTTTCGGCATCACGCTCGACGACATGCCCGAAGGCTTCGGCTTCGGCGGTTGAGGCAAAGGCTCCCCTCAGGAGCGGGATCCTCAGGAAAGGCGGCTCACGCCTTTCCACATCCTGCCCTGGGCCGCTTTCACGAAAGGCTGGCATGATATGTACACGTGGAGCTTCGCCCCGATCCTCCAGGCGAGCGACCTGTTCCTCTGGGGCGCATGGATCACCATCGTCTACACGGTGGCTTCCATCGCCATCGGGCTGGTCCTCGGACTGCTCCTGTGCTTCGCCCGGCTCTCGGGCATCGGGCCGCTGAGCTGGCTGGCGCAGGGCTTCCAGGAGCTGTTCCGCTGCACACCGCTGCTGGTGCAGCTCCTGTGGATCTACTACGCCCTGCCGCTGCTGCTCGGTTTCGACCTCGCCAACTGGGCGGCGGCGCTGATCACGCTCTCGCTCTATGCCGCGGCCTTCTATGCCGAGGTCTTCCGCGGCGGCATCGTCTCGATCGACAACGGCCAGTCCGAAGCGGGCTCCGCCATCGGCATGTCGAATTGGCAGGTGATGCGCCGGATCGTATTGCCTCAGGCGATCCGCCGGATGATGCCGGCCTTCATCAACCAGTCGGTGACGCAGTTCAAGAACACCTCGCTGATCTCGGTGATCTCCGTGGCCGAACTCACCTACATGGCGAGCATCGTCAACGGCCAGACCTATCGCCCGCTGGAATCCTACACCGTGCTGGCGATGCTCTACTTCGCCATCCTGTTCCCGATCACGAAGTTCGCCGACATCGTCGAGAGCCGGACGCGCAGCCGCCATTGAGCGAGGACCCTTCCATGACGTCCGTCCCCACACCAGCCGCGCGCGAGAGCGTTCTCGAGGCCCGCGGCATCGTCAAGCATTTCGGCTCGCTCACCGTGCTGCACGGCATCGACCTCTCGCTGACCAGCGGTGAAGTCGTAGCGATCATCGGCCCCTCGGGCTCCGGCAAATCGACCTTCATCCGCTGCATGAACATGCTGGAAGTGCCGGATGCCGGAGAGATCAGTTTCCGCGGCCGCCGTGTCGGCCCGAAATTCCGCGCTACGGGCGAGTTGCTCGGCCTCGGTGAATTGCGGCGCCATGTCGGCATGGTGTTCCAGCACTTCAACCTGTTCCCGCATATGAGCGTGCTCGAGAACGTGATCGAAGGGCCTGTCACCGTACAGCGCAAGCCGCGGGCCGAGGCCGTCGACATCGCGATGGACTACATCGCCAAGGTCGGCCTGGCCGAGAAGCGCGATGCCCGGCCGGACCAGCTCTCGGGCGGGCAGAAGCAGCGTGTCGCCATCGCTCGCGCACTCGCCATGCAACCGGATGCGCTGCTGCTCGACGAGATCACCAGCGCGCTCGACCCGGAACTCGTCGGGGAGGTGCTCGGCGTGGTGCGCGGCCTCGCCGAACAGGGCATGACAATGGTCCTCGTCACCCATGAGATCTCCTTCGCCGCGGATGTCTCGGATCGCGTCGTCTTCATGGAAGCCGGGCGCATCGCCGAGCAGGGCAGTCCGGAACGCATCCTGCACAACCCCGACAACGAACGCCTCAAAACCTTCCTCGCACGCTTCCATGGCTGAACGGCGCATGCAGGGGTCCGGACCGTTCAAGGTCGTCATCGCCGGCGCCGGTCGGATCGGCATCGCGCTCGCGCTGCTTTTGCGCGAGAAGCCGGAGTTCGAACTCCTTCTCGTCGACCCGACGGAGCCCGGACGCCGAAGGGCCAAGGAACTGGCACTGCCATTCGCCGAAGCCGAGCCGGGCAATGCCGCCGCGCTCGACCGGGCTTTGTCGGGGGCGGATGCCGTCGTTGCCGCCCTGCCCTCCTCGGCCACGCCGATGGTGGCGGCCGCCGCACGACGCAATGGCTGCCATTATCTCGACCTCAGCGACGATGGAGCAGCGCTGGAAGCGGTCCGCCGCGAGGCCAGCGCGAGCTCCGGCTGCTTCGTCGCGCAATGCGGCATCTCACCGGGGCTCGTCTCGGGGCTGGTGCTCGACCTTGCCGCGCGTTGCGAGGGCACGCCGGATATCGACGTGCGTATCGGCGCCCTGCCGCGGGAGCGGTCGGGGCGTCTCGGCTACGGGCTGATCTGGGATGTCGACGCGACGCTGCGCGAATACACCCGCGCCTCGCTTGCCCTGATCGACGGCCGTGAAGCCGAGATCGCGCCACTGTCGCGGCTCAGCTCCTCAAGCTTCGAAGGACGCGACTACGAGGTCTTCGTCTCCGGCACCATCCCCGCCACGCTCCGCCAGCGCCTTGCCGGGAAAGTCGGCAACCTGATCTCGTACACCATCCGCTATCCAGGGCATGCCGACCAGATGGCGTTCCTGCTGGACGAGCTGAAGTTGCGCGAGCGCGTCTATCTGCTCCGCAATCTCTTCCTCAATGCCTTGCCGGAGATCGCGGACGATCGCCTGCTGATCTCGATCACGGTCACATCGCGCGAAGCGGGACCTGGAAGCGCCGCGCATTTCCTGCGCGCGGTCGAGCCTGTCACGATCGGTGATATCTCCATCGGCGCGATGCGACGCACGGCAGCCTCCCATATTGCGGCTGTGCTCGATCTGCTGCGCCTCGGCCTCGTCGGCAAGCCGGGCCTGCTGGCGCAGGAGGACATTCCTCTGGCATTGCTGCGGGAGAACCGCTTCCTGGCCTGGTTCTTCGAACCGGCCGAAGCCGCAGTACGGCCATCCCTGCAGAACGCATCGCGATGACCGGTACCGGCTTCACGCTGACACGCGGGGTGGTGAACGATCTGAGCATCGGCATCCTCATGCTCGACACGCATTTCCGCCGCCTGCCCGGCGACATCGGCAATGGCCGGACCTGGTCTTTCCCCGTGCAGTTTCGCGTCGTGCGCGGAGCCGACCCTGCGGCGATCGTCCACGGGCGACCCGAAGATTTTCTCAAGCCGTTCATCGCAGCCGCGCTGGACCTGATCGGCTGTGGTGTACGCGGCATTACGACGAGCTGCGGCTTCCTGGCCCTGCTCCAGAGGGAGTTGGCCGGAGCCCTGCCTGTCCCCGTCGCAACCAGCAGCTTGCTGCAGGCCCCCCTGATCGAGGCCATGCTGCCGGCGGGACAACAGGTCGGCATCCTCACCTTCGCGGCGGAGGCCCTCACAGCTCGTCACCTCTCCGCCGTCGGGGTTCGCCCCGACACCCCCATCGAAGGCCTTCCTCCGGACAGCCTGTTTCGCGAGGTCTATGGCAACCGCAAAGGTATCTCCGATTTCCCCAGGCTGGAACAGGAAGTCGTGACGGCGGCACAAAAGCTCGTAAGCCGCCACCCGAATGTCGGCGCGATCCTGTGCGAATGCACCAACCTGCCACCGCATTCAGCTGCAATCGCCGCAGCGACGGGCCGGCCGGTCTTCGACATCATCGGGTTCGTCGAGTGGTTCGGACATGGAATATCGCCGCCTGACTTTTGCTAGGATCTGACGGGATCTGACGGAACACCGAAACTCCAGAGAGCCATGCTCCTCGGGAGAAACGCGAGACCGCGGAGCCCGGCGCTGCGCAGGCGCATCGGTACGCAATGGACGGTCTGCGCCACCTCTTCTGCCTCGAGCAGTCTTCCATGGACACTCGATCGCTCCCCTGCCTCATCTCACCGGCTCAAAGAGTAGAGAGAGAGAAACGCGGCCTGACTCACCGGAAGACGGCATTCACAGTGTCGTAACCATCTAAGTCGATGCTCCCTCTCCGTCTTTCCCGAGATACCGCCTATGCTGAGCCGCCGTTCATTTACCTTGCCCGCCTTGTCCTTCGTCGCCGCCGGCCTCGCGGGCTGCGGTTCGAGAAGCATCGTTGCCCCGCCGGAGCTCTCCGCGCCCCGACGCAGCCTTACGCGTACCTTGGCGCGTCCGAACTATGCCGATGTCTACGCAAGTTATCCTAGCGAACGATTTCCCGTTCCGGCGATCGATTATCAACGGATAGACCCACGCTATCTCCGCCAGACCGTGGAGTTCTCGCGAAGGGAGGCTCCCGGTTCCATCATCGTCGATCCAGGCTCCTATCATCTGTATTTTGTCGAATCTCCCGGGGTCGCGACGCGTTACGGCGTCGGCGTGGGGCGGGAGGGCTTTGGCTGGTCCGGCAACGCCCGGATCAACATGAAGCGGGATTGGCCGGATTGGGTGCCGCCGCAGGAAATGATCGAGCGCGACCCCGAAATCAAAGCCCAGCTCGAAAAAACGTCGAGAGGCCTGGGCGTCCGGGGCGGTCCCAAGAGCCCCCTAGGCGCCCGCACCCTCTATCTGTTCGGCGACGGACGGGACCTCGGTTATCGAATCCATGGGACGCTCGAGCCCTACACAGTCGGAACCAATGTCTCGTCCGGCTGCATCCGCATGATCAACCAGGATATCGTGCATCTCTACGCACGTGTGTCGCTCGGCACGCCGGTCACGGTGCTGCCTGTCTGACGCCGCCGCTCCCGAGTCCCACGGCGTGATGGTGCGCCGTCATCGCCGTCAACCGTGGGGCCGAACATCTGGGGTATCGGCCTGCCGGCGGCCTCGCTCGACAAGGTCAGCGCCGCGAATGTCGCGGGACAGCTCGTCAAGAACAGCTTGGACGAAGCCGGGAACCGGGCGCGTAATCCTCAGATCCGCGGATCGCAAAATGCTGGATGACACTGGAAGCGCGAGACGCTAAGAACGCTTCGCTGCCGCGCGTTGAAGTTCGATCGCGGGTTCGGCACGCGGGCGTAGTTCAGTGGTAGAACGTCAGCTTCCCAAGCTGAATGTCGTCGGTTCGATCCCGATCGCCCGCTCCAAAAATCTCTTGGAACGTCAGCCTGTTACGACGGCCTACCGCTGATCTAGCGTTCCCCATGTTCCCCATCGCGTTCCCCATGGTTTGTTCAGGCCTCGTTCTCTGCCGCGCGGTGCGCGACTCTGGCCTTCGCGACGCGACGGCTCTTTCCAACGGCGCCGCGTGAATATCGGACAGTCGTAGAGGCCTGCGCGTGCCCGACCGACCCGCGGATCGTGTCGAGATCGGCGCCGGCATCCTCGGCCTCCGTGATCGCGCCGGCGCGGGCGTCCGCGTTCCATACCGCGTCCGGTATGCCAGCTTCGCGTGCGATGACACGCCAGTCGCGGGCATAGGCGAATTCGGCGTAGGGGCGCCCTGCCGTCTCGTCGACGATCAGTGCGCCGATGCGATGCTCTGCCGGGATCTGTGTCAGCAGCGACATGACGATCGGAAATTCCTTCAGATCGTGAGAGACGAGCGCGCCGGTCTTCGTCGTTTCCTTGCAGATCACCAGATCCTTGCCGAGATCGGCCCAGGTGAGGCCGTTCGACCACCGGCGCCAGCCCTTGCCTCGGCGTCCGCGCAGCACAATCCCAGATGGCTCCTCGCCAGCGGGAACAGGCAACCACTCGCCGATCACGTCCTTCTGGCGCATGCCGGATTCGAACTGAAGCGCGGTGCCGAGCGCAAGCGACATCCGACCCGCGGCCACAGCCTTCGGGACGAAGGCCTCGACATGCGCGAGCTCGAGTTTGGAGCGGCGGCGCTTCGGCCCCTTGAATTCCGTCGAAGTCAGAATGGTGAGCAGGCGGACGCAATCGCCCTGCGCCAGTTCAGCCGCGATGCCATAGCGCAGCATCTCGCGGATCATTTTCATGATCTTGCAGGCGCGATCGATGCGCTCTGGCCCGCCTGGCTTCTTCGGTTGCTTCGCCGCGTCATACCAGCGCCGGAAGTCCTTCAGACCGAGCGCGGCGAGGGCTCGGCTTCCAAAAGCCTTCTCAATGGTGCCGACGACGTGGAGTTGAGACCGGCGGGTATTCCACTTCCAATCCTTGACGGGGCTTTCGTTGTCGATCTGGAAGCGCCGTGCGAGGGCGCCAAGCGTACCGTCGAAGGTCTTATAATCCTGCTTCTGGCCGCTCGACCAAGCGAGCATTTCAGCCTGAAAGCGCTGGCACGCGGTCGAGACCAGCGGCAGATCCTCCGGCGTATCGGCGTAGTGCAGGCGCACCGTTTCGGGGCTGTAGCCAGCTTTGACGATATCGGCACGCGCCACCCAATAGAGAGCTGCGCCCGATGCTCGCTTTCGCCGTTTCAAGCCTGGGGTAGGGTATTCGCTATCTGAGGACATCGAGATTCTCCATTCCGTCCAAAGCGGACGGGGTAGAGCTTGCGATGCCGTAGCGGCGATTGAAATATGCTTCGATCGCGGGCCAATACCGGCCGCCCATAACAGGGTCGATCCGAGGCATGCCGTCGCGCTCCAGCACCACGGCTTTCGCGCGCCAGCTGCGCAAATCCTGGCTGAGCCTCCGGGCGACTTCCTCCTCGCACGGAAACAGGCCGGAGCTATTCTTGCTCGACGTGCGCGCCATGCTTGCTACCGTTCTACCTGCATCGTCATGTCACCGGCCTCCTCGAGCCTGTGACGCCTCAGGATGGGAAATTCGATGCAAGGAAGAAGAGAAAAATGCGCGAGGGCGATCACGCAGCCAGCGTTGATACGCAGGGGTGTTTTGCCACCCCCAAACGATATGAAGATCGCCGAGGCACACATCCATCTGCTCGGAGACGAGGTCGAGAGCGACAACCATGCGTTCCCTGTCATCGGTAGTGGCATCGAAGAAGACGTTCAGATCGCCCAGGGAGGCACGCCAAAAGCGATCCCAAGCGAGGTTTGCGGGACACGCCCGCGATCCGGCGAGCGGATTATCGGTGCGGAACCCCTCCTCCGGCTCACGGATCAAGCGGAGCAGCCGGCCGCTCGCAATTCTGCAAGCATCCCTGATCCGACCCAGATCGCCGGGATTGATCTGCTCCATTCGCGACGGTGTCAGGTAGTCGCACCAGAACCGTGACCACGGGGCGGCAAAGGGACCATCGGGATCGCGCTTCCGGCGACAATACACTCTAGCTCTCCGAAACGGAGTAGTATCTGACACCTTTTACGGGTCGGGAATAACGGTGTCAAGATTGACACCCTTTTGGCGACACTCGACGCTCGGTCGGGGCGGGCTCGGCTACGAATGAACGGAGGATGGTGGCCATCTCGTCGGCCTCCAGCTCTGTGTCCTGTATGACGTCGAGGAAAAACGCCGCTTTCGCGCTCACCTCGATCGCGGTCGCTGGCCGGTATGCGGTGAGCTCTCGATAAAGGCTCATCGCCTGGCTTTCGGCGGCGCTCACCACATCATAGGCGGCGAGGAGGCCGCAATTCCGCTCCACCTCGCGCCGGACCTTCTCCAGCTCCTCCAGCTTGGCTATGAGCGCGTCTCTTTCCGATTTAATGCCTTCGGCGCCCCGGCGATGCATCCAGCTCGGAAACATCCCAAAATGCCGCTCGATCTGGGCGCAGGTGCGAAATTCCCATTGGGTCCAGGTGATGGCGCCGGTTTCGTGGTCGAAGATGCGCCGCCGGCCGGTTTTTACGACCGCTTCGGGTAGCGGCGAGCTCTCGAACAAGGTCTTGTAATGGGCACATGCAGCATCGAGAGCGGCCTCCGCTTCGCGGTGCTCAGAGAGCAAGGCATGGAAGTCTCGGCCGGCGTCAGCGGGCGCCGAAGCCGATTTTGAGCCCGACCTATGGCGCTCGATGTCTGCAGAAATTGGCAAGCCGGTAGCGGCTGCCGCAACGGGTTCGCTGGGCATTGAAGCTCTCCGAGCTGATTGGGAGGATCAGCCGCTGATGGCGGCGGCGTTATCTGGTCGGCTCGGGGGCGCGGGTGCTGCCTGATTGGCCAGCGCGGCCTCGAGGTGGACGATCAGTTCGGCGTTCATGGAACGCCGGTTTTGCGCCGCGCTATGCTTCAGCTTGTCTCTCAGGCCATCCGGAAGGCGCACTCCAAAGGGCGCCTGCTTTTTCCTTGCCTCACTCATTGAGTGCTCCGTAGCTTCACTGTGTAGCTATAGCTACACAGTGTCGGCATTGCCGTCAATTGGTTTTGGCTACAGTGTGTCGTTATGAGCGCCAGGAAAAAGCCGGACGATAAAGTCGCCAATGTTACCCCATTCGGGCTGCGCATGCTTCCCGACCTCAAAGAACGCATTGAGGGGGCGGCCAGGCAGAACGGTCGCAGCATGAATGCCGAGATTGTCGCTCGGTTGGTAGAGTCGTTCGAAGTGGAGGAGAAAGCGGAGCGGTTTTACGCCCTCGTCGATGTAGCAAGGCAGGCGAGAGTAAAGCTAGAATCTCAAGCCGATGAGTTGACGGCAATTGCGGAAAGTCTTGCCGATCGAAACGACGAAAGTGACAGGAAAATTGCGCAACTTAAAGCGCGGCTTGCCGCTCTCGGAGAGGTTGCCGATTGACAATAGGCGTCCGCTTCGCTGATTTCTTATTTTGTTATTTAGGTGTTACTTCGAATATGAAGGTGATCTGTGACAAAAGAGATCAACTATAATCATCTGCACCAGGCTAGCGGTACCATGGTTTCGGGTAGCCCCGATGGCTATCTCACGGTCAAGGATCTCCGGGACGCGATCGCGCATCTTCCGGATGATGCCGAAGTGATCTTCGGACCGGACGCTCAAGGAAATCCTCAGCAGTTTGGCCGCTTCAAAATGCGCGGCGAAAAGCTGCTGTCGATCGAGTTTGGTTGATTGGCCGGACGTGGCGAAAAATAGCCTTGAACCAGCAGCCGCTATTCGTGTTCGCGGAGACGTTCTGCCCCCATCCCTGCCACCGCGAGGGCTGTGCCGTGTCCAGGCCGCAGCCTACATCGGCGTGTCTCCGACGCTATTCGATATTCTGGTCGCAGACGGACGGATGCCGCAGCCGAAGAGGATCAACGCCCGAAAGGTCTGGGACCTTCGGAAGCTCGATCGCGCCTTTGATACGTTGCCGGAGGTGGAAGGCAGTGAGCAGGCGAATGCGGAAGCCGGTCGCTGGCACTTTGCGGTCTGAGATGGCCACAAATAAGAAAGGCACCCCGAGGGGTGCCTTAACTTGGGAAGTCGGGGATCCGTCCGCCGGAGCAGGACTGCCGATCTGGTCCCGACTTTTCGAGGCCCAATATAGACGTTTCCGGGGGGAAGTCAATGAATTTGTCGGATGAGGATCTCGGGCCTCTCCTGGTCCTCCTATCGCCGGAGCGATTGTCGGCGTTGAAGCAGCTCACCGGATCCGACCGCGCGGCGATCGAGCTCCATCAGGAGACGCTCAGGGTAGGGGCGCTGCTGATGAATGTCACCGCCACGATCGAGATCGCCCTGCGGAACGCGGTCTGCGAGAATCTAAGCGCTCATTTCGGTACCCCGAATTGGTTTATCAACCCGCCGGCCCCGTTCGCCTGGCGTCACACCGAACAGAGCCGAATTCCAGGGGCGATCGACGCTGCGCAGCGCGCCGCCTATTCAAAGCTGACGCAGGCTGAGAAGGCCGCTCTCGATGTGCTGGCCTATCCCAATGGCCGCCCTGCGGGCGTAAGCCACCTGAGGCGCGCGAAGGATCGCAGGCATCAGATTGTCGTGACAGAGGGCAAGGTGATTGCCGAGATCACCCTGCATTTCTGGAAGAAGCTCTATGGGCCGGAATACGAGCAGGATCTCTGGCGCACATCGCTGAAGCGCACTTTCCCGGAGAAGACGCTCAAACGAGCCGATGTCGCGAGCCAGCTTGAGCACATCTATCAGGCGCGCAATCGGCTGGCGCACCATGAGCCTGTGCTGCACCGCCGATTCGACGACACCGTGAAGGCGATCGAGTTCGTCGCTGGGCATCTCAATTTCACGCCTGCCGGCGATCAGTCGCCTCTGACGAAGTTGATTGCGCCCGACCTGGACAGGGCTACCGAGACGGCCGCAGCTCTCCATGCCAAGCTCGAGGAGTATCGGGTCGCCGGCGCATCGTAGCCCCCGGCTGCTTCTTCATAAATCACTTCAGGTAACGCGGATCCGAAGGTTTGCAACGCAAATCCCGATGCCCGAGGGCGCAAATCCTGAAGCTCGGAAAAATGTTGCAAATTTTCGGATAGACGTTTCTTTTTTACCGAGTAACGGGGGCGTTTGAGGGGCGCCTCAAAACCTATCGTTCGATAGGACTGTCGCCAGAAGCGCCCGGAGGCGGCCGCTATGTCCCATGTGAAGAAAGGTCACCTTGTGCCCGCGCCTCAATGGCGCAAGCACCTGAAGGCCTTCTGGAAGAAGCTCTTCTGGAAACAACATCGACGCGCCGAGCGGTCTGTATCGCAGCGTCGCAGCGGCCATTCCGAAAGCTAGCTGACGATGCCCTTGGTGATGACGCGAATCTCGTGCTCGACGCGCCCCGCCAGCCGGGAGGTATGAGCCTCGAAGGCTGCGCGGGACGCCCCCTGCACAACCTGCTCGGGCAGGACCACGCCAGATTTCTGCTTGACGATAGGAAGGCGTCCCCAGCGCTTCACGGCCGTGTCGGGCAGGAAGACATGCCCGTTCAGGCTGGGCAGTTCCACGCGGCGGGGGAACAGCGCTCCCTTCTGGAACGTGTGGGCGAAGACGCGCCGCTGCCCGAAGGGCGCGGCCGAGACGCCCTTGCAGGTCTCCCGGGCCTTGAAATGCTTCAGGCCGATATCGTCGCCGCGCACGCCCTTGAAGAATTCCAGCCTCGCAGGCGTTGCCTTGCTCGGGTTCTCCAGAGCTTTCCGCGTCACCCGCACCGGCAAGCCCGTTTGCCGCGCGAGGGCACCGGCCGTTGCGTTCAGGGCGCCCTCGCCGACGCGGTTGATCGCCCGCGCATAGGCCTGCCGAGCCCTCTCCTCGCCGATCGCCGTTATGGCTTCGGCCAGCGAACGAATGCCGGAGCCGTCGAGAGAAATCTGCAATCTCATGATGGCCCCTCAATTCGCAGCGTCAGAATGGCTGCCTTGCAGAACTGCTTTCGTCCGCGCGCCCACCTGCTTGGATACGGCCGAGGCAATATCGGACGCGCTGGCGTTCGTGGTCGCGTTCACGGTGACATTGACCGTGACGGGCACGCTTGGAGCAGGCGGAGGGTTGGTGATCCGCACATCCTGCGTGCCGCTCGGCTGCTTCATCGCCGCCACGCTGCTCGCGGAGATTTCGACGCCCGACTGGAAGATTTGCTCGAAGCGCTCCAGCATCTTCGGAGCTTTGTCGAGCTCGACCGGGCGGGTCGGGGGCAAGGGAGCGGTGGTCGGGCCGGGCGCCTGCTGGGGCTGGTTTGAACCGTGCAGGCCGAAGCCGAAGCTGGAAAGGCCAGGGGTGATCGGCGTGGGCGTGCCGGTCATGCCCAGCCCCATACGGGTCCGCGCTGCCTTCTGCGCCGCCTCGTTCTCGATCAGCTCGATGCTGGCGCGGTCGCGCGCACGGCGGGCCGAGACCAGGCCGTCGCGCTTGTCCTTGATCCGGCCGAGCGCATCCTCCATCTGGTCATTGAAGGCCGACTTTCCGCGTGGTTTCGACCAGTCATAGAGCTTCGCCGCGACGGCCATCTCGCGATCGTACTTGGCCAGCTTCTCGTCGAAAGCCTGGCTCTCCAGCAGCGCCTTGCGCGCATCGATCTCGCGCCGGGAATCTGCGTCGTAATCGTACCGGGTGCCGGTCTTCAGCTCCTGGCGGGCGGCCTGGTCGTTGACATACCGCTTCGCTGCGGCATTCAGCGCATCCACTGCTTTCGCGCCGGCTCCCCCTTCCTGGAAGCTCTCGAACAGCCGACTCGCCTGATCGGCCGCGGCGCCAAGCGCCGTCTTGAGCGGTCCGCCGACCGTGATCGAAAAACGCTCCATCTGCGCATTGAAGCGGGCAAGGCGATTGAAATCCTTCTCCTTCAGCAGCTCGAAACTTTTGCTGACAGAGCCCAGATAGTTGGGCCGGCGCGCGACCAGCGCGAGCATCTTGTCGACGCCTCCGAGGTTGCCGGCGAGGCGCGCGATATCATCCGCGTATTCCGCGCCGAACAGATCCTTCAGCACCGCCATCTTCTTGGTGCCGTCGGATATCTTGTTGATGGAAGCCAGCAGGATGCTGATCGCCGCCGGAGCATCCTTCTTGAGCGTCGCAGTGAAGGCCTTCGTGTTGATGCCGAGCTTCTTGAGCTCGTCATTCCAGTCGTCGTCCTCCGCGCCAGTCGAGAGCTTGGTGAGCAAGGCATTGAAGCCGGTCGCCGCCACCTCGGACTGGACGCCGACTTCTTTCAGGGCAGCGCCATAGGCAAGCGTTTGCTCGGCCGAGATGCCGAGGATTTTGGCCTGCGCTCCCGATCGCCGCAGAAAGTCGAGGAGGTCGGTTTCCTTCGAGGCCGAGCTATCGGCCACGCTGTTGATCGCGTCGCCGATCTCCTCGATCCGCTTCTGGTTGGCCTGGTAGATGTTGCCGATTTCGGCCAGCGCCTGCCCCGTCGCCTCGGCGCTCGTCCCCCAGGCGCCCGTGGCCATGGCAGCGTATCGGGTAAAGTCGAGCAGCTCTTCCTTCGGACGGCCGGCGAAGCCGGCTGAAGCGAGGATGCCGCCGAGTTCAGTCGAGGTCTTGCCGGTTTCCGTGGCCATCTTGAGAACCGCGGCGGCATAGCGCTGGGCTGCTTCGCCGCTGCTATCCGTCGCCTTCTCGACCTCGTACATGACCTCCTCGAAGGTCAGCGCGTTCTTCGTCGCCCGGTTCAAGGCATAGGCGCTGCCGGCCGCGATGGCGACCGGCGCAACGGAAGCGGACAAGCCGAGGCGGGATGCCGCCGCACCGATCAGCGCGCCATGGCCTGCGGACAGGCCGCTGCCATCGCTCGCCGCCATGCGCCCCTTCGGGCGCGCGGCATTGACGTTCTTCAGCGCATTGATATTGGCACGTTCCCAGGTCTTCACCTGGGCGATCTGCGCCTTCGTCCATTTCGAGGAATCTGCAGCGAGGCCAGCGGAGCGGCGGTAGCGCTCCCAGGCACGGGTGACGCGGTCGATCTGCGAGCTGCTGGCACCGACCTTTTGAAGGTCGGAGATCATGTTCTGCCGAACACCGGAAGCCGAGGCGCGCTTGAACGCGGCCACCTGCCGTTCGGCCGCCTTGAGCGCGCGGCCGGTCTTGCCGATCGGGCCGGTAAGCCGGTCAGTCAGCGAAAGGAGCAGGTCCGCTCGTAGTTGCGCCATGGGAACCCCTACCTATCATCCCCGATTTTCAGGTGGCCCGACTTCAGGCCACACTCGATCCACCAACCCAGTTCCGGGAAGGTCAGGGCGCCGAACTCGGCGCCGCTGAACCATCGGAGTTCGCCGACGAAGAGGCCGACCCAGCGGCTGAGGTCGTGCGCCGCGCTTCCGAAAAAAAATCGGTGACCGCGTCCCTCACGGCCAGGGCGTCCGGCAAGGCGAGATGATCGATCAGAGCACTTTGGCCGAAGGGCTCGATCAGAAGCTCGCGGGCATAGGCCGCAATGGCATCCATATTCTCGATCACGAGCACGGCGCCATCAGCCGAGCGCGTCAGGATGCTCGGGTCGCCACATTTGATCACGTCGCTCATCTTCGGCTGGCGAAAAACCATCTGCTCGATGTTGATCTCTTTCGACCCGAAGGCGATGGGGGCGCTCAGAAAGACGGTCTTGGTATTCATGGCTGGTCCTCTATTCGAACGGGCGAATGTCAGTGCGTCACAGGCATATCGAAGCCCGGCGCCGCAGCCGGGGCTTCAATGCAGAGGAGCGGCGAGACCCGCTCGATGACGGTGAAGATGTCCCGGACAAGAACCTGCTTCATGGCCTGGATCGGAACACCTGCCATCCTGGCGAGGACCGCGGCCGTCTTCGACATCTCACCATCGAGCTGGTCGGACACGCACAGATCGCCCAGCACCGTCGGGCGAAAGGAGAGCTCGTGGAGTTGCTTGCCATCGACCTCGATCGGTCGAGAGAGTTTGACGGTCACGGTTTCGATGTCGGACATGCTGCTTTCCTGAAATCGGGGGATGTCGCGCGCTCCGCGCGAGGTAGAAAAAACGCAGAGGTCGCTGCCGCTGGCCCATTGCGACCGCTCAAAACCGCTGGGCCAGCAGGTCTCAGATCGAAATGCCGTTCAGGCGCACGGGCACTGCCGCATCGCCAGCGATGGCTGGCGCCGTAGCAGCGCCTACCAGCTTGTTGCCGGCGGCCGTCGTGGTGACCTTTTTGGCGGCGTCGTCCCAGTAGACCTTCGCGCCGAAGGTGATGGCGTCGGCGGCCTTGGGTAACGTGAAAATCTCCGTCAGAGCGATCTCGACCGGCTCGCCCTCGGCTGCATCATGGGATGCGACGCCGAAGAAGGAGCCGGCGAGCATGCCGGAGCCGGACAGGATGCCGCCGGCGGGGGCAGTGGCCGTGATGATGCGGCCTGGTTGCACGTGGTTCTTCATTTCAGAGGCCCTTGGATGATACGATGCGGATGGCCGTAACCTTCGGCCGGGTCAGTGCGTTGATGCGACGCTCGAGGTCCTGTTCGGCCAAAGCTAGGTCACGGCCGGTCTGAAACTCGACCTCTTCGTCGCCGAACTGGACGCGCTTGTCGCCGCGCGCACGAAGCGCGCGGATATCGTCAATCTGCTGCTGAAGGGCCGCGAGATCGCTCATCGGATCAGCCCCCCTCGTTGACGTACCAGCCGCGGTGGTCGACGAAGCCGGCGCCGAAATCGAGCCGAGCCTTGACCTGGACACCGTCCACCTCGAAGCCGGCCTTCGTCTCGATCTGGACGCCTTCCTCGCCTTCGAGATAGGCGTATTCCAGCCCGTCGACGGTGGCGGTATCAGCCGCCACGTACCAGCGGGTTGCGCTGTCCAGGCGCGGCTCGACCACGATGCCGAGCTTCCCGGCAAACGGGTTCGTATCCTCGGCCTTCGTGGGGTTGAGCGCGGTCAGGATCTGTTCGGCGGCGGTTTCGAGATCCGGGGGCACCAGCACGTGCCGCGGGGTGACATCGATCAGCTCGCCGGAGAGCCCGACCTGCTTGCGCATGGCCGTACGGGCGTCAGCAAGCTTCGCCACGGCAAGCGCCGCGCCGGCCTCCGCCTTGTTCTTGTGGTCGGCGTGGAACAGGGTCTTGCCGTCGGCCATCGTCGGGCCGGCACCGGCATTCAAAAGCAGGAGATCAGCAAGAAGCTGCGCTTCCGTCGCCGCCGCGGCCTGGCCGAAGCGCCTGGCCAGATCGGCGAAGGCGCCGAGATCATCGTTGATCAAGGCGTGCCGCGTGATGCCAATGATGCGGCCGAAGGTGGTCAGCTTGTAGCTCTCCTTGCCTTCCGCGAGCGTACCGCTCTTGAACTCGCCGTCCTCGCCGACAGGCAACAGGCGGGGCGCCTCAGAGAGCTGCAGCCTGTGCTTCGCCTTGAAGTCGCGCGCCGTGGTCTTGCGGCCCAGCAGTTTCATGCCGGACGGAGCAGCGCGATAAGCAGCGCGCAATGTGCGGCCTACGCTGTCGCCGAGGATCAGCGGGAAATCGCTCGTGGTGTGCAACGCACGTTCGAAGACCGCCGCGACCGAAAGTCCCGTCGAGGACACGCCACGCAGCCGGAGGCTTTCGCGGGCAATATCCAGCAGCGTCTGCCCGGCATACTGACGCGCGGGCTCCGAAAGGTTGTGGCTCGGAGCGTAGCGAGCATAGATCGCCTCGCCGACATGGCGGACGCGCAGCTCGGGGTCGTTATGATCGACGCCCACCGATGCCGTCGAACGGATGGCTGCCGTAGGTGCGGCGCGCTGGCCCATCGCCGCAAGCGCGGCCGCGCGAACCTGGTTGAGATCGGCTTCCGCATCGATCTGGCCATCGATCCAGTTCTGGTCGAGCCCAGCCGAGCGGGCGATAACCCGAATCTCGCTGTTGATGGCCGCCCGGGTCTGCGGGTTCTGCGGGGCGCTGCGCTCCGTGGGTGCGATACCCGGAGCCGGCAGAGGCGCCGGCGGAACAACCGGCTCTTGTGCAGCCGGCGCGGGGGATGTGGTCATGCTTTGGCTCCTGATGCCAGCTGATCGGTCGGCGGGGATGATGACGAGGGAGGCTTCCAGCAGCTCGATCCGGGTCGCTGTCACCTGGCGGGCTCGACCTGGCGGGGTGGAGCGCTCCTTCTGCTCGTGTGTGAGGTAGCCGATCGAGGCACTCGGGCGATGCCCGTCGCTGAGGTCGGCTGCAATCTGCAAGGCAAGCGGATTGTTGCGCGACAGCGTGACCCGGCCGAGCAGTTCCCCGCCGACCGAACGGATCCGGTCGACACTGCCCAGCCTGCGATCCACGCTGTCGCGACGGTGGCTGTCCAGCAGAGGAATCTGCTCGGGCCACTCCTGATCCTCGCTGAGCGCGAGGAATTCCATGTATAGGCCGCGCTCGTCGTAGCGCGTGACACCGCCTCGCGTCGTCGCGAGCACGGCATCGAAAGTCATGCTCTCGGCATCCCAACTCGTTGCCGTGCGCGGCTCGCGACGCAGCATCAGCTGCAACGGGGCCGGCGCGGTGGCGGACAAGGCTGCGGCGGTCATGCGGCGGCTCCGGTTTCGACCTGACGCGGCCGAGCCGCATTGAAGGAAAGGCCGAGAGCCGCAGCGCGGCGATTGTCGGCAGCGATCTCCTCATCGAGCTTTTCGACGTCGTAGCCGCGGGCCGCGACCGCCTGCCGCCGGCTCATGAGGCCGGCTCCGATCGCAGCGATTTCTGCTTCCGCGTCTTTCAGCGGGTCGATCCAATCGAAGCGCGGCGTGATCCAGCTCGCGTTCTCGAAGGGCCGAGGATCCCGGAAGAAGCTTCCCATCTCCGGCCCGCCGGAGAGCGCGCGGCGCAGAAGCCAGTGCTGCCAGACCGGGCGGCACAGCTGAAACACGATCACGCCGTGCTGGATGGCCTCGACCCGCCGGCGCCATTCGATCAAGCCGGCGCGTAGAGATCCATAGTTGGCATCGGACAGGTCGCCACTGAGAACGTGGTTGGGAATTCCAAGCCCGGCCGCGATTTCCGAACGGGCGATCTTGAGGAAACCGATCGCTTCCGCACCGATTGTAGCGGGTTCGGAAAAGCGGATGTCCTGCCCGGGGCCGAGCACGCTCAGCGTGCCGGGCTCGAACTCTGCCTGAAGAACCGGTTCTTTCACCGTTCCGTCGAAGCCCCCGGCTTCTCCCTTGGCATCGGTCACGAAGCCGGCGAACATCGCCGAAATCTTTTGGCGGACAAGCTGCGCATCGATCGCAGCATCATAGTCGGCCAGGCGCAACAGGATCGGCGCAAACCAGCTCACACCGCGCACCTGGCCAGCCGTCAGCGGCCGGAAAAGATGAAGAACCTGAGCTGCCGGAACGCGGATCGTCTCATAGGAGATCGCAAAAGGCAGGCCGGGCGTGTCCTGGCGAATGTGGTAGGCAATTCGGCGCCCGTCGCTGGCGAACTCCACGCCGTTGACGATGCGAGCACCGCCGCCGATATCGCGGGACAGGCTTCGGTCGACCTGCTCCGGGTCGATCAGGCGAATCTCGCCGTACTCGGTCAGCAGCGCGAAGGCCTCGCCGTTGATGACCATGCTCCGGACCGCAGCGGCCTGCAGCCCGTAGAAGTCCGTCAGCCGATCGGCGTCGGCGTAGTCGGTCCACCCTTCAAACGCGACGGCGAGCGCGGGGTGATTGCCGCTCTGCACCTTGAGGCCTGTTCCGACCAGTGCCGAAACCCATGCTTCGACGCCGCTATTGGCGTGCGCGTTGTTGGCGACGAGCGCGCGAGCACGGCGGGCGAGGATGGGGGCGGCTGCAATCTGGGCCGACACAGCGCTCGCCATTTCCGGCACACCGTGCCAGCGACGGCCCGCGCCCGCGCCCTCATAGAACCGCCGCGCAACCGGTGTCGCGCTGAGGGGTTTCGCCGAGATGAGCGGAACTGAAGCTCTCATGTGAAGCGCGCCTTGCGTCACGTTCCTCGCTTTGGGCGGCAGGTCTCAGTCTTCCCAATCCAGATCGATTCCGGCGCGTATGGCTTTCGTCATCACCACGGAGACGGCTCGGCTCGCATTTGCGGTTACGCTGCTCACGATCGGAGCGGTGATGTGCGCTGTCGCTACCCCCTCTTCGGATCTCCGATAGCAAAGAGGTGCCGGCTGGTTGGGAAAGGCGAGATTGGCGCGGCCGACCATGAATTCGTCCGTGGCGCGGCCGGCATTCAGATCCTCGCCGGTCTCGACGATATCCTTCCAGCGCTCGCGCAGCTCTGCGCTGGCAGCGTTGACGATTTGAGCGGCCGCCACGCGGGAGAGGTGCACGCTGTCCTCCAGATGCTGCGAAATTTCGATCTTCACAGCATCGAAGGCCGAAAACCGACGCCAGCCGGTCGTCTCATCGTTCGTGTCGAGAGGGAGTTGCTGATGACGCTCCAATCCCTTGAACGTGTGCACCGTCCACCCGAAGAGGGTGCAAAGGTCAGCTCTGGTCATGGTCGCTTTCATGGTGCCCCCTCAAAAAGGCGCTGAATTGTACACCGTTTATACGAGAAGCCAAAAACGGTGTCAATGTATGCGCCGTTATTCGAGGAAAAAAGGCTACCGCTCCAGCCAGCGCGATCTTTTCACCTGCGGGGCGGCGTTCGCCCGGGTGCCGGGTTGAGGAGAGTCAGTGCGTAGGGGCGCCTCAGCCACCCTCCTGGCCGCCTCGCTAAGGCTGAAACCCGCCGCGTTAAGCCCGGCCAGCGCTGCGGTCGCATAAATCCTGCAGTCGAGCGGCTCGTTTCGGACCGAGCGATCAGGGATCCACTTCAGCTGAGCTACGCCCTTGGTGTATTTGCGAACCTGGCGTTCCGACAGGATGCCCGCGAACCAGGCCGGATCGCGATCGGATGGGAAATGGCAAATTCCGTGCCCGGATGGCGCATCCCGGCGCAACCTGGCCATGAGTTGCGATTTCAAGCCGTCCACACCGACGATGTGCAGCGGCGCCATGGTGGCTCGCTGTGGTTTTGGCGGGCGCCGCGGCCACGCGGGGATACCAGGACCGCCTCTACCCGCTATCGCCCAGATGCGGCGGTTCAGGCGCGCCGCTGAATAGGCCATGACCGGCGCCGTACGATGGCCTTGCGCATCGATTGCTGCGGCGAGCACGGGCAGGTCCTGGACTTGGCGCGGATGACGGAAGCGGCGCAGCAGGAGCCTGTCGAGCGAAGCGAAAGGCTCGGGGTCGATGGGGTCCCCGTGAATGATCCGATATTCGAGAGACCAGCTCTCTTCGTTCGCGCCCCAGCCGACGAACTCCACCTCGAGGCGATCGTTCTGTGTGTCAATTCCGGCAGTGATCGCAACAACGCCATCGGGCAGAACCTCTGTCCAGGCGACATCGCAATCGTCCGCGCGGCTTTGGAGGATGTCCGCTGCGATCGGCGCCGTGTCGCGGTCCTCGAAGGGCTCGCCGAGCTTGAGGTTGGTCCAGCTCTTCAGGCGGACGGGATCCTCCTTCGAGGCCAGGAAATCGGCCGCGATCGATGCCCAGCTCTCGAAGGGCGAATAGAGGGCCGAGAGGTGAAATCCGGCAGGGCGGCCGGCGCCAGGCTTCTCTGCAATCCAGGCGCCGTCGCGCAGCATCGCCGGCTTGTCGTGCTCTTCCATGACGCCGCCGCACTCCCGGCAGGCGTAGAAGGCCCGCTCCGGCTCTCCCTCCGGCCAACGCACAAACTCCCAACTCAGCGGCTGCATCGCCGAGCAGTGCTGGCATGGGACATGATAGCGTCGCTGATCGCTCTCCTCGAAAGCCTTCTCGATGCGGCTGACGCCCGCCGTCGTCGGTGTCGAGATCAGGATGATCTTGCGCCGGCCGGCGAAGGTCACGGTGCGCTGGATCGCGAGCGTGACGGGATCGCCCTCCTCGTCGGCGTCTGCCGGGAAGCCGTCGACCTCGTCGAGAACGAGATAGCGGGCGGGTGTCGAGCGCAAGCCAACCGCGCTGTTGGCGCCGGTCATCATCAGCGCCCCGCCCGGAAATTCCTTGAGCGCGATCGTGTTGCCCGGCTCCTTCGCCCGCGGCTGGACTATCTTGCGGCGCAGCGCCGGCGTGCTCTCGATCAGCGGCTCAATGCGCGTGCGCGAGTTGCGGCGGACCATGTCGATCGAAGGCCAGACTGCAAGGATCAGGCCGGGAGCGTGGTCGATCCAGTAGGCGATGGCATTGAGACCCGCTTCGGTAGCGCCGACCTGAGCGCCCTTCATGAACACGACATGCTCGACGGGTGAGGAAGTCGAGAGGCAATCCATGATCTCGCGCAGATAAGGCGTGCGGTCGTTGCGCCAGGGGCCGGGTTCCGCGTTCGCCGACGGCAAGCGGCGGAACTCCTCCGACCATTCCGAAACCGACATTGCCGGCGGTGTGGCGAGACCGCGGCGCCAGGCCTCATCGACCAGGTCGATTGTCTTGTCCCAAAGGTCGATCATCGTTCCAGCCTTTCGATCTTCATCTTGGAAAGCGTGTCGAGCTGTTCGCGCACCAGGATATCGAGCTGGGCGAGGATCACGCGGGCGTCGGCGCCTGTCTCTGCGGCGATATGAGCCGCGGCGCGGCTGGGGAAGGCGAGCCAACTGTCGCGCTCCATGCGGGCTCTCGCTTCGATCGCCGAGAGCGCTGCGCGCCGCAGGATCAGATCGCCGGCCATCTTCCCAGCCTTGAGCTCGGCGGTGATCGCCTCGGCGGCGTCGCGGCGGGCTCGAGAGCTGCTGCCGGGTCCGGGTTGGTCGAGCGCAGCGCGGCGGCGGTTCGGATCGATGTTCGCCTCGACCCAGGCCAGCGCGGGCTTCAGGGCGATGCGGCCGTTCGGCTGCACCGGAAGCCCTGCCGTGATCATCTGCGAGACGCGACCGGCGGAAACGCCGATGCGCTCGGCGAAGCCCTTCTTCGAGAGCGTCTCGGCAATGCCCGGGGAAAGATCGTCAAAAAATCCGCTCTGCGCCTGATGCATGACAAATCCCGGCTCAAGCAAAAACTTTAGGAGCTAAAACCCGAGCCGCTAGCGAAACGCCGGGAGCAATCTGCCCGTGGACGTAGGCGGTCAGAGGGACCCGTGAAGTCGCCCTCTGCGCCTGCCTGCC
>JARYGW010000010.1:22387-38518 GCA_033792295.1 Allobosea sp.
CTCAGCCGCTCCACCTTCCGACCGCTCCTGCTCCACCCTTACGGCCCCCCTAAAGGGGGGCCTATAGGGAGGTGGAGCAAGCTCGGTTTGCCCCACTGCTCCACCCTGCTCCGCTCCACCTTTCAAGGTTGAGCAAATGACCCTTGTCATGGGCTCTCTCCTGGCTCAACGAACTCTCTCGGACGGCGCTTCGCATCGGGCTTCGTGACGAGCTTCAGCCAGCCCTCGGCAAGCCATTTCTGAACAAGCAGCTTCATGGCGCTGCGGACGGATCGATCCTCGATGTCCTGGCCGAGCGCGTCGGCAATCGCTTGGCCGACCCAATTCTTCGATTGTTGATCAAGGCGCCATTCGCCCTCGCCTTGCGCAATGCGCGTCAGAGCTGCGCGAACATCCTCGACCGTGACCTCCTCGTTGGGGTCGGGCCACTTCCAAGCCGTAACAACAGCTACCTCGTCTCCAGGGCATTCCTCGGTCTCGTTGTCGAGCGGGATGCCGATCAGCTTGAACCACCTCGCTCCCTCGGCGGGCGGAGCCAGGTTCGCCTTCACGTCGTCGATGCGGACATGGGAGCGCGGTCGCTCGACCTTGGCCTTCTCCGCATCTTCCTTGGTCATTTGATTGAGCGTACGGGCGGACCGGACGGCGGCGAGCAATGCGCTGGCGCCCCGGGCGTCATCGGCCGTCACGTCGCCGCTGCTACCTGCGCCCATCTTGCGGGCGTGATGGACGAACTCGATCGCACAGCTCGTCTCATCTGCAATCTGCGCCCAACGCTTGCAGATGGCCGCGATGTGGCCGTTGTCGTTTTCTGAGGCCTCGTGGCTCGGCACGAATGGATCGATAATAACCACGTCGATCCCGAACTCGTGGATCGTCTCAATGAGCTCCTGCTTGGCCACATCGTTCAGCATCAGGCCGCGGGGCGATCCTTTCGCGATGCTGATTTCAGTCTCACGGCCGGTGTCGATGAACAGGCGCCCGTCGAAGTCGGCTGGCGAGATCAGGTAATGCTTGCAGATCGCCGCGATGCGACGCTGCGTCTCGTCTATTGGATCCTCGCCATTCCAATACCAGACGTTCAATGCCGCCGGCGGCTCGATACCGAGCAGCGCGCGGCCGCTCGCCATAGCCATAGCCTCGGTCAAGGCAAGGGACGACTTGCCTACGCCTCCAGGGGAGATCGTTGCGGACAGGTATTTCCGCGCGATATGTGAACCGTACAGGAAGCGACGCGGCGGGATCGCGCTCGGGGCCACCCATTTGAATGGCGTCGCCATGATCGGCTTCCGCTTCGGCGGCTCTTGGTCTACCGGCGGACCAAGATGAAAATCGTCATCAGCTTCAATGCGCCGATACGGCGCCTTCAACTGCACCTCCGCGCTATACATTAAGGCGCGGAGGTGCTCTGCTGAGCGGACGTCAGTGTCGAGATCGTCCTGGCTCATTCGTCGCAGTTCCAAAACTGCGATGGGGAATGGGCTACAACTAGATCAAGGGCTTGCCACCGCTTCCCAAGCTGAATGTCGTCGGTTCGATCCCGATCGCCCGCTCCAAATTCCCACGAAACTTGATCTGGTCGAGGCACTTTGCCGATGAACTCGCGCTCCCCGAGTCTGGATCGGCACGGTCAGTGACAAGACCGCCTGCACCCCACCCGACAGCCCTCGGGAACGGCTGCATCGTGTCGCTCAATGCCAGGCTCCGAAACGAGATACTCGACAGCGAGATCTTCCACACCCTCACCGAAGCGAAGATCAGCATCGAAAGCCGGCGCCGTCCCTTCGACACGATACGCTCGCACGGCGAGCTCGGTCATCGCCTACAGAAAAGCCAGGACGAGATCCCTACCGCGTTGATCGCGGACATCAGCCATCCTGGTAGAACGTGCGCGGTGATCCAAGTCAGCCAGTCTTCTTCCGGCATGGGACGCCCCTCCCGGCGAGACGAAACCCGGCCCGTTCTTCGTTGGCATCACCCAATTGGGTGATGTGGCAATATCTCGCCCGCCTCTGGTGGGCCGTTTCATATCCGTAGCCGTGTTATGATTGCGCAGAATTTTGCGTCGGCGCTTTCCTGCATCCTCATAGATGAGGGCGGCTATGCCAATCACCCGAAGAAGCCGGCCTGCGCCGCGATGAGGGGCGCAACACAGCAAGTCTATAACGCCTATTGCGAGCGCCGAAACCTGCCGAAGCGTTCGGTCGAGTCGGGAAGACGAAACGGAGTTCGCCATCGTCAAGGATGAGACGACGCAGATCGGACGGCCCCTTTTTGAGTTTCACGATGCCTTCATGGCCGGCCATGACGCGCAATTGAAGCGGCTCGATCAGACCATCCGCGACATCGCGATGCGCCAACCACCTTTGTCCAATTGGCGTCCACTCAATACTAACGCCTTCGAGGGTAACTCTCCCGAAAATCGAATTTGGCCCCGTCAGCTTCGGCTGGCGGAGTCTTCTCTTTTGTGGCCGTACGAGTCTAGCAACGGCTCCCTTCGCCGGTTCACAGAGCCCGGCGTGTCGATTACGCGGGCACAGATGAAATCCACTTGGCCTCGCTGGCGACGGGTGATGGCCTCGTATGGCCTCGCCTCCTTTCTTGCCCCGCTATGGATCGTAGTGATTGCTGTCCAGCTGCGGGGGTGCGCATCTTGTCGTAGTAGGGAACGCGGTGTAGGCGTAGCGGCATGTTAGCACTGCTTCCAAGCTGCATGTCGTCGGTTCGACCCTGATCGTCCGCCCCTAATTCCCGCGAGGCTTGATCTGGTCGAGGCCCTAGTGGCGGCAACGCCCAAACGGTAAGAAGTCGCGCGTTACGCAATACGATGCGGGAAAGCCGTTCATGTCTTCTACGATGGCCGCTCACTCCACGGCTTCCGGCCACGCTCTGGCGGAGCTGATCGAACGAATTTCCTCCAGGGCTTACCGCATCGGCATCATCGGCCTCGGCTATGTCGGCACTCCGCTCGCCTTGACGGCTTGCAAGGCTGGTTTTTCCGTCATCGGCTTCGATATCGACGCGAAACGGGTCGAGCAGATCAATCGCGGCGAGAGCTTCATCAAACATATCCCGACCGAAGCCATGACCACCGCCCTCCGGGAAGGGCGCTTCCGCGCGACGACCGATTTCGAGAAGCTGCGCGAGATCGATGCCATCATCATCGCGGTGCCGACGCCGCTGACAAAGCAGCGTGAGCCAGACCTCTCCTATGTGGAGAATACGGCCCGGGCCATCGCACCGCGGCTGCGCAAGGGGCATCTCGTGGTGCTCGAATCGACCACCTGGCCGGGCACGACCGACGAAGTGATGCGGCCAATCTTCGAAGCCACCGGCCTGAAGAGCGGCGTCGATTTCTATCTCGCCTTTTCTCCGGAGCGTGAGGATCCGGGCAATCCTGATTTCGGCACCTCGACGATCCCCAAGGTGGTCGGAGGGGACGGCGTGGAAGCGCTTGAGCTGGCGAATGCGCTCTATAGCAAGCTGGTCGTCAGGACTGTGCCGGTATCGAACTCAGCGACGGCCGAGGCCGTCAAGCTGACCGAGAACATCTTCCGCGCCGTCAATATCGCGCTCGTGAACGAGCTCAAGGTCATCTACAGCAAGATGGGCATCGACATCTGGGAGGTCATCGATGCCGCCAAGACCAAGCCTTTCGGCTTCATGCCCTTCTATCCCGGGCCAGGACTGGGAGGCCATTGCATCCCGATCGACCCCTTCTACCTCACCTGGAAAGCTCGCGAATTCGATGTCACGACGCGCTTCATCGAGCTCGCGGGCCAGATCAACACGGCGATGCCGCACTGGGTCGTCGATCGGGTTGCCGAAGCACTGGATCGACAGCAAGGCCGCGGGCTGAGCAGCACCCGCATTCTTGTGGTGGGCATCGCCTATAAGAAGAACATCGAGGACACGCGGGAAAGCCCTTCACTGAAGCTCATGGAGCTTCTGGAGGAGCGAGGCGCGCAAGTGGACTATCACGACCCGCATGTTCCCGAGCTACCCCGAACCCGCAAACACGGCCGTCTCGCCGGGCGTATCTCGGTTCCTCTGGCAGCCGATGTCGTAGCAACCTACAATGCCGTACTGATTGCGACGGACCACGATGCGGTCGACTATCGCGCTCTGGTGGAAGCAGCTCAACTCGTCATCGACACACGCAACGTTTGCACCAGGGCCGGCGTGACGAACAGCAAGATCATAAAGGCCTGAGACAGAGCGGCCGCGTCCGAAGCACGACGCCGCCTTCTCGCTCCCTTGCCGCTCTGTCGCATTGCTCGGCGGGGCCACTGACGCCGGTGAGATCACGACCTGGCGTCGCCGCTGCATGCATGGCGGTTCGGTTGATCGGACAGAATGCGGGGATTAAGGGTGCGCGGCGGAATGGCAACAGCGAGACGTTGATGGCGCAAGAGCAGCAGACACGAGATGCGCGTGCCTGTGCAGCTGTGGTGCTGTATCGGCCCGATCCCGCACTGCTCGGCCGGCAGGTCGAGGGCTTGCAGGGGATGCGGTTCATCGCCTTTGCCAATGGTCCGCTGGAGGCCGATGCTGCTGCCGCGCTCCCCCCCGCAAATCTGCGCCTGATCGCGAGTCCAGACAATGTTGGTCTGGGGCGTGGGCTCAACGCCGTGATGGAAGCGGCATCCGAAGAAGGCTTCACGCATGTCCTGTTGCTCGATCAGGACAGCGAGCCTACATCGGAGATCGTGGCAGCGCTCGCCGGCCGGATGCAGGAACTGGAGCGGGCCGGAGAAAGGGTCGCCGTGCTGGCTCCCCGCCTCGTTCCACCGGGAGAGGGCTTCTATAAGCCGATCCGTTACGAATGGCGCGGGGTCCAGCGAGCCGACGGTCTAGCTGCCGTGGATTTCGCGCCGACATCCGGCTCTCTGGTCAGCGTCGCGGCCTATCGGTCCATCGGCGCCTTCCGCGACGACTTCTTCATCGCCGGCATCGATGTCGAATGGGGCTTCCGCGCCTGGAGCCAAGGCTGGTCCTCGCTCGTGGCGACGGATCTCGCGATGCCCCACCGCTGGGGCGAGGCGGTCAGCGAAGACGAACTCGGCAAGCCCCAGATCCTGCGCCATGCCCCGATCCGAAACTACTACTATGCGCGCAACGTAGTCGCGACAGCCAGGCTGCCCCATGTGCCGACCGCCTGGCGGTTTTGGTCATGTGCAGCGCTGATGGCGCAGATCGGATTGATGGTGTTCAAGGGGGCTCCGGGAGGCTTGAGGCCAATCTGGGCGGGATTGCGTGACGGCCTGACCGGAAGGCTCGGCCCTGCACCGCTCGGAGCGACCTGGACCGGGCCCGGGTCCTGAAGAATTGCAGCCAAAAATTTGCAGCGCATCTTGGCCGCATTCTCCCGCTTGCATAAGGATCACGTTGCGGCGCCGATTCTTGACTTCTCGGGAGAGGGCTGTTTCTTGCCGATTCGACTTGGAGTTGCACTCGTTTTTGTCTCGGAGTTTCCTGCGTGCCTCTGAAATTTCTCGTCACCGGCGGCGCCGGCTTCATCGGCTCCGCAGTGACCCGGAAGCTCGTCGGCGAGACGCAGCATGAAGTCTGCGTGGTCGACAAGCTGACCTATGCGGGCAATCTCGCTTCGCTCGAGCCCGTGGCCGGCTCCAATCGCTACCACTTCGAGGAAGCCGATATCGGCGATAGCGAACGGATGAAAGCGATCTTCGCCGATTTCCAGCCGGATATCGTCATGCATCTGGCCGCCGAGAGCCATGTCGACCGCTCGATCGACGGCCCCGCCGCTTTCATCGAGACGAACGTCGTCGGCACCTTCGCCCTGCTGCAGGAGGCCCTGCGTCACTTCCGCGCCCTGCCGGAGGATCGCAAAGCGACATTCCGCTTCCACCATATCTCCACGGACGAAGTTTTCGGGTCTTTGGGCACCGAGGGCTTCTTCCGCGAGGACACGGCCTATCAGCCGAACTCGCCCTACTCCGCCTCCAAGGCTGCCTCCGATCATCTCGTGCGCGCGTGGCACCACACCTACGGCCTGCCGGTGGTGATGACCAACTGCTCGAACAATTACGGCCCCTATCACTTCCCCGAGAAGCTGATCCCGCTGATGATCATCAATGCGCTGGAAGGCAAGCCGCTGCCGGTCTACGGCAACGGGCTCAATGTGCGCGACTGGCTCTATGTGGACGACCATGCCGACGCGCTGCTCACAGTGGCGACGGCAGGCAAACTCGGCGAGAGCTACAATATCGGTGGCCACAACGAGAAAGCCAATATCGATGTGGTCAAGACGATCTGTGCCATCCTCGACGAGCTTCGGCCCGATCCGGCTGGACCGCACGAGCGCCTGATCACCTATGTCACGGACCGGCCGGGTCACGACGCGCGCTATGCGATCGATGCCGGCAAGATCGGCGCCGAGCTCGGCTGGACGCCAAAGGAGACCTTCGAGACGGGCCTGCGCCGTACGGTCGAATGGTATCTCGCCAACCCGAAATGGTGGGGCGACATCCGCTCCGGCGTTTATCGCGGCGAACGCCTCGGGACGGCTTGAGCGGAGACGAATGATGCTGAGCGTCGAGGAAACGGCGATTCCCGCCGTCAAGATCATCACGCCAAAGAAATTCGGCGATCATCGCGGCTTCTTCTCGGAAACCTGGAGCAGGAAGGCCTTCACGGAGGCCGGGCTCGATCTCGACTTCGTCCAGGACAACCAGTCGCTATCGGCACCGGTCGGGACGTTGCGCGGGCTGCATTTTCAGTCCCCTCCCTTCGCGCAGGACAAACTGGTCAGGGTGACGCGCGGGCGCGTGCTCGACATCGCAGTCGATATCCGAGTCTCGTCACCGACCTTTGGCAAGCACGTCGCGGTCGAGCTCTCCGCTGAGAACTGGAGGCAGCTGCTGGTGCCTATCGGATTTGCGCACGGCTTCGTCACCCTCGAACCCGATACGGAGGTGCTCTACAAGGTCACGGCGCCTTACGCGCCGGAAAACGATCACGGGCTGGCTTTCGACGATCCGGCGCTCGGCATCGACTGGAAGCTTCCCCTCCCCGAGTTGACCCTGTCCGACAAGGACCGCAAGCATCCACGCCTCGCCGAGATGCTGCGGTTTTTCGCCTGATGGGTCTTCGCATCGTCGTCACCGGCTGGACCGGCCAAGTCGTCCGCGCCATGCTGGAGCGCGTGCCGGCCGGTGTCGAGATCGTTGCGATCCGTCGCCCGGAGCTGGATCTCGCTATCCCCAAGACCATCGCGCCGGCGCTGCGCGCGGCCAGGCCGCACGTCATCGTCAATGCAGCGGCCTATACGGCGGTCGACCAGGCCGAGAGCGAACCCGAGCTCGCCATGCGCGTGAACGGCGAGGCAGCTGGTGAAGCGGCACGCGCGGCTGCCGCGCTTGGCATCCCGGTCATTCAGATCTCAACCGACTATGTCTTCGACGGAGCGCTCGACCGGCCCTATCGCGAGGATGACGCGACCGGGCCGATCTCGGCCTATGGTGCCAGCAAGCTGGCCGGCGAGCGGGCGGTCGCGGCCGCCACGGACAACTATGCGATCCTGCGCACCGCCTGGGTCTACAGCCCGTTCGGCAAGAATTTCATCAAGACCATGCTGCGCCTGGCGGAAACCCGCGACGAGGTCGGCGTGGTTGCGGACCAGCATGGTTGCCCCACGAGCGCGCTCGACATCGCTGATGCGGTCTTCGCCGTAGCGCGCAATCTCGTCGAGCGGCCGCAAGAGGAGGCGCTCCGGGGCGTCTTCCATATGAGCGCTGCGGGCGAAGCGGTCTGGGCCGATGTCGCTGAAGCGATCTTCGCAGAGCGGGAGCGCCATGGCGGCAAGCCAGTCACGGTGAAGCGTATCGCGACTGCGGATTATCCGACACCGGCGCAGAGGCCGGCCAATTCACGGCTCGACTGCGGCAAGCTCGCTGCGCGCCACGGTGTTGCGCTTCCCGCGTGGCGCGCTTCACTAGCGACCTGCGTCGAGCGGCTTCTCAAGGATCAGGAGTAGACGATGAAGGGCATCATCCTCGCGGGCGGCTCCGGCACGCGGTTGCATCCGATGACGCTGGCGATGTCGAAGCAGCTCCTGCCCGTCTACGACAAGCCGATGATCTACTATCCGCTCTCGACGCTGATGCTGGCGGGCATCCGCGAAGTGCTGATCATCTCGACGCCGCACGACCTGCCGCATTTCCAGCGCCTGCTGGGCGACGGCTCGGACTGGGGTATGAGCCTGTCCTATGCCGAGCAGCCGCATCCGGGCGGGCTGGCACAGGCCTACATCATCGGCGCGGACTTCGTCGCAGGCCAACCCTCGGTGCTGATCCTCGGCGACAACCTCTATTATGGCCACACCTTGCCGGAGATGATGGCGCGGGCGAAGGCACGTCCCAAGGGCGCGACGGTGTTCGCCTATCACGTGCGTGATCCCGAACGTTACGGCGTGGTCGAGTTCGACAACACCGGCAAAGCGATCTCGATCGAGGAGAAACCCCAAAAACCCAAGTCGCATTGGGCGGTGACGGGCCTCTATTTCTACGATGCCCAGGTCGTCGAAATCGCGAAGAGCCTGAAACCCTCACCCCGCGGCGAACTGGAGATCACCGACGTCAACCGCATCTATCTCGAGCGCGGCGAGCTTTTGGTCGAATCGATGGGACGTGGCTTCGCCTGGCTCGACACCGGCACACCCGACAGCTTGTTGGAAGCAGGTGAGTTTGTGAGGACGCTGGAAGCCCGTCAGGGATTGCGGGTCGCCTGCCCCGAGGAGATTGCCGCGAGACAAGGTTGGATAGCAGCAGCTGAGCTTGCAAAATTAGGGGGAAGGTTCGCAAAAAGCGAGTATGGCCGTTATCTCCTGGAAGTCGCGAAGGACCTCGGCCTGTCTACCCCTTTTTAGCTTTCCCAAGTATCGCGCTCCTTAATATGGCTTTTCCGTCTCCGATTTGATGAATTCCTTATAGATCGACGTTACCGATGCAGACGACTATCCCGATCAACTACATGAAAGTCTCTGTCATCAGCTCAGCCTTATCGATCGCGCCATGAATCCGATGGAGATGAAGATGGCGTGGAGCAGTGTTGCAATGTCGTGGCGTCGTCAGATAGCTGCAAGGCTGGGAGGCCTTTGTGGAGATCTTCGCGACATTGCCAAGCATGAAGGGGTATTCATCGCTATCAAGGTTCTGGCGTTGCGCCTGTTTTTGCTGTTCAAGTTTCGGCTTCACGCCGCAGCCGAACGACTTCGTCCAAAACGAGCCCTTCACAAGCCCGCAAATGTTCCTGGGATGGCACCGGGCCTTCCGCTAAAACCAGGCATTCTGTTCGTTGGCTATGTGGAAGCTGCGCTTGGCTTAGGCGTCTCGCTGAGGGGACTAATCGATTCTGTAGCGTCAACAGACCTACCTTTCGGCATATTTCCGTTCAACGTGAATGTCGAAACTCGCTATTCTGGCCCTTTTCGGCCTGAAAGTTACGATCTGAACCATCCATATGAAATCAACGTGATCGAAACAGCCGCCGATCAGCTGCCGCATGCTCTCGATCATCTCGGCAAGGCACGGCTCAAAGGTAGCTACAATATTTTGCGCACCTACTGGGAGTTGCCGACAGCCCCAGAGCAATGGCGCACTTTTCTGGCGACAATTGATGAGATTTGGGCACCCAATGCTTTTGTTGCCGACGCGTTTCGGCCCATCTTTCCACGTCCAATCGTCATTGTGCCACCGACCGTGGAAGACGGGAATCAGCTACCGCTTTCGCGCTCCACGTTAGGCTTAAGCGACGGAATTTTCTATTTCCTGTTCACCTTTGACTATTTTTCCTTCCCCGCTAGGAAGAATCCTTTGGCTGTGCTGCGGGCTTTTCAACTTGCATTCCCGCACGGCGACGAACGAGTTGGGTTGATCATCAAGTCGACAGGCTCTCAGGGGCAGTTCCCAGAAATGAGAGCGGTCATTGCCAGCGCCACCCGCAAAGACGCCCGGATCATTGTGATCGACAAAACGGTAACGCCCCAGGAGATGCTCTCCTTGGTCGCGGCGTGCGATTGCTACGTCTCCTTGCATCGATCGGAAGGCTTCGGACTTGGCATGGTGGAAGCCATGCTGGCTGGAAAACCGGTCATTGGAACCGATTTTTCGGGAAGCACGGATTTCCTCTCAGATGCAACTGGCTATCCGATTCCCTATCGATTGAGACCGGTCCTGCGTGGCGAATACCCATACCCAGAGGGGCAAATGTGGGCAGAGCCGAATATCGAAGCCGCAGCAACAGCGATGCGCGCAATCCTTGCCAATGAGCAAGCCGTTGCGGACAGGGTTGGCAGAGGGCGAGCCTTCGTTCAGCGGCGCTACAATCGTACTTCAGTTGGACAAGTCGTGAGCGCCCGCATTCAGATCATTCGCGAAAGACATACATCTTAAGAATAACATGACTCGTACGACAACGGGACCGTCGTTACGACGACCTTGCATTTGTGCCAGAACCCTTCAGCAGCCCCCCTTTAAGATCACGGATTTGAAAACCACTGGACCAGGCCGCAATCGTAAAGCAACGCTCGATCGCATGATGGAGTGTACCGTCCACCTGCCCAGCTTCGGCTTCGAAGTCCGCCCCGCTGAGGGAAAGAGCGCGCAAGGGCTTGAGGGCCGCCGGGCGAAACCAGAACATCGAGCCTTCAAAAAAGCCAAGACGTATGGCATTTGGCATGGCATCCATCCTCGCTGCGAGCTTTTCGACAGAATCCCGATTAGCCATCCAATAGGGTGAAGCTTCACGCCAAGAAGCGCGCCAACCAACGAGGCCGGTTTCTGGTTTCTCGAATGCGGTCAACGCGCGCATAGTGGCGCGCCGCTCTCCACAAAGCATAGCGTACAACAGCTTCCGGCGTACATTCCCGTCCAACAGATGGGGACTCTTCTTCGTGTGAATCTTGAGGACCGCGTGATAGCCATCGAGAGTGCCGGACTGGAGCAACGTCATGAACGGCCAGATATCCCTGCCTCTGTTCTCGCAGGGATGGACATGGACATCGGAGAAGCCCGCCAACGCCGCGCTGGCCGCTTCCGCCTTTTCAGGGGGGACGGTAACGTGAAGTGGCACTTGCCATGGCAAGACCGACCGGCAAGCCAACACCTCCGGAAGCAATTCAGGGTAATAGGCGTGCACGACCATTGCGACACGCAGATTTGGGACAGGTATTTCGGCGCGGTACTTGGCAATAGCGGTCCGCAGCAATGCTGCGGGCTTGGAAACGAACAACCACCCGATCGTGAGGCCTGCAATCTTTTGGCAGATGTGATTTGCGAAGGCCGACGAGCGTAGCCCGAGACGTCGGAGAGCTACGAAACGTTCAGCCATAAGTACCAAAGCTCCTCTCAATCCACTGTCTCGGCAGCACCGTGCCATGATATGGTCGCCAAATAGCCGAACGAAGCGAGGCTCCGAAACCTCAATCAAGCCGTACGCGTGGAAATCCGCAAGCTCAAGTGCAGCAGGGACCAATCAACCGGAGGCGAGGCAGCGACATGCATCGTCTGGAGGATATGGCCAGCCTCTGAGACGCGGAAAGCGTCGATTATCAGCCGTTCAATGAAGAGGACGGAAACGGATTTTTTTGGGGGAGTGGAGGTTGCCACGAGGTCGCCTTGCTTCTTGACTTTAGAGGCAAGCCTGATCAGACAGCCTGACCGACGTCGCAATCGACGAACCAAGGCAGGTTCATTTTTGGCATGACAATCAAACGAGCACTTATCACAGGCATCACGGGGCAAGACGGAGCCTATCTCTCGCAGCTTTTACTTTCCAAGGGCTATGAGGTTCATGGGCTCCTTCGTCGCAGCGCCTCGGCGGATGTCGTCAACAGCCGTCTGATTTGGCTCGGCATTGCCGACAAGGTCACTCTTCACGACGGTAATCTGACAGACCTTTCTAGCTTAATCCGCATACTTACCGAGGTTCGCCCCGATGAGGTCTATAATCTGGCGGCCCAGTCTTTCGTGAAGTCGTCGTGGCAGCAACCACTTTTGACCGGCTCGGTCACTGCCCTCGGGGCTGGCAACATCCTTGAGGCTGTACGTCTCGTTTGCCCGGAGGCGCGATTCTATCAGGCGTCATCCTCGGAGATGTACGGGCTCATCCAAGAGCCAATGCAGTCGGAGAAGACGCCGTTCTATCCGCGGTCGCCCTACGCCGTCGCCAAACTCTACTCGCATTGGATGACGGTCAATTATCGTGAGAGCTTTGGCTTGCACGCGTCGAGCGGCATCCTTTTCAATCATGAATCGCCGCTGCGCGGGATCGAATTCGTGACGCGCAAGATCACCGACGGTGTGGCGCGCATCAAGCTCGGCCTAGGCAAGGATCTGGCGCTCGGCAACCTGGACGCGAAGCGGGACTGGGGTCATGCCCGTGACTACGTCAAGGCAATGTGGCTGATGCTGCAACAGGACAAGCCTGACGATTATGTGGTGGCCACCGGACGAACTGTATCGGTACGGCAGTTCTGTGAACTGGCATTTGGTCATGTCGGGCTCAAGATGGAAGATCATGTCGTGATCGATCCTCGCTATATGCGACCGGCGGAAGTCGAGGTGTTGTTAGGTAACCCCACCAAGGCTCAAAAGGCACTGAATTGGGTGGCCGAAACCAATCTCGAGCAACTCGTGACCGAAATGGTTGAGGCCGATCTTGCGCGCCTGAAACAGCACACCCATCTCTGACACGACATGCCAACGATGCGGCTCCTGATCACTGGCGCGTCCGGTTTCGTCGGCTCACACTTGCCGCAGGCGCTCACGCATGTCTGCGGTAAGGGCATCGAAATCTTCGCAACGTCCAAGAACCCAGGGCGCCGTGGTGCCTACGAGGCGATCGAGGTGCTGGACGTGCTGGATGGCGCTGCCATTGCGGAGATGGTTGCGCGCCATGCACCGACGCATATCATCCATCTTGCGGGAATCGCCGCTCCGTCCACAGCGAATGCGAATCCGCGAGTGACTTGGAACGCACATGTGGGCAGCGCGCTCAACTTGGGGGAAGCGATCCTTGCGCACGCGCCTAGCTGCTGGCTACTGCATGTCGGAACGGGCATGGTTTACGGAGACACCGCGAGATCCGGAGAACCACTAGACGAAAACGCACTGCTAGCCCCTCTCGACGAATACGGAGCAAGTAAGGCTGCTGCAGATCTGGCTTTGGGAGCGATGGCTCGTCGAGGACTGAAATGCATCAGGCTTCGTCCCTTCAATCACTCAGGCCCCGGGCAGAGCGATGCTTTTGTATTGCCTGCGTTCGCCATGCAGATTGCCCGGATCGAAGCCGGTCTAGCACCTCCTGTTCTTAAGGTCGGCAACTTGGAGGCCGAGCGGGACTTTCTGCATGTTGCCGACGTGGTTGATGCCTATGCTCGGATCGTCCAGCGGATCGAAACGCTCGAGCCAGGCACAATCTTCAATATTGCCTCGGGAGTGCCGCGACGCATAAGCTCCATACTGGAAAGCCTCTTGGACCGCAGTCGCGTGCAGATTGAGGTCGAGCAAGACGGCGGACGTATGCGGCCTAGTGATATTCCGCGAATGATCGGCGATGCCGCGAGGGCAAAGAAAATATTGGAATGGTCACCGCGACATTCTTTTGATGATGTCGTTTGCGATGTACTTGAAGATTGGCGTTACAGGGTCGGCCAGCTGTGATTATTGATAAATGTACTAAAATATCTAATTTCTTACCTCTGAATGACTTTCACTACACATCAATTCCCGGATGACAAAATATTCTCTGCTTTACCCTGAAACTTAGGATGCTATATTGAAATTGAGCCACACGATTATACTTAGATTTTTTCTGTAACCGAGGACTCAGAACTGAGCTAACGAAACTTAACCAGCCGTATTTCGGCCAGCTAATTCGCGCTTGATGGCGCGACAGTCAATGGCGCAGCGCCTCAACTCTGACGTGCAAGGTGTGGGAGATAAATGAGCGTTAATTCCAAAGGAAATGTACTCATTCTCAGCACCTACCCAATTGCGGAACCTCGACATGGCGGACAATTGCGCGTTTTGAACATGAAACGCGCCTATGAATCTGCCGGCTGGGCTGTTGTGCCGATCGCAATCTATCCGGACGAAAGCTATTCCGTTTCGCAAGTTGGGCCGCATGATATCCCATTTCCGGTCAGTAGCCCCTATCGGCTCTTTGCTGGGCAGCGAATTCCGTTGATCGACGATCTTCAATCGGGAAACTTTGCTTCTGCTCCGGATGGAGGCTTTAACCGAGTTCTCGCGGTTGCGCCGGAATCAATCGATGTAATACAGGTTGAGCATCCATGGCTTTGGCCGCTAGCTATCAAGCTTCGACAGCACCCCAAATTTAGCTCTAGCCTCCTTGTTTACTCCTCTCACAACATTGAAGCCCCGCTAAAGGCTGAGATTTTGAAAGCATATACTGGAAGTTCTATAAATCACGTAGTGGATGCCATCACCACCTTGGAAAAGCGAGCGACCCGCGAGGCTGATTTAGTCCTGGCGGTGACTGATCAAGAAGCCGAGATTATGCGAGATTGGGGCGGAGAGTTAATCGTCGTCGCACCGAATGGCATCGAACCGTGGACCGTAAAGGAAGAAATCTCACTGCCTTGGAAGGAGCGGCTTCCGAAGGCCCCCTGGCTACTTTATGTCGCGAGTGCTCACCCTCCGAATTTTACTCACTTTGGGGAGATCTTCGCCGGATCTCTGGCTTGTTTTTCTCCAACAAGCCGCCTGGTGGTTGCCGGCGCAGTCTCAGAACATCTCTATCGAACAATTTCTGCGACGAGATGGAACAGCCTCAATTTCTCTCGTATTCAGCTACTGTTCGAGCTTTCTGACATGGACTTGTCTGCGGTCAAATCATTGGCTCATGGGTTTTTGTTACCAATCCCATTTGGCGGAGGATCAAATATCAAGACGGCCGAAGCGATATACTCTGGGAAATACGTGGTTGGCACATCGGCCGCTTTCAGGGGTTATGAAGCCTATATTGACTTACCCGAAATTCGCATCGGCCGTGATGCCGCTGGCCTTCATGCCGCGATCCGCGACGTCACGGCGGCGTCACCCGCTTCCGTTGCGCCAAATAGCGTCGGGTGGAATCGGCGTCAGCACCTGAGGTGGAGCAAGAGCTTAGAACCAGTACCTGATACAATTAGCAAACTGTGTCATAAGAGGCTTGCTCGTGGGTAAGATCTGGCTAGACGTTACCACAATTTTGGGTTGGCATCGACCGGCTGTCGGCATCGTTCGTGTGGAAGCAGAGTGTGCAAGATTTGCATTGTCTGAGCTCTCTTCAACGGTAGAGTTTTGCCAGTACGATCCTTCGAGAGGCTATATTACAGTTTCGTCCAAAATTGTTCAGGAAGCAATTGAAAAAATAAGCCTAGGGAATAATATTATAGATACAAGGCAAGCGATGTTGCCTTCCGCGGTCAAGCCCTCTGCAGAGGTGAGGCTTGGCGCCTTAGCTCGAGGCCTGACGGGCCGCTTGCCCAAGCAGTTTCGTGATCGTACTTTTCGGTATTTGAGTACTAAGCGTGAAGCTGTTAGTGCCTCCATCAACGCCCTTCGCGAACTGAGGCGCGCGTGGCGTTCCTTACGATCAACTTCTTCCAGTACCCCCCAGTCTCAGACGATCAAGATGTTCGATTCTCTTACCTCTCCATTCTCTGAGGGAGATGTTTATATTTCTTTGGGATTAGATTGGGATCAAAAGGATATTCCATTTATTTTCTCAGAAAGACAGAAATTAAAATTTAAAACTATATTTTGCTGCTATGACATTATACCGATTAAGTTTCCTCAACTTTGTGTTGGGGACGTCTCTGCGAAATTTGCTCTATATTTTACTGATATTGCATGGACAGCAGACGAGGTCGTATGTATTTCTGAGAAGAGCAAGGACGACCTTCTCACACTGTTAACCGAGATTGGTGCACCTGTTCCTAAGGCAACCGTTTTCAAACTTGGTAGCCAGATTGCACTCCCGGACGGCCGGAAGGCGACAGAGGAAACCAAAGTTGCCGCGGGTGATCGTTTTATTCTATTCGTTTCGACGATTGAGAGGCGAAAAAATCACGAAACTCTCTATCGCGCCTACACGCGACTC
>JARYGW010000110.1:0-15012 GCA_033792295.1 Allobosea sp.
CCTGGCGAGCACCGGCGGCGAGATCGCATTGGGCGGCGCCGACCTGACCGTCAATCAGGCCCAGGACAGCTTCCATGCCGGAACCATCACCGGCGCGGGCCGCCTGCTGAAGGATGGGCCCGGCGCATTGCTGCTGACCGGCACGAACAGCTATTCCGGCGGCACGGTGATCCGCGACGGTACGCTCGCCATCGTCGCCGACGCCAATCTCGGCAGTGCTGCTTCCGCCATTGCCTTCGACGGTGGCGGCCGCCTGATGACGCTGGCCGACATCACCAGCGGCCGCTCGGTCACGCTTGCCGGCACCGGCACGATCGAGACCGCTGCCGGCACGCGTTTCCTCCTCGGCGGCTCGACCAGCGGTAGCGGCAACCTGGTCAAGGCGGGTTGGGGAACGCTGACCTTGACCGGCAGCGCTGGCCATGCCGGAGGCACGACGATAGCGGCCGGTACGCTCCAGATCGGCGATGGCGGCACGACGGGCGAGCTCGCCGGCGACGTCTCAAACGACGCTGTGCTGCGCTTCAACCGCTCGAACCTGTACAGTTTCGGTGGTGCCATCTCCGGCGCCGGCATCGTCCTTCAGTCTGGCTCCGGGATGACGAGCCTGACCGGCACGAACTCCTATTCCGGCGGCACCTTGATCGAGGCCGGAACCCTGCAGGTCTCGCGCGACGCCAATCTGGGCGCCGGCGCAACGGCCGTTACCTTCCTGGGAGGAGCGCTGCGGTTCGGTGCCTCGTTCAATACCGATCGCCCCATGCTGCTGATCGGCAATGGCACGGTCGACACCAACGGCCATGATGCAACGCTGACAGGTGGCGTCTACGGCTATGGCGATCTGATCAAGGCCGGCGCCGGCACCCTGATGCTGAGCGGAACGAACTCCTATCGCAACACACTTGTTGCTGCCGGCACATTGATCGGCGATGCCGCGTCGATCTCCGGCGATATCGTCAATAACGGCGCGGTCGTCTTCAACCAGCGAAACGATGCCAGCTTGGCAAGCGTGTTGTCCGGCACCGGCAGCTTCACCAAGGCTGGCGGCGGGGCGCTTGCCTTGACCGGCGACAGCGCCGGCTTCTCCGGCTCGACCACGGTGTCCGCGGGCACGCTCATCGTCAACGGCGCGCTCGGCGGCGGGCTCGATGTCCTGTCCGGCGGCCGGCTGCAAGGCAGCGGCACTGTCGGGCCAACCACGATCCATGCCGGTGCGACCATCGCTCCGGGCAATTCGATCGGCACGCTCACCGTCTCCGGTGATATCCGCTTCGAGCACGGCGCGACCTACGCGGTCGAGGTCGGTCCGGGCGGTTCATCGAGCGACCTGATCCTTGCCAGCGGCAAGGCCCGCCTCTCGGGCGGCTCGGTGGTCCATATCGGCGAGGACGGCACGTATCGGGCGAACCAGCGCTACACCGTCCTCACGGCCGGTCAGGGCGTCGAGGGCCGCTTCGACGATGTCAGCTCCAACTACCTCTTCCTCGATCCGAGGCTGGAATACGATACCAACAATGTCCAGCTGACCCTGCTGCGAAACGATCTGCCGTTCGCCGCGATCGCGCAAACGCGTAACCAGGCCCAGACAGCTCTCGGATTGGAAAGCCTCGGTGATGCCAGCCCGTTGTGGTTGAGCTTCACGCAGCTGCGCGACGAGGGCGAGGCCCGGCGCGCTTATGACAGCCTCTCGGGCGAGATCCATGCCTCGGCCAAGACGGTGCTGATCGAGGGCAGCCAGGAGATTCGCAATGCCGTGTCGGACCGGATCCGCGCCGCCTTCGACGGGATTGGCGCGCCGCGGATCGCGACACTGGCCTATGCCTCCAACCACGGAGCGGTCGCGGCGGGGGCGAGCGAGGGCTTTGCCTTGTGGGCACGTGGCTTCGGCTCCTGGGGCCAGACACGCGGCGACGGCAACGCCGCCTCCCTCACACGATCGAGCGGTGGCCTGCTTGCCGGTTTCGACATTCCGGTGGCGTCAGAGGCGCGGCTGGGCGTCGTGGCCGGCTACTCGCGCTCGACCTTCGAGGTCGCTCGGCGCCGCTCCCGCGGTGAGGCGGATAACTACCATATCGGCCTGTATGGCGGAACCGAACTCGACCGCTTCCGCCTGAGTAGCGGGGTCACCTATGCCTGGCATGAGCTCGACACCCGGCGCAACGCCACGTTCTCCGGCTTCGGCGAAGAGCTGCGCTCCGATTACGGCGCCCGTAGCCTGCAGGCCTTCGGCGAGATCGCCTATCGCTTCGACCTCGGGCGGGCCACCTTCGAGCCTTTCGCCAATCTTGCCTATGTCAATCTCCGCAGCGCCGGCTTCACAGAGACAGGCGGCGTCGCCGCGCTTACCGCTCGGGCGCAGACCACGGCCGTCACCTTCGCCACGCTCGGCCTGCGCGCTCAGATGAGCTTCGATCTCGGCAGCAGTGTCGCGCGGATCAGCGGCACGCTCGGCTGGCGGCACGCAACGGGCGACGTCACCCCGTTGTCGCTCCAGGCCTTCTCTGGCGGCGCGCCCTTCTCGATCGCAGGCGCTCCGGTCGCCCGCGACGCGCTGGTCGTCAGCACCGGCTTCGCAGTGAACCTCTCACCAGACGCCGAAATCGCAATGTCCTATGATGGCCAGCTGGCGGCGCGCGCGACCGATCATTCGTTCAATGCCCGGCTCGCAGTGAAGTTCTGACACCGTCGGCGGCGCCACAATCCGTAGCAATGTCTGCTTCGCGGCATCAGACGGGTTTCCGTTTCTGGCGTGCCGCCGCAGGCATGGAGGTCGGCTCAACCCGGAGTGACGGTTGTCTGGGAAGCGTTTCGCAACGGGCTGAAAACAGGCGCTCCCGACAAAATCGACGAAGGCCCGGATCTTCGGCGAGAGGTTGCGGTTGGAGGGCCAGATCAAGCTGAAATGGCCGGACTGGCCGAGCTCGGGCGGCTGGGTGAAGCGCGGCGTGCTGCCGCCCGGATCCTCGAACTCCATCCGGCATTGCCCCATTCGGGCCAGGGCAGCCAGTATGCCAGCGAGCCGCTGAAGACCGGGCGGATCAGAGGCAGGGTTTACCGGACACGCGACGAGGCCCGTGCCGACGTGTGCGATGACATCGAGCGGTTCTACAACGCTGTTCGCTGGCACTCGACCATCGGCTACATCAGCCCGATCGAGTTCGAAAAGAAGGTCCGGTTAGCTTAGCCGAGCGTCCACGAAACCGGCAGCAGGCCAGCTCCAAGGAAGGGTGCGAAGGTCCGCAATGCGCTTGGCGCCCTGAAAGAATTGCAGCAAACGCTGATCGTCGGGCACAAGGTCACCTGGTGTTGGTCGCCAGTTTCCCGTGCGGTCAAGGCCCCTTGCGGAACGCCTCGAACACCAACGCGCGGAGCCAGCGATGGCCGGCATCGGCATCCATCCGCGGGTGCCAGATCTGCGACACGACGATCTCCGGCATCGGGATCGGCAGATCGAACAGCGCGGTGTCGTATCCCGCCAAGGCCAGACAAGCCGAGCGCGGGACGAGACCCAGGAGATCCGAGGCCGAGACCACTGCGATCACCGCGGGAAAGCCCGGAACGATGACGACTACCCGACGGGAAAGCCCGTGGAGGGCCAGCGCCTCGTCAGCCGGGCTGGACCGGCCCCGCCGTCGCGCGAACACCACATGGCCCCAGGCGCACAGACGTTGCGGTGTGACCGGCGCGTCGAGGAGCGGGTGGCCGGCCCGGGCAACCCCGACATAGGCATCGCGATAGAGGGTCTGGGCACGAAGCTCGCCTCCATTCTCGGAGACCACCCCGATCTCGAGATCGACCGTGCCGTCCCGTAGAGGCCCGATATCCTTGTCGGGCTTCGTCACGAAGCGCAGCCGTACGCCGGGCGCCAGAGCAGACACCGCCGCGCTCAGCTTTGCCGCATAGAGCTGCGTGAAGGCGTCGTTGGCGCGGATGGTGAACTCGTGCTCCATGCTCCGGGGGTCGATCGGCTGCGGCGGCCGCAACACCGCCTGCGCGCCCAGGCGCAGCGTGTGGACCTGTTCGGCAATGGCCTCGGCATGGGGTGTAAGCACCAGCGCGCGGCCGGCCGGCGCCAAGATAGGATCGCCGAGCGCCTCCCTGAGCCGTGACAGGGTGCGGCTCATCGCGGAGGTGCTGAGCCCAAGCTTGAGCGCAGCCCGCGTCACGCTGCGTTCCTGAAGCAGGACATCGAGGGCGTTCAACAGGTTCAGATCGATGTCGCGCATGGCGTTCTACGCAAACATTAGTTGCGCTCGTTGCGTCTGGTGCAAGTTCCGGCCGCGGCATACCAGAATGGAGCCACCTCGGAAAGCTCCCATGCCGCAACCTACTCTCGATCTCCATGCCGACGGCCTGCCGACCCCACGCCGCTATTTTGCGATAGCCGTCCTCCTTCTGACTTTGGTGCTCGTGGTGCTCGATGGCGCCATCGCGAATGTGGCTCTGCCCTCGATCGCCGCCTCGTTGCACGCGAGCCCGAGCGATACGGTTTGGGTCGTTTCGAGCTACCAGCTGGCGGTCCTGGTCGCGCTGCTGCCTTGCGGCGCCATCGGCGAGATGGCCGGGGCCCGGCGGGTCTTTCTCATGGGGGTCGCGCTCTTCACCCTGGCCTCGGCCGCTTGCGCCTTCGCAGACACGCTGCCCATGCTGGTGGGCGCGCGATTCGTACAAGGTCTCGGCGGCGGCGCAGTGATGGCCCTGGGCGTGACCAACTTGCGGCTCTCGGTGCCGCAGCGCCTCCTCGGCACGATCATTGGCGTCAACGCGATGACGATCGCCATCTCCTCGGCCGCCGGGCCGGGCATCGCCGGCGCTATCCTCGCTGTGGCGAATTGGCCCTGGCTCTTCGCCGTCAACATCCCGCTGGGCATCGCCGTGTTGGCATCCGGCGCCGTTCTGGCCCGGACGACGGGCGTGGCGCGTCGGCTCGACGGCAGGGCGATGGCCGCCAACAGCCTGATGTTCGTCCTGTTTTTCCTCGGTGCCGACCGCGCCGCGCAGTCTCCGGTGACGGGCGGCCTTCTGATCGCTGCGTCAGTCGCTTGCTTCGTCCTGCTGCTGAGGATCGAGCGCCGAAGCGCGGTGCCGCTCGTGCCGACCGATCTTTTTGCCGCCGCGGCCTTCCGCTTCTCCGTCATCGCATCGGTCTGCTGCTTTACCGGCCAGATGCTGGGCCTGCTCGCCTTGCCCTTCTACCTCCAGCACAGGCTCGGCATGATGGCGACCCAGACGGGCCTTTACATGATGCCCTGGCCTGCGGCGGTGGCGCTGATCGCGCCGATATCCGGGTGGCTCGCCAATCGTGTGAAGACGGCCTGGCTCTGCACCGCGGGGGGCGCCCTGCTGGCCCTCGGACTCGCAAGTGTCGGCCTGTTGCCGGCCGGCCCGCGCGGAGCGACCTTCATCGTCGGCACGGTGATTGCCGGCCTCGGCTTCGGGCTTTTCCAGACCCCGAACAACCGCGTCCTGCTTCTGTCGGCGCCCAAGGCGCGCAGCGGCGCTGCCGGCGCCATGCAAGGTACGGCACGGCTGACCGGCCAGACCCTCGGCGCCGTTGCGATGGCCGCTATCTTCGAGGTCGCCCCGCTCGCGGTGGCGCCGGAGGTTGCACTGGTGCTGGCCGCGGCCTTCGCCGGCCTCGCCGCGCTCGTCAGCCTAGGGCGGGTGCGCCACGAGTTTGCAGGCTGAGACAGGTCGCGTTGCCGCCTCCGCCGGCGCAATGGCCCTTCGACGACCAGCAGTGCGATCGCGACCATGGTGATGGCGACCCATGGCGTCATGATTGCGCCGGTACCATCGACGAGCAGGCCGCCGATGAAGGAAGCTCCCGCGATGCCGATGTTGAAGGCCGCGATGTTAAAGCCGGAGGCTGTGCCTGCGGCGCCAGACGCCTCGATATCGGCCGTCTTTACCAAGCCTGCCTGAATAATTGGAGCGATCGCGAATGCGCACCCCTCCGACGAGTAGGTTCACAAAAATCGGAATGACGTGCTTGATAGTAAACGGCGATACCATCAATCCGACTAGGGCGATCCTGAGCGCCGGTTCGCTGCCGATCCGGTCGGCGAGCCTGCCGCCGAAGAGATTGCCGATGACGGTGGCGAGGCCGAACCCGCCGTGCCGTGTCGGCACGTGAACGACCGGGTCTACACAAGCCGCAAGGCAAGGAATCCTTTCAGCCTCGGTGGGTCAAACTGCCGCCTTGCTGCGTCTGTTCTGACGTCCCTTGTTGTCTATCTTGGGATACGCGCCCGACGAGTCGATGCGAGATGCATTCCACCGCAAGCCTGCCGATCGAGGCCAGCAATCTCGACGACGCGCAGTGCCATCCTCGCTCGGGGGCGGTGCAATGCTCTTGCTGCGAAACATGCCATCGATCTCCTTGGCTTCTTCATAGAGCATGGAGCCGGCCGTCATCAGGAGGTCCGAAGCGATGACGTCGTTTAGGGTCCCTTCAAGCGCCCGTAGCCTCTCGCTATCAGCACCGGGCAGGTCGAAGTCGACGCGGAACGTGCCGTCGGCGCTGAGCTGTGCACCCGTCAGGAACGCACCACCAAAGCGGGTGTAGACGAGAACGTTGAGCATATGCGCGAGCGTGTGCAGTTCGCATATGAGGTTGCCGAACGGCCGGTCGACATCGATATGATATTTCGTCGCCGAATGCAGCATGAGATCGGCGCCCGGCGTAAGCGGCCGGCATGGAACGGAGGTCACCGCCGTCGCATCGACCAGCAGCTTGGCGCCGTGACGCTGCGCCAGCGCGGCCAGCGCGCCGATATCCGGCATGCGCCAGAGCAGGTTGCTCGGGCATTCAGCCCAGACCAATCGTGTCGGCGGGGCAGCGAGACGCTGCTCGATCGAGATCGCAGAGATCGACTTGCTCCAGCCCTAAGCCAAAGCGCAGGGAGAACGTGCCGATGATACCTCCGAACTCGTAATAGAGGCCGCTGTCGACCGGCTGCCGATCGCCCGGCTGAGGTTGCGAGCACAGCCTGAGCGGCAGCCGCGCCCGACCCCAAAGCAGACGCCGCCTCGCCATCGTCGAGCTGGCGAAGAATGGTCTCGACGAGCATCGTTCCGCTGTTTTTCGAGCGAGCATAACCCATCGCGCCGTCGCTGCCTGGTCGCCGATAGGGCACGCCAGGATGGATCGACGGCACCAGCCTGCCTGTCAAGGGATCGGCGACGTGATCCAGCTGGGCGAGAATGGTCGCGGCGTGCATCGAGAATATTGTGCCCCAGGGGCAGCTTACTTTAGAAACTCATTGTCGATCCTCGATCCTCGATCTAATTGCGATGGCTAAGGATCTGTGCGACGTTCCGTCTCCTTTACCGTCCGTCAGAGCTGAGATGACCGCCGACCGCCCCAACGATCCCGCCGCCGTTATCGAGCGACATGTTGCGGCCATCGAATCGCACCTGATCGCGGTCCGGCGCGATATCCACGCCCATCCGGAAATCGGTTTCGAGACGGTCCGGACGGCCGAGATTGTCGCGCAAGAACTGGAGCGGATTGGGCTCGCGCCCCGGCGTGGCGTGGGGCGTACCGGGGTCGTCGCGGAGATCGCCGGCGGGTCGCCCGGTCCTTGCCTGCTGATCCGGGCCGACATGGACGCGCTACCGATGCAGGAGCTGACGGGGCTGCCCTTCGCCAGCACCATCCCCGGTAAAATGCATGCCTGCGGCCATGACCTGCACACGGCGACCCTGCTCGGTGTCGCCTCCGTGCTGCAGGCGATGGCCCCTCAGCTGAGAGGCAGTGTGCGGCTGGTGTTCCAGCCGGCGGAGGAGACGGTAGAAAGCGGTGCCGCCGCCATGGTCGCCGATGGCGCCGCCGACGGCGTCGCCATCGCACTCGCTTTCCACAACCGGCCTGAAATGCCGGTCGGCCGCTTCGGCTACGTTCGAGGAGCATCCACGGCCTCCAGCGACGAGTTCGACGTGATCGTGCATGGCAAGTCAGGCCACGCAGCCCGTCCGCATTTCGCGCTCGATCCGATCGTGGCGGCGTCGGCGATGGTCATGCAGCTCCAGACCGCGATTTCGCGCGTCATGGACCCGACGCAGTCAGCGGTGCTGACGATCGGCCATATCCAGGGTGGCTCGACGCACAACATCATTCCCGACAGCTGCCTCTTCCAGGGCACGGTCCGCTGCCGCTCGCCCGAGAGTCGCGACACGATGGAAGCCACCTTCCGCCGCATCTGCGAGGGCGTCGCCGCCTCCATGGGGGTCACCTGCGAGATCGACTACAAGCGCGGCGCCCCGGCGCTGATCAACGACGACAAGGTCGTCGATGCGGTGATCGGCTCGCTGAGCGCCCAGTTCGGCACCGGACGGATAGACCAGCTCGAAGGGCGCTTCGGTGCCGAGGATTTCTCCTATTTCTCGGAGCGCATTCCATCCTGCCAGTTGCTGGTCGGCTCGTCTCAGCCCGGTCGGGACGACCGGGTCCACAATTCCGACTACCAGCCTGACGAGCGCTGCATCGGGCTCGGCGTTGCGGCGCTTTCCCGCACCGCGCTCGACATCCTGTCCTGATCCTCCGCCATTTCGACAAGATCTTTGGAGATCTCGCCATGACGATCACACGCTCCGATTTCCTTAAGCTCGGCCTCGGCGCCGCGGCGGGTCTGGCGCTTGGCGCCGCTCCCCGCACCGCCGCTGCGAAGGAGTGGAAGCTCATCCGCGTCGCCACCGAGGGCGCTTTCCCTCCCTACAACATGCACGCTCCCGACGGACGTCTGATCGGCTTCGAGCCAGATCTGCTGCAGGAACTCTCCGCCCGCATGGGCGTGAAATGCGAAATGATCGCCCAGGCCTGGGACGGCATGATCGCCGGGCTGACAGACGGCAAGTACGACGCCATCATGGACGCGGTTTCGGTCACGCCGAAGCGCGAGGAGGTGATCGCCTTCTCCCGACCCTATGCCTCGGCGGGTTCCGGCTTTGCAATCATGAAGGAAGGCAGCATCAAGTCGCTGCCCGGCACGGGCGCGCCGCGTGTCCCCTTCGCGGACGAGGCCGCCGCCAAGAAGGCGATCGAGGAACTCGCCAAGCCGCTGGCCGGGAAGACCGTCGCCGTCCAGGTCTCCACCATCCAGAACGACGTCCTCAACCGCTACTTCAAGGATGTGCTGACCATCCGCACCTATTCGTCTGGCCCGGACACATTCCTCGATCTCAAGAGCGGCCGCGTCGACGCAGTGATGGCCTCCCAGATCAACATCCAGGCCAACGTCAAGAAGTCGAACGGTGAGATGATCCAGTCCGGCTATCTCTTCACCGGCGGCCTTCTGGGCGTCGGCTCCGCGGTTGGCCTGCGCAAGGGCGATCCTGAGCTGAAAGAGATGTTCGACAAGGCGCTGAAGTCCGCCATCGATGACGGCACGCTGAAGAAGCTGGCGCTGAAGTGGTTCGAGATGGACATCACACCCGCGACCTGACCCGAGCGAGTGTGACGGGATGGACGACAGCCTGACATTGCTGGGCTTCGGCCCGGAGGGCTGGGGCCATGCGCTCCTGAACGGCGGGCTGATGACGCTCACCGTGTCGGGCTGTGCCTTTGCGTTCGGCCTCGGACTGGGCACTTTGCTTGCCTGGGCCCGGATCGCCGGAGCAGCACCGGTGCAGCGTCTTGCGCAAGGCTATGGCGTCGTCATGCGCGGCATCCCGGACCTGCTGGTCATCTATCTCTTCTACTTCGGCGGACGGCAGGTCGCTTCTGCTGTCGCCAAGCAATTCGGCCATGTCGGACCGGTCGAGATCAGCGGCTTCGCGGCCGGCTGCCTCGCTATCGGCCTCCTGTCGGGCGCCACGCAGGCGGAAGTGCTGCGGGGCGCCTTCCACGCCATCGCACCGGGTACGCTTGAGGCGGCGCGTGTTACCGGTATGGGCCGCTGGACGATGTTCCGGCGGATCATCGCGCCGCTCGCCCTGCGCACTGCGTTGCCAGGTCTGGGCAACCAATGGCAATCCGTTATCAAGGAATCGGCCTTGGTTTCGGTCACCGGGCTGGTCGAGACGCTGCGCGCCGTGACGGTGGCGGCGAATTCGACCGAGCTGCCCTTCCTGTTCTTCCTCGCCGGGGGCGCGATCTATCTCGTCATCACCACCATTTCCGGCTTCCTGTTCCGCATCGCCGAATGGCGCTCCATGCGCGGGCAACCCGCCACGGTCGGGCGAGGCTGAGCGATGGATTTCGCCTTCATCGCCCAGGTCTTTCCCAAGCTGCTCGCCGGCCTGCCGTTGACGCTGCTGCTGGCGGTGCTGTCGCTTCTCGGTGGGGGCCTCATCGCGCTAGGCCTGTCAGGACTGCGAGCCTCGTCCTGGATCGGCGCACGCGTTGCGGATTTCTACGTTTATATCTTCCGCGGCACGCCGCTGCTGATCCAGATCTTCCTGATCTATTATGGGCTCGCGCAATTCCCGGCCGTGCGCCATTCGGTGTTCTGGCCGTTGCTGCGCGAGCCCTATGTCTGCGCCTTGCTTTCGCTGATGTTGAACGACGCGGCCTATACGTCCGAGATCTTGCGCGGCGGTCTGCGGGCCGTACCTGCGGGCGCGATCGAAGCAGCGCGTGTCGCTGGGATGACGAGGTTGACGCTGCTGCGCCGCATCATCCTGCCGCTCGCCTTTCGCCAGGCGCTGCCGGCCTATGGCGCCGAGATTACCAGCATGGTTAAGGCAACCTCTCTGGCGAGCGTGGTCACGCTGATGGAGGTGACGGGCATCGCCCGTGCGGAAGTGTCCGAAACCTATCGTGCCATCGAAGTCTTCCTTTGCGCGGCGGTGATCTATCTCGTGCTGGTGACGGTGATCGCGCGGGCGGTCGATCTGCTCGAAGACCACCTGACCCCCTATCGCCGCCCGACGAGCGCCCGGAGCGTGGCATGAAGCCGATCACGGTCGAGTTGACCCATATCCGCAAGAGCTTCGGAGGCCAGGAGGTTCTGCGCGGCGTCGATCTCGCAGCCCGTGACGGCGATGTCATCGCCATCATCGGCGCCAGCGGCTCCGGCAAGAGCACGTTGCTGCGCTGTATCCCCCTTCTGGAGATTCCCGATCAGGGCGAGATCACCGTGGGCGACGCGCGGATCGGCATCAAGGATGCAGGCCATCGCTTCTCGCGGATCGAGCGGCAGATCGTCCGCCGGCTGCGCGGCCAGCTCGGCTTCGTCTTCCAGAGCTTCAATCTCTGGCCGCATATGACGGCTCTCCAGAACGTCATGGAGGTGCCCCTGCACGTCCAAGGTCGCCCGCGCGCCGAATGTCGCGAGGAGGCCGAGGCGATGCTCGCCAAGGTCGGCCTCGCCGACAAGTTCGACGCCTGGCCGGCGCATCTGTCGGGCGGCCAGCAACAGCGTGTCGCCATCGCCAGGGCTTTGGCGATGCGACCGCGCGCGCTGCTCTTCGACGAACCGACCTCGGCACTCGATCCCGAACTCGTCGGCGAGGTGCTGCGTGTCATCAGGGCCTTGGCCGAGGAAGGCCGCACGATGCTGATCGTGACGCATGAGATGGCCTTCGCGCGTGAGGTCTCGAACCACGCCATCTATCTGCAGGACGGACGTATAGAAGAGCAGGGGCCGCCCGAGCAGGTCTTTCTCGATCCGCAATCCGAACGCACGCGCCGTTTCGTCGGCATGCAACGCGGAAGCTGAGGATGTCGTCATGCCGCTGACAAGCGACCAGCAACCGATCGAGCGGCTCAGCCTCGCGGATGTTGCGATGCGTCGCCTGCGCGACGAGATCGTGCGCGGCCGCCTCCTGCCGGGCGAGGTGCTGACCGAGATCGCTCTGGCGGCCCGACTCGGCGTCGGACGTGGCACGGTGCGCACGGCGCTGTTCGCACTGGAAGCCGACGAACTCATCGTGCGCGCGCCCTATTCCAACTGGCGTGTCGCCAGCCTCGACGATCAGGTCATCTGGGAAATCTACACGCTGCGCGAGGCGATGGAGGGGCTCGCTGCTCGCATTCTCGCCGGCCGGGCCGACCGCTGCTCGAGAAGCGTTCTCGCCGACGCCTTCGCGCAGCTGGGGCCGGCGGAAGCGGGTTCGGTCGATGAGCGTGTTGCGGCCGATCTCGGTTTTCACCGTGCGATCGTCGAGACGACCGGCCACCGCCATCTGATCAAGCGCTATGGCGCACTCTCGACCAAGATGGAGTGGCTCTATCGCTGGTCGGAAACGCATTGGCCGGCTCGCTTCCCGCTCGTCGACGATCATCGTGCCTTGTTCGAGGGCGTGATGGACGGCACGCCCGACAAGGCGGAACGCGCTGTGCGCGCCCATATCGAACCCAGCCTCGCAGCGGATCTCGAAGGATACCGGGTTCTCGTGGCGGCTGGCGGCGCGGCCTCGGAAACAGCATTTACGAAGAGCGGTCGGTAATGGCGGATCAGGTGATTGTGCTCGATGGCGGGATGGGCCGCGAACTCAAGCGCATGGGCGCGCCGTTCCGCCAGCCCGAATGGTCAGCGCTGGCGCTGATCGAGGCGCCGGAGACCGTCGTCGCGGCCCACCGCGCCTTCATCGAGGCCGGCGCCGACATCATCACCACCAACAGCTACGCGGTCGTGCCCTTCCATATCGGAGAGCAGCGCTTCGCGGAGGATGGCGCGCGCCTGGCCGCTCTGTCGGGAGAGCTTGCGCGGCGCGCCGCCGATGAGGAGTTCCAGCGCAGCGGGCGCACCATCAGGGTGGCCGGATCGCTGCCGCCACTGTTCGGGTCCTATCGGCCGGATCTCTTCGACGCCGAGCGCGCGCCGGCGATGCTTGCCGTCCTGATCGAGGCTCTTTCGCCCTCGGTCGACCATTTTCTCGCCGAGACGCAAAGCTGCATCGCCGAAGCGCTCGCGGCCTGTGCGGCCGTGCGGCCCACCGGCAAGCCGATCTGGGTGTCCTTCACCTTGCAGGATGACGGCACCGCCGGAGACCTGCCCGTCCTGCGCTCTGGCGAAAGCGTCGCGCAGGCCGTCGCCGCCGTTCGCGAGGCCGGGGCCGCCGCGGTGCTCTTCAACTGCAGCCTGCCGGAGGTCATGGGCCCGGCCGTTGACGTCGCCCGCTCCGTGCTCGGCGATACCGGGCTCCCGATCGGCGTCTATGCCAATGCCTTCCCGGAGAAGACAGGGGAAAGGGCGGCCAACGAGGGACTCAGCGATCTGCGCGACGACGTCGGACCTCAGACCTATCGCGACTTTGGTCGGCAGTGGCGCCGACGCGGGGCACGCATCATCGGCGGATGCTGCGGCATCGGCCCGGATGCGATCTGCGCGCTTCATGCCGAATTCAAAGCCGGTTGAACCTCCGCTTCTGGCAAGCACGCCAAGGTCAGCTTATGGCGCAGGCCGACCGTGCGCCGGGATTGCGTCAGTCGAATTCCCTGCGGAATTTCTCGCTGACGGTTGCCGCCTCGCGAAAGCGTGCGATCGAGAAGGGCGCGAGCGGCGTCGGCGTCTCCCCGTCGACGATCATTTCGCTGAGGCAGAGGCCTACGCCGGGGCCGATTTGGAAGCCATGGCCGCAGAAGCCGAAGGCGTGGAACAGCCCCGGCGTCGTCCCGCTCGGCCCTATGACAGGGATCATATCCGGCAGATAGGCCTCGATGCCGGACCAGACGCGGATGACGTGGCAATGCGCCAGGATGGGCGCGACGCGCGCCAGCGCCTTCATCGCGGCAAGCGTCTTGACCGGTGGTACAGGCGCGCGGTTCGCTTGCGGATCGGCGGCCGTGCGCGGATAGCCGGCGAGAATGATGTTGCCGCGTGGGATCTGGCGGAAGATCACCGAGCCGTCGATGGCCTGGACGGAGGGGCCGATCAGGTAAGGGAAGGGCTCGGTGACGAACTGCGGGGGGCCGGCGGGGAAGATCGGCGCCGTCTCGCCGAAGCACTCGGCGATTTCCAGCGCCCAGGCGCCGGCGCTGTTGACGAGGGCTCCACAGCTCAGCGTCTTGCCATCTGCGAAGGCCAAGGTGAAGCTGCTCCCGGCACGATCGACCGCGGTGATGCGGGTATTCTCGCGGATATCGACGCCTTGCCGCGCGGCGGCGCGCGCCACCGCGGGCGTGGCAAGGCGCGGATTGGCGGTGGCGTCCCGTCCCGAGAAGGTGGCGGCAACGGCGCGGTCGCCGATCCATGGCCAGCGCCGCTTGAGATCGGCGGCGCTGACACGCTCGATGGCGAGCCCATAGGATTCGGAGACCTTGGCGTAGCCTTCGAGCCTAGTGTGCTCCTCCTCGTCATAGGCGAGGTAGAGGTGCCCGGTCTGCTCGAACTCGCAATCCTCGCCGATCAGCGCGTCGAAATCCTCCCACAGTTCCTGCGACCGCAGCGAGAGTGGGTACTGGCCCGGAAAGCGACCCTGCAGGCGTAGATTTCCAAAATTGACCCCGCTCGACTGGGCGCCGATGACGCCTTTCTCTAGCAGGGTCACGCGCTGGCCGCGCCGGGCGAGGAAAAAGGCTGTCCAGGCTCCGATCAAGCCGCCGCCGACGATGGCGACATCGGTCGTACGATCGCTCATGCCGCGTCTCCGGCTGCCCCGAGCGCGATCGGCTTGACCGGCGCCTGGCCACGCAGCCTGCCGGCTGCACCTCCGTCGCTTCCGGTCTGCGCCGCGACGATTTCCTGCAGGGCGGGACCGCAGACGCGGCCCTGGCAGCGGCCCATGCCGCAGCGTGTCATCGCTTTGACTCGATTGACTTCGGCAGGGCCGAGGTCCTTCGCCATCGCGGCGCGGACCTCTCCGACCGTCACGTTCTCGCAGCGGCACAGCGTGACCGCATCCGGTAGCATGGCGATTTGCGCCTTCGGCCAGGCGAAGGCACGGGCCAGGCCGCGCTGGAAGCGGCGTAGGCGCTCGACCTTACGGGCCAAACCTCGCATCGCCTCGATGTTCTGTGCATGGCCGAGATCGGAGAGGATAGCGTGGGCGGCGAGCGCGCCGCTCGCTTCGGCGGCATCGGCGCCGCCGATCCGCACGCCGTCGCCGGCGAGGTAGAGGCCCGAT
>JARYGW010000111.1:0-15003 GCA_033792295.1 Allobosea sp.
GGGCAGCCTTTGCACGTCATTACCGGACTCCGGAGTTCCTGCAGAAAGCGGACATTCAGGCCAGTTGCCGAAGCCAGTTCGCCAGGCTGTCATGCCCTGCTTCGAGCGATGGCGACTGACGCAGATGCGCGGCGTCGCGCGGCGCGATACCGAACTGCGCCTTGAAGGCGCGCGAGAAGGCGTCGTCGCTCGAAAAGCCGAACTGACGCGCTATCTTCCCGATGCCGCCCCTTCCGCGCGTCGAAGCATTGAGCGCCAGGCGAGCCCTCGCCAGCCGGCGCTGGCGGATGTAATCCGAAACGCCGCCGATCGGGGCGAAGAGGCGGTAAAGCGCCGACCGCGACAGGCCGAAAGCGCTGCAGAGCATTCTGGCATCCAGGGATGGATCGCTGATCCGGCGATCAATGAAGCGGCAGATCATCGCCACGCTGGCCGTCAGCGTGGCAGGGGCCTCACGATCGCGCATCAGTGCTGGCGACAGACAGGCCGAAAGCAGTTGGGCGCTTGCCTTGGCGATATCGGAGGCAGCTGGCGGTTCGAGCGTGGGAGCTGCCTTCAGCAGGCTGCGCAGATGGTCGCCCGCCAGCGAGCCGAGCGGGCTTGCCCCGGACAGAACGGTGCCATGCACGCGGTCCAGACTGCCGGCGTCGAGCGCGAGCAGACTGCGCGGCAACACCAGGTTGACCGCCCGCATGTCGGTAGCATGTGATCGAACCGGACGGGATAGGTCGAAGATCAGCACGTCGCCCGGACCTGCATGAATCTCCTTCCCATCCAGGTCGAGCGTGGTATGGCCCGCCTCGTAGCGTTGGATCAGGAGGTGATCGACGCCGACCGCGCCGATCAGGCTTTCCGAGCGTTCGTAATGCTGGGCGCTCGTCGCCACCTGCCCGACCAGTGCCGTGCTCAAGTGGTGCCGATCGAGTTCGGCATGGAAACCGGCATCCCAGTTGCCCGCGAGCGGCCGGACGTCGAAGATCGGTGCAATGGTCTCACGCCAGCTCCCGAAAAGCTGGCACGCCTGATCGCCTTCCCTGCCCATCGCCTAGGCCGCCCCCTCTCGTAGCACTGCCCGTTACCAGGCATCGGCGACGTTTTTCTAGACGAGAGAGAGCTGCGATAACGTAAAGCGGCCTATCGGAGAGTGCTGATACGCCGCCCCGGATGATTGGGACGCAGCGTCGCTTCTCCGCCGTCTCCCCCGTTTTCGTTCCATGTTAGGCGCCGAACGCCCAGTCCACGCCTGCTGGACGACGTTGACGAGCCTTGCCTATGCCGATTATCGCCGCGCGCCGTCCCCTCCTCCGCTCCAGTTTCCTCGGCGCGGCCGCCGCGTCGCTCCTCGCCACTCTCGTGCCTGCAGCGGCCTCGGCATCGGATCTGGCCTCGCTGCCGGATGCGTTCGTCGGCCGCCCGGCCCGCTATCTCCCGCGTGTCGCGATCACCCCGGCGCCAGCATATTTCGCGACGCCCGAATACAACGCCAATTATGGTCTGGCGCAGATCAACGCCGCCGACGCCTATGCAATCGGGCTCAGCGGCAAGGGTGTGCTGGTGGCGGTGGTCGACAGCGGCATCGACCCGACGCATTCCGAATTCGGCGGTAGGCTTTCGCCGCTGTCCCGCAATTTCGGCTTCGACCTGCCCGATCCCACCGATATCCTCGATCGGGACAGGACGTCGCACGGAACCCATGTGGCCGGGACGATCGCCGCCGCGCGAGATGGCATCGGCATGCAAGGTGTCGCCTATAATGCCGAGGTCCTGGCCTTGCGCGCGATCGTCCCGGGCGGCGGAGATGTCGCCGCCGCCATCCGCTATGCGAGCGAGCATGGCGCAAAGGTCCTGAACGGCAGCTACGGCCCGTCCTACCCCTCGCTGACCTTGCCGGATGGCAGCCCCAATCCCGACTACGCCGTCATCCCGATCCAGCCCTACCATATCGATGGCACCTTTGCCGAAGTCTCGGCCATTCGGCAGGCGGGCGCTTCGGACATGGTCATGGTCTTCGCCGCGGGCAACGAGCGCGAGGACCAGCCGGTGATTGCGCAGAATCCGACGGGAGCGGCCTTTTATCCCGCGATCCGCCCGGAGAATGCCGGCAAGAATCTCTATGTCTTCCTCGACGGCAATGGCGACGAGGTCAATTCGAGCGGCCTGAATTATTCGGATCTCCAGCCCTACACGATCGCCGTCGTCGCGGTGGATCGCGATCGCAAGATCGCTTCGTTCAGCAACTATTGCGGCATCGCGGCTGCCTGGTGCCTTGCGGCGCCCGGCGTCGACATCATCTCGACAGTGACCCCGGCCAATGGCAGCTCGCCGACGGAGCCGTATAACTTGTCCAGCGGAACCTCGATGGCCGCTCCGCATGTCGCGGGAGCGGCCGCCCTCGTCCGCGAAGCGTTTCCTTTCATGACCGCACCGCAGGTCGTCCAGTCGATCCTCACCACGGCGACTGATCTCGGCTCGCCCGAGATCTATGGCTGGGGCTTGCTCAATGTCGGCAAGGCGGTGCGCGGCCCCGGCCAGTTCGTGCAGACCTTCGATGTCGACACCAAGGGCTATTCGGCGACCTTCGGCAACGACATCACCGGCGCGGGCGGGCTGGTCAAGCGGGGCGATGGCCGCCTCGAACTGAGCGGCCGGAACACCTATGCCGGAGGCACCTCCGTCATCGGTGGAACGCTTGCGTTGAATGGCTCCGTTGCCTCCGCAATCACCGTCGGTCAACAGGGCACGTTGCGCGGCACCGGCTCGATCGAGGCCGGCTTGTTCAGCGCCGGCACGGTCATGCCCGGCAACTCGCCGGGAACACTGTTCGTCAAGGGGCCGGTGAGTTTCGGCGGCACCAATCGCTTCGTTCTCGACATCGACGGAACCGGCACGGGTAACGGTGCGGGCAACTATTCGCGTCTCGTCGCACAGAGCCCGTCGGGACATGTCACCGTGGATGGACGGATCGCCCCCGTACTGCGCGGCATTGCCGGCGATGCCAGCAACAGTTTCACCCCTGTGCCTGGAACCGCCTTCCGGGTGCTGGTGGCCGAGGGAGGCGTGAGCGGCAGTTTCAGCGGGCTGGACCAGCCGGCCGATGGCTTGCCGGCAAATGCCCGCTTCGACGCCCTCTATGGCGCAACCGGCTATCGCTGGTGGTGACGCCCGACTCCTATGCCGCTCTCGCAGGCCTGAACGGTAATGCTTCTTCCGTCGCAAGGGCACTCGATTCCGTGCGGCCGGCCGCAGGGACGCGCCCCGATGCCGCGCGGCAGGAGGTATTCGATGCACTCTACACGGCCGCCTCGGGCGCGCTTCCCGGTGCGCTGAGCTCGCTGTCGGGACAGAGCTATGCCGATGCCCGCATGACGATGATGAACGCCCAGCGGACGGTCAGCGCAGCTCTCAACCAGCGCCTGACAGCCGGCTGGTTCTCCCGATACGATCAGTTCGCCGGGCTGGGAGCAGCGGGCTATGCCAGCCTCGGCAACGCTCCGGCCGTGCCCGAACGGGTGCAGCCGGCGAGAGAAGGCGCGCTCTGGGGGCAGGCTCTCTATGGCTTCGGGCGCAGGGGAGGCGACACCAACGGGGCCGGCTCTAGCTTCGGCCTCGCCGGTGCCCTGATCGGCGCGGAAACCACCGCCTTCCAAACCGGGACGATCGGCGCGGCCCTAGGATATACGCGTGCAACTGGAGATCCGAAGGCCGATGCCGCAGGCCGCGTCGCGCTCGACAACTACAGCCTGGCGACCTATGGCCGCACCGATTTCGGTGCTCTGACCCTGCGCGGCTCGATCGGTGCCAGCTATGGCAAAACGGATATTCGCAGGACGATCCAGCTCGGCAATGCCCAGCGGGTCGCGCATGGCGAGGCCGACAGCTACGGCTTCTTCGGGACTGCCGTCGCCGGATATCGCCTTGCTACCCTGGCCGGCCTCGATCTCTCGCCCGAAGCCGGGATCAACCTGCAGCACTCCCGGCAGGATGGCCTGATCGAAACACAGGCAGGCGCTTTCGCGCTTACCCTGCGCGGTCAGAATCAGACCTCCGCGCGTTCCCTGGCAGGCGCCCGGTTGTCGACGCCCCTGAATGGCGACGCGAAGCTGCGCCTCGACCTCAAGGCCTACTGGTCTCACGAGTTCGCCGACAACGTCGCGGTGCTGCAGGCCAGCTTGCTGGGGGCGAGTTTCGTGACGCGAAGCCCGGGGGCGGCGCGGGACGGGGCGGTAATCGGCGCAAGCCTGTCGGGCTTTGTGACCCCGCAGATCGAGCTGGCCGGCTCGTACGACGGCGACCTGCGCCTGGGCGCCACGACCCACCGCTTCTCCTTCCAGGCGATGACCCGCTGGTAGGCCGACCGGAGATGCCCATGCTGCCCCCCTTTGGACGACGCCTGCTGGGTGCCGGCCCGCCCGCCCTCCTTCTCGCCTGCATTCTCGGGGCAATGCTGTGGCACCAGCATCGCAGCGTCGAGCAGGTCGCATCCCGCAGCCGCGAGGAGCAGATGCGGCTGGTCGGGACCTTGCTCGGTTCGAGCTTCGATCAGGCCGCCAAGTTCTCGCTCTCGCTCGCCGAATCCTTTGCGCGCAATGCCGAGATTCGCGACGCGCTCGCTGCTGAAGACCGCACGCGGCTGCAAGCCCTGTCCCAGGACCCGTACCAGTATCTCAGCCGGCAGGCGAACGTGCAGATCTTTGGCTTTCACAACAAGGAGCTGCGTTACCTGCTGCGCATGCATCGCCCTGATCAGCATGGTGACGACATATCCGCCTTCCGGGCCATGATCGTCGCAGCCAACCGGTTGCGGCGCGCCCAGACCGGGATCGAGATCGGCATCGCCGGCATCGGCATCCGCGGTGTCGCGCTGGTCCAGCGCGGTACTGAATTCTTCGGGACGATGGAGGTCGGGCTCGACCTTCGGCCGTTGATCGAACTCGTCAAGACGGCGACGAACAGCGAGATCGCGATCGTGGCTGCGGCCTCCCTCACCGGCGTCGCGCTCGATCCGAAACTGCCTGCGGCCGGGGGCCTCAGCATCATGGCATCAACCGACGACCAGCTTTTCCTGGACCTGCTGCGCGCCCGTGGAACGCAGCCGCAACGGGATATCGAATTCGGCCGCAGGCAGATCGGCGAGCGCAGCTACGCCTTCATGAGCCAGCCATTGGTCGACTTCTCGGGCAAGCTGGTCGGCACTGTCCTGATGCTCAAGGAAGAGACCCGGTCCGACTGGCGCCGCCTGAACACCGAGCTATGGGTCATCGCGCTTTGCGGCGGGATTATCGCCTTTGTCGGCTTTCTCGTGTTGTCACGCCCTCGGCGGGCCGCTTCATGATCCGCCGCCTGCTTTTCCTTCTCGTGATCTTCCTCGGCCTGGCTCAAGGCGCATGGGGCGAGGAAAGGCCTGGCAGCGGCAAGGACGCGCTGCCGGAGGCCGCCGGCCTGCCAGTCCGGGTGCATGTCGCGCTGCGCGTGCTCAATATCCTTGAGGTCAAGGAGGTATCCGGCCAGGGGCGGCTGCATCTCGAATTGACGCAGCGCTGGCAGGACCCGCGCCTTGCCTTCGACGCCGTCGCGCGCGGCCTTGCCCGTGAGGATCGGGTCGGCGAGGAGGCCGACGAGTATCTCAAGACCATCTGGTCGCCCGGCCTCGCGCTCGACAACCAGATCGGCGACAAGGACGCCCGCATCGTCGCCCTTTCCGTGCATGCCGATGGCGAGGTGGTGTTGATCGAGCGCTTCGAAAGCGATTTCCGCTTTCGGATGAACATGGACGCCTTTCCCTTCGATCGGCAGAACCTGACGATCGGGCTCTCGCTTCCGCGTTACGCGCAGCAGGAGGCGGTCGTCCTGACGACGGAGGCCGACCGCCCCTTCTCCGGTATCGAGGATACGCTCTCGGTCGTCGACTGGCGACCGGTCGGCCTGCGCTTCAGCAACGATCTTGCGATCGGCTGGAATGCGCGCTCCTATTCGCGCCTCAACGCGACCGTGACCATCGCGCGCTTTGCCGAGCGCTATCACCTGCGCATCTTCGTTCCGATCATCGCGGTGCTCGCGGTCTCGCTGTTCGTGCTGTGGTCACCGGGTTTGAAGGAGCAGGACAAGGGAGGCCTGATCTTCTCGTCGCTGCTGGCCCTGGCCGCAATCAGCTTCACCTTCGAATCCTCGTTCCCCGGTTCGATCTCCCTCAATACCCCCGTCGCCGAGATGATATCGCTCGGATACCTTTACCTCGTCGCGGTGCTGATGTTCGAGATCGCGCTGTCTGTCGCGATCGCCCACCCCAGCTTCCGCTGGCGCGACGAGGCCGCCGATCTGCGCTGGCATCTGCGCTGGGCGGTACCGGCGATAATGTTGATCATCTGCATCGGGGCAGCAGTCCGCGCCTTGCCCTGATAGCTCCGCGCTCTCACCAGTGTGCTTTTGAGGACCATCTGAAGAGCGAACCACGATTCCCGGCCTTCTCCATTAGATGAAAATCAAATTCGGTAAGACTACGTAACAACGGAAGAAATGTTGTTTTGCCAAAACGACTCTGAAGTCTATCCTCGCGGCGAGAGCGGAAGAAGGTCGAGATGCTCTTCGCCCATCTCAAGCGCATCCTGAGGCTCGATCGGTTGCGACTACGCGGACCGAACGGCGCAAGAGACGAGTTCCACCTCGCCGCAGCGGCCCAGAACCTCAGGAAGCTCGTCAAGCTTCTGCCAAACGGGCCGCAGCCGGGGCCGCGTGACAGGCGAAAATGCTCCCCGGCAAATCGCAGCCGTGATCGCGTCGCTCTCAGGCCGACTTTTTCAACGATACCCGCCAGGACCAGGCTTTAGCCCCTTGCCCGAAAGCAGACCTTCGAATCGCGGCATCGACTCCCGGAAATTTGCCGGTTGCAGGTTCTGGCATGCAATCTGGGAGGCATAGAAGGTTCAGCGGAAGACTTGAGAAACCGGCGCGAGGACGCCGGCTTCCAAAACGTAAGTGCAAAGCGCGCTATGCCTGCGGCTGGCTCATCAGCGCATCTCGCAGGCAAAGCAATTCCTCGCAAACAGCCTCAAGCTCCTGTACCGGGAAGCCATCGCGAAGAGCCGGAACATACTCGCCGAGCTTGGCACCGAGGATACCGGTGAAGCCGATCCGCCTTTCAGGCGAAACGACGAGCCCGTTCTGAGCCTCAAAGGAAGCGTTCCAGGCGACAGCCTCGGCCTGCGTCAGCCCCGCGGGAAGATCGAGCTCAAGTGCGCCGGCCCTCGTCAGCTGGACCGGATAGCCCCCGGGGAGGCCGTTCGGCCCCGGAACGTGCCCCTTCCACGAGCGGCCCGCGGCCATGGCGAGCATCATGGGCACGCCGCTTGCGCCCGAGATCTCAATCACCGGCTCGGGGGTGAGCTGGATATCGGCGAAACGGGCATAGACATCCGCGACCTCGGCGCCGTCGAGCCAGACGCGTGGCGGCCGCCCGTCGCGCTCGCCCGGACGGCGGCGCCAGGCGGCGAGGTTCTGGTAATGGGCAAGGACCTTGACCTCGCTTCCCGGCGGGGTGGCGGCCGAGCCGGCAAAGACATTGGCCAGGATCGCGACATTGCCCATGCCGCAGGCGACGTCATGGCCCATCGCCTTGATCATGCCGTTGACCACGTCGGGAAAGCCGCAATTGATCAGCGTCACCGGCTTGCCGGAGCGCGTGATCGCCGCGGCGACGCGCGAGGACAGCAGCGCCTGGAAAACCGCCGTGGCGCTCAGGCCGCCCTCGGCGACGAGCTGCGTCCAGGCGTTGCCGGTCTGGGCAATCACCTGCGAGGTCTGGATCGAGGCGGCCTGGACGACGATGCGTGGTCCGGTTGCGGCGAGCATCTCGTCCGATGCGTTCGGTGCGATCAGGTCGACCGCGTGGGTGGTAAAGCGCGCCTTCTTGCCGAACAGGACCGCGCGGGCGTTCGCCGCAGTCCGCAGCCAATTCAGCCGCTCGCGGTTGCGCCCGGCGATGACGACCTCGACCGGTTCGTCGGCGGTGGCCGCGATGTCGAAGGCGATGCGCGCGGCGAAGCCGCCGGTTCCGGAAACCAGAATATCGCAGGCGGCCATGTCAGCGCCCCGTCGCCATCGCCACACGATCCCAGCAATCGTCGAGCCGGGGTGAGAGCTTGTGCTTCATGATGCGCTGGCTCGCCGTGCGTTCGAACTCGTTGACGACGGCGATGTAGCGCGGGTTCTGATAGGGCGCGAGGCGCTGGCCGAGCCAGCCGGACAGCTGCCGCGGATCGATGATCGCGCCTTCGCGCGGCTTGACGAAGAGCTTGATGTCCTGCTCGCCGACATCGGCCGCGACGCCGATCATCGCGCAATCCTCGACGGCCTCGTGCTCGGCCGCGACATGCTCCACCTCCCAGGCCGAAACGTTCTCGCCGCGGCAGCGCACGCTATCGGTCATCCGGCCGTGGAAATAGAGATTGCCTTGCGGGTCGAAGGAGCCGAGGTCGCCGGTATGGAAACCGTCCGCGCGCAGGGCCTTCGTGGTCGCCTCGGGATTGTCGAGATAGCCGGGGAAGATCGCGCCGGAGATGCTGGTCTCGATCACGATCTCGCCCCGCTCTCCGGGAGCGACCGGCCCGCCTCCGGCATCCTGCAGCTTCACCGTGAACCAGGGCATCGGCCGGCCGACGGAACCGACCACGCCGGTGACGTTGCAGGTGGTCAGGCTGGAGGCCTCCGTCATGCCGTAGCATTCGCGGATATCGATGCCGAAGCGGTCGCGGAATGCCGGCCAGATGTCCGTCGGGCAACCGCCGCCCCAGGCGATGCGCACGTCATGCTCGCGATCGCTGGCCGAAGGCGGCTGCTTGAGCAGGATCTGGAGGATGCCGCCGAGGTAATGGATATGGCTCGCGCCCTCGCTACGGACCTGATCCCAGAAGCGGCTCGCGCTGAAGCGCTCGACCATGGCGAGCGTGATGCCGCGGAGCATCGGCAGCGGCAGAAGTTGCGCGCCGCCGATATGATAGAGCGGCTCCCAGACGAAGAAGACGTCATCCGGCCTCGCATCCGAGAGCAGCGCGACGCTTTCGGCCGCCAGCCGCAGCATGCGGTGCGAGACGATCACGCCCTTCGGACGCCCGGTCGTGCCGGAGGTGTACATGATCGCGAACACGGCATCGGGCAACGGAGCCGGTTCTGCAAAGGGTTCGCGGCCTGACAGGATGGCGTCGAGTTCTCCGCCCGGCGCGTGGGCGATAAGCGGCAACTCCGCCTCCGAGGCCATCGCCTCGGCGATCTGCCGCGCGAGCTCGGCATCGGCCACGACGAGGCGGGGCTGTGAATGCGTCAAAAGATAGCGCAACCCCTCGCCGCGCTGCTGCGCGTTGACCGGCACCCAGGCGACGCCTGCTCGCGCCAGGCCGAAGACCACGGCGATGGTCGCGATCGAATTGCGCATCATCACCGCGACCCGGTCGCCCGCCACGATGCCGCGCGTCCGCAAATGGGCCGCGAAGGCGGCCGAGCTGCGCTCGATATCCGCATAGGTCACGGGCTCGCCGCAGAAGCGCGCATAGATGCGTTCCGGCTCGGTCGTGGCGCGCGTCGTCAGAAGGCTTACGAAGCCGTCATCATCGAAGGAGGTCATGCTCGGTCGTCGGCTCGATCGGTCAGGAAGGGGAGCGGAAACGTTCCGCGATGAGCAGCATCGCCGTCACCACGACGAAGACGACCACGGAAACGGCCGCGAGCGTCGGGTTGAGCTGCAGGATCATGTCGTCCCACATCTGCTTCGGCAGCGTCGTCTTGATGCCGCCCGAGACGAAGATCGCGATGGTCAATTCGTCGAAGGAGGTGATGAAGGCGAAGAGGAAGGCCGCGACGAGGCCACCCTTGACCAGCGGGATGGTGACGCCGGTCAGTGTCCGCACCCGGTTGGCTCCGAGCGTCGCCGCCGCCTGGTCGAGGCGCTGGTCATAGGTCTTCAGCACGGCGGCAATGGTGACCAGCGTGAAGGGGATCGCCAGCACGGTATGGCCGATGACGAGGCCGAGATCGGTCGCGATCAGCCCGATGCGCGCGAAGAGATAGAACAGCCCGACCGCGATGACGATGCGCGGCACGATCATCGGCGCGAGAAAGAAGGCGAAGATCAGCCCGGCCCAGCGGGTGCGGCTGTTCGCCAGCGCCAGCGCCGCGAAGCCGCCAATCGCCGTCGCGGCAAAGGCCGTGACGAAAGCGACCGCGAAGGAGCGGATCGTCGCCTGAATCCACAGCGGCGATTCGAAATAGGTGCGGAACCAGCCGAGTCCGTAGCCCGGCGGCGGGAATTCCAGGAATTGCGAGGAGGTGAAGGCGAGCGGAATGACCAGCAGCGTGGGCAATACCAGGAAGGCAATGACGAGCCAGCAGAAGCCGGGCAGCAGCAGCGCGCAGAGGCGCTTGCCAAGCAGGACCTGCGCGACCGCCCCCAGGCGCGCGGCCACGGTCGCGACGAGGGAGAGGATCGCCAGGCCGAGATCGCGGATCCGGCCGGTGCCGACCTGGGCTGCTCCCCCGGCGATGGTCGAAAGCCCGAAGAGCCGATCATACACGACGCAGGAGACCAGCGCCGCCGCCAGCATCATCGCCGAGAGCGCGCCGGCAAAGGACCAGTTCAACAGCTCCTGCACCTGGGTGATGATGAGCTGCGCCAGCATGGTTTCCTGTCGCCCGCCGAGGAAGGCGGGCACGATGAAGAAGCCGAGCGAGGAGATGAAGACAAGCAGCCCCGCCGCCGCGACGCCCGGCAGGGAGAGCTTGAAATAGACGAGCCAGAAGGCGCGCGCCGGCGCAGCGCCCAGCGTCTGCGCCGCCTGGACGAGCCGCTGGTCGATGCCCGTCATCACCGGGAGCATGGTCATCACCGCCAGCGGCACCATCGCATGGACCATGCCGACCATGACGCCGAACTGGTTGTTGATCAGCGAGAGCGGCTGGTCGACGACATGGGCGCCTGTGAGCAAGGAATTGATCACGCCGGTGCGGCCGAGGATCAGCATCCAGGCGAAGGTCTTGACGAGATAGCTCGTCCAGAACGGCACCATGACGAAGAGCAGCATCCGACCGCGGAACAGGTCGGGCAGGCGCGCAAGCCAATAGGCCAGCGGGTAGCCGATCAGCAGTGACCAGAACGCCGTCCAGCCGGCGATGCGAAAGGTGATGCCCAGCACGCGCAGATAGACGTCGGTCGCGACGATGCGCTGGTAGGCACCGGCCGAATAGGCCCCGCTTTCCGGATCGACGGCGCTCAGACCCAGGAGCTGCGCCACCGGCCAGACGAAGAACACCGCGAGGAAGACGAGGCCGGGCACGGCCAGCCAGAGCGCGCTGGGGCGCAGCCTGCCGCCGGTGCGGGTCGGCGCGCGGCCGATGCTGACGGCGCTCATGCGACCAGCACCGCCTTGTCGCGCGGCCAGCCGGCGACGATGGCCTCGTCGATGGCTGGTACGGCGTCGTCGGGGCCGAGGCGCACCACGAGCTGGCCGCCATCGGCGAGCGCGGCAATGACGCGCGTCTCGGAGCCGGCATAGACGATCTCGCTAACGCACCCGTTGACGGCGTTGCCTTCTTGCGCGCCCAGGCGCAGGTTCTCGGGCCGGATCACCAGCGCGGCATCGGACGTCTCGCACTGCGCCCCGCGCGGGAGGGCGAAGCGGCCATGCGCGGTCTCAAGCGAGCCGTTGCCGTCCCAGCGACCACGGAAGATGTTGGAAATGCCGATGAAATCGGCGGCGAAAGCGGTCCGTGGCCGCTCATAGATCTCGCGCGGCGTGCCGAGCTGCTCGATCTTCGCGTGGTTCATCAGGCAGATGCGGTCGGACATGGCGAGCGCCTCCTCCTGATCATGCGTCACATAGACGATGGTGGCGCCGCTTTCGCGATGCAGCCGCTTGATCTCGATCTGCATGTGCTCGCGCAGCTTCTTGTCGAGGGCGCCGAGCGGCTCGTCCATCAGGATGATCGAGGGCTGGTAGACGAAGCAGCGCGCCAGCGCGACGCGCTGCTGCTGGCCGCCGGACAATTCGCGTGGAAACCGCCCGGCGAGATGCCCGAGATGCACCATCTCCAAGGCTTCGGAGACACGCTTGGCGACCTCCGCACCCGGACGCCCGCGCATCTTGAGCGGAAAGGCGATATTCTCCGCCACCGTCAGATGCGGGAACAGTGCGTAATGCTGGAAGACGAGGCCGATGTCGCGCTGATGGACCGGCGTGGCCGACTGGTCGCGCCCGTCGATCACCACCTTGCCCTCGCTCGCGTCGACCAAGCCGCAGATGAGCTGCAGCAACGTGGTCTTGCCGGAGCCCGAAGGCCCCAGCAAGGTCAGGAACTCGCCCTCCGCGACACTGAGCGAGCTCGGTTCGAGGGCCGTGGTCGCGCCGTAGCGCTTGCCAAGTCCTTCGATAACGAGCTTGAGCTTGGCAGCCCTGGGTTCGGTTGCATTCATGCCGGCGCCCGTCGCCATCGGATCAGGTCAACAGCCAGGCATTGAAGCGCTCGGTAACCTTGGCGCGGTTGGCACTCCACCAAGCCTCATTGGCGATCGCCATCTGCTTCAGGTTCTCCGGCGAGGTCGGCAGCAGCTTGGCGCGCTCGGCGGGGATCGTCTGATAGGCGTCCAGATTGGTCGGGCCATAGGCCAGCGCCTCCGTATAGATCGCCTGCTGCTTCGGGTCGGAGCAGAAGCGGACGAACTGGCGCGCCACCTCGGCCTTCGGGCCGCCCTTCGGCAGACCCCAGCCCTCGATCGAATAGAGCCCCTGGTTCCAGATGATCCTGGCCGGCGCGCCGCCGTCGATCGCCGCCTGCAGGCGGGCGTTCCAGCCCGTGGTCATGTCGACCTCGCCGCTCTGCAGCAGCTGCGTCGACTGGGCGCCGCCGGTCCACCAGACCGAGATATGCGGCTTGATCTTGTCGAGCACCTTGAAGGCACGGTCGACGTCAAGCGGATAGAGCTTGTCGAGCGGAACGCCGTCGGCGAGCAGGGCCTGCTCGATGCTGTCGATCGGGTTCTTGCGCATCGAACGCCGACCCGGAAACTTCTCGACATTGAAGAAATCCGTCCAGCTCGCCGGGGCGTTCTTCACCTTGTCGGTCCGGTAGGCGAAGATCGTCGAATAGACGTCCGTGCCCATGAACTCGGGCGAGACCGCCTCCGGCATCAGCTTGGGCACATCGGCATGCGAGAAGCCGATCGGGTCGAGCAGCCCTTGCGCTTTCAGGATGTCCCGCGCCGACAATGTCAGCGTGCAGACGTCCCAGGTATAGGACTTGGTCTCGACCATCGCCTTGAACTGCGCGGTCGGCTCGGCCTCGCGGGCGACGTTGACCACCTTGTTGCCGGTCGCCTTCTCGAATGGATCGTAGAAGGCCTTGCGGAAGGCGGGACCGAAAGGACCGCCGGGATCGGCGACGGTGATCTGCGTCGCGGCACGCGCTGTGCCGATGAGATACGGCGCCGCGACCGCTCCGGCGGCAACGCCGCCGGCCAGTTGCAGCAGGGTACGCCTCGTCGGATTCGTGATTCTGCTCGTCATCATCTTCTCCCCTTCAAGCGGTTTTCCGCATTTCCCCGTGGGTGATCAGATCGTCAGGCGCTCTCGGCGTCAGGCGCTTTTGCGCGCCGCTCGCTTGGCGAGAAACGCCTCCATCATCCGCGCCGGCTCCCCGGTAGCGTAGGCTTCGCGCTGGGTGCGGATGCCGGCGGCCAGGCACTCGCGGAAGCTGGCCTCGGTCACCTCGCGGAAGCGAGCCTTGTTGAGCCGCATGGCGACGGGCGCCTTGGCGGCGAGCTCCCCGGCCAGCGCGAGCGAGGCTTCCATGACCTTCTCCTTCGGCACGATCCGGTTGATCAGGCCGATGCGGAACGATTCCTCGGCATCCATCATCCGGCCCGTCAGGGTCAGGTCGATGGTGCGGGCGATGCCGATCATCTCCTTCATGATCCAGGGGCCGGTCACCGAGGCGATGCCGGAATTGATCTCGGGCTGGCCCATGGTGACGCCGTCATGGCCGATGCGCAGGTCGCAGAGCAGCGCGACCTGGAAGGCCGAGCCGGCAGCGACGCCGTTCAGCGCCGCGATAAGCGGCTTCGAGAGCGAGCGGATGCGGTCATAGAGGCGCTCCCATTCATACATCCAGGCTTCGGCGCGATCGGGATCGAAGGTCTTGGTCTCGTTGAGGTCCTGGCCGGCGCCAAAGGCGCGGTCGCCTGCCCCGGTGAGGATGATGGCGCGCACCGCCTCGTTCGCCTCCAGCTCGTCGAAGCATTCGACAAGCCGCGCGCGCATCGGCGCATTCCAGGCATTGAGAACCTGCGGGCGGTTGAGGGTCACGATGCCGACAGCGCCGCGCACCTCGATCAGAACTGAGTCCTTCATACCGCCTCCGATGGCTTTTTATCACAATGCAATAAGTTCTATTGAATATTCTGCGCAAACGACCCAGCTTGTCAAGGTAGCCGGCCACGGCCATTGATCGAGCGAGGAGAGCAGGTCCGATGACGATGCCCGAGACGCGACAAAACGACCGCAAGAGCGCGGCACCGCCAGCCGACCGGCCGGGGCGCAAGGACGATGCGCTGATGGTCAATTCCGTCGAGAAGGCGTTTCGAGTGCTGTCCGCCTTCGGGCGCCGGCACCAGACGCTCAACCTGTCACAGGTGGCGTCAGAGACGGGCATGGATGTCAGCGCGGCGCAGCGCTTCACCCACACCCTCACCAAGCTCGGCTATCTCCACAAGGATGCCCAGACCAAGCGCTTCGAGCTGACGGCGAAGACGCTGGATCTCGGCTATCACTTCGTGCGCAGCAGCCGCCTGCTCGACCGGGCGATGCCCTATCTCATGCATCTGAGCAAGGAGACCGAGGAGACGGTCAATCTCACCGTGCGCGAAGGAACGGAGATCATCTTCGTCTCGCGCTTCCTCAGCCGCCATGTGCTGAATACCGACGTCATCATCGGCACGCGCATGCCGGCCTACGCCACGGCGCCCGG
>JARYGW010000112.1:0-14901 GCA_033792295.1 Allobosea sp.
GTGATCCGATGCTCGCCTATATCGTGAAGCGCATCCTGGCGACGATCCCGGTCATGCTGGTCGTCGCGCTGACCGTGTTCTCGCTGCTGTTCCTGGCGCCCGGCGATCCCGCCACGATGATCGCGGGCGACCAGGCCTCGGCGGCCGATATCGAGCGGATTCGGCAAAGCCTGGGCCTGGACCAGCCTTTCCTGGTTCAGTTCGGCACATGGCTCTGGCGCCTAGCCCATTTCGACCTCGGCAATTCCGTCTTCACCGGCCAGCCGGTGACGGCACTGATGGCGGAACGGGTCGGCCCGACGGTCTCGGTGATGCTCTTGACCCTCGTTCTGTCGATCTCCATCGCCGTCCCGCTCGGTGTCGTCGCGGCCTGGAAGAGCGGGAGCTGGATCGATCGCGCGATCATGAGCGTCTCAGTCGTCGGCTTTTCGGTGCCGCTCTTCGTCGTCGGATACATCCTCGCCTGGGCCTTCGCGCTGAAGCTGCAATGGCTCCCGCCGCAAGGCTACACGCCGATCTCCGAGGGCATCTGGCCCTGGCTGCAGCGGCTGATCCTGCCCGCGATCACGCTCGGCTTCGTCTACATCGTCCTGATCGCCCGGATCACGCGGGCGTCCATGCTCGAAGTGCTGCAGCAGGACTACGTGCGGACGGCGCGCGCCAAGGGGCTGGGGCCGCGCACGATCCTGTTCCTCCACGCGCTCAAGAACGGCGCCGTTCCGGTGATCACCGTCATCGGCATCGGATTCGCCGCTCTGATCGGGGGCACGGTGGTCACCGAGACCGTCTTCACCATCCCTGGGATGGGCCGGCTGACGGTCGACGCCATCCTGCGCCGCGACTATCCGGTCATCCAGGGGCTCGTGCTGGTGTTCTCCTTCGTCTACGTGCTCGTCAACCTCGCCGTGGACCTCATCTACACGCTCGTCGATCCGAGGATCCGCTATTGAGCCCGTTCCCATTTCACGCCGGGATCGCTTCGGTGCGGTCGGAGGGTTCACGGCTCGCAGAGACCCTCAAGCTGATGCGGCGTCACCCGACGATCCCGCTCGGCGCGACGGTTCTCGTCGCGATGATCGCGATCGCGGTCCTCGCCCCTGTGCTCGGCACGATGGATCCGACCGCGACCTCGCTGGCGCGCCGGCTGCGCGAGCCTTCGGCTCAGTTTCCCTTCGGCACCGACATGCTGGGGCGCGATCTCTATTCCCGTGTCCTGTATGGCGCCCGGATCTCGCTGCTGGTGGGATTCTCCGTCGCGATCTTCTCGTCGCTAGGCGGCCTCCTGCTGGGCTTGATCGCAGGCTTCATCAAGCGAGTCGACGTCGTCGTCATGCGGATCATGGATGGGCTGATGTCGATCCCGTCCATGCTCCTGGCGATCGCGCTCATGGCTCTGACGAAGGGATCCGTGATCAATGTGATCGTCGCCCTGACGATCGTCGAGATACCGCGCGTCACCCGCCTTGTCCGCTCGACCGTCCTGTCCTTGCGCGAGCAGCCTTATGTCGAGGCCGCGACCGCCGCCGGAGCGAGCACGCCGCGGATCATCTTCCGCCACATCCTGCCGAATTCCCTCTCGCCCCTGATCGTCCAGGCGACCTATATCTGCGCGGCGGCCATGGTCACCGAGGCCGTGCTCTCCTTCATCGGCGCCGGGACGCCGCCGATCACGCCATCCTGGGGCAACATCATGGCTGAAGGGCGCACGCTCTGGCAGCTCAAATTCTACGTCGTGCTGATACCGGCCGCGTTCCTCTCGGCGACCGTCCTCGCGGTCAATCTTCTTGGAGACGGCCTTCGCGACGCTCTCGACCCGCGTCGGATTTACTGAGCTCTATTACCATCCGCAGATGCGCACCTGCCCTTAGTCCAAGCGAGACCAGGAACCCGCCCTGAGCGGGCGCCCATGGCGACATTCAGCCTCTGCCAATTGCATCAAGCCTCCCAGAGCGCCTAGTCTCCTTTGGTCCGCGACGATCTAGGAGTAAACGCCTATGGAACGACGGCCATTTGTCCTTGGATTACTGGCGGTCGCCGCAGGTTCGGGGCTGATCACACAGAGCGGCCAGGCTCAGGCCTCGCCGCAGCCGCCTCAACCCGCGGCACCGGCCGGCGAGATCACGCTTCCGGACGGAACCCCAATCGACTGGGCCCAGCGCCACCGCCGCCCGCATGTCCATTATAGGCGCTGGCCCCGGCATCAGTACCGTCATCGCCGCCGCAATCGCCGGGTATGCCGAACTTTCCGCGACCGCTTCGGACGCATCCGTCGCCGGTGTCACTGGAGCCGCTGGTGAGCACGACGCAATGGGCGCCGTTGCCACTGCGCTCATGACGACCTGAAACGAAACATGGCCCGGCTGCGCCGAAGCGGGACCGGGCCCTGTTCAAATGAGGATCAGTCAAACCATGGGACCCGCCTCTGCGTGTTCCGGAGACGGGAAGTGGATGCGATCAAGACAGAGGAGCGGGCCAGAGCTTCGCGAAAGCGAAACGCAATAAAATTCGTAACGATGCCGGCCGGGAATTTGCAACGAACGAAGGAGTGCCTGATGCAACTCCTTGATTTTACTGGCGCGGGCGACGGGGCTCGAACCCGCGACCTCCGGCGTGACAGGCCAGAAGTTACTCAATGCATTCAATGCTCCGTTACAAATTCCAACACTCGAACGGGGCGGTAACCCGTGAAAAGTGTAACGAGCGAATCCCCTGCTCTGTTGACTTCGATCACCCGCGCGCGACGGCCGATGACACCCTGTCATCGCATGTCCTGTCCAGGTTGCTGGGCCGGGCCAGAGCAATTTGCGAACGCCTATGCGATTGAAATAATGACCTAATTCTCAGTTACTCATCCTTGGCTATCTGATCCCTAAGCGGCTTGATGATGGACTGGAGCGCCTCCTGCACCTTGTTGACCAATGAGGATGTGCTGGCAGTCAAGGTTTTCCTCCTCCCGCCAAACCCGTTAGGCAGCAAAACAAGCCGAACGCCTTCGCCCTCCCGTGTGCCGAGCGCGTGTTGCAGGCGAAAGCCGCCCGTCAACGGCCAAGCGCGACCGCTTCCCACGACGGTCATCGCCCACGCGCTGTGACTGTATTTCCGCTTCTCCTTTCATAAATCGCCCCGAAACGCCGGTATCTCAAAGTCGTCCGTATCGAGATAATGAGCAGGACACCGCTATGGCGGTCGCCCTGCATCGTTGCCTGTCGCTCCTATGCATGTACTCTTGGGACACTGAGGATCGTAACGATGACGATTGACCGAGCCGAGAGCCTCGACCGTCGCGATCTTATGATCGCGGCAACGGTCGGCGCGGCCGTGGCGCCGAAGGCAGAGCAGGCACAGGCGCAGTCCGCCGCGGTAGCGCCGACGGCTTCTCCCAGCGCAGGATCGGGCACCGTCTATACGGGCGATATCATCGACGGCAAGCGCGTGATCAGCGCCCTCGATGTCGCGGACCTCGCGCCCGGCAAGCACAGCTTCTACTTCCAGGGCGTGCAGATGCCGACGGGCCAGCATTGGTACGTATCGGTAATGGTGGCCAGGGGCGCCGCCCCGGGGCAAGCGGCTCGGGCTGATCAGCGGCGTTCACGGCGATGAGACGAGCCCGATGCATACCGTCCAGTCCGTGATGAGGCAGCTCGAACCGGCCGGGATGTCCGGAACGGTGCTGGCCGTGTTCGGCGTCTCGCGCCCGGCGATCGAAGGGATGGAGCGGCGCTGGCCGAGTTCCGGGCGCGGGATCGACCTCATCGATATCAACCGGCTGTTTCCCGGCAACGAAAACGCCCCCGACGCACCGAGCCGCCATGCGGGCTGGTGTTCAATCGGTTGCTCCGCGCGAATCTCGATTACAGCATCGACTTCCGTACCGCCGCCACGGGAACGGACATGACGGCGTTCCATCTCGCGCGCATGGATCTGCCCGAGATCAAGGCGATGGCCGAGCTCTACCCGATCGAGCAGATTTTCGACAATTCCGCCTATCCCGGACTCCTGGCAAATGCGCTGATCGCGGCGGGCATTCCGGCCTTCACGCCCGAGATTGGCCGGCCGCGCGTGTTCGATCACGAGATGATCGCGCTCTTCGTCGAAGGGACGATGGACGTCCTTAAGCATCACGGCATCGTCGCCGGGGCCATCGGCAGGACGGACAAGGATCCGAACGTCTTCGTCGCCGACGGCAGGCTGCCGATCGTCACGAACGGAGGCGGTTTCGTAGAGCTTCTGCTCAAGCTTAACGAGGCGATCGAAGCCGGGCAGAAGGTCGCGGTCCAGCGTAACACCTTCGGGGAGGTGGTCGCGGAATATACGGCACCGCGCAGCAGCAAGGTCGGCGCCCGCAGGACCAACGCCACGGCCGAGGCCGGTACGCCGATCGTATTCATGCTGTTCGATAGTGCTCAAGCGGTCGGCGGCGACGTGGTCGTCGAATGAGCGAAGGCTGCAAGGCGGCCTGACCGGCAAACGGGAGAGAGACGATGCTGAGACTCGGCCAGAAATACGGGCATCTGGCTCGTCGCGCTGGATGCGGTTGCCTCAGCCCCGATCTGCACGCAGCGTCCAGTCGCCTCAACCTACTGTCGCGGCGCGGCCTTCTCGCGAGTGCCGCCGCCGCCGCTTTGTCCGGCGTGCTGCCTGGGCGCTTATCCGCGCAAACGCCAGCGCCGCCGACCAGAGTTCTCTTTCGCGAAGCGCGGCTTTTCGACAGCGCCTCCGGCAAGGTGAGGGAGGGCGCGCAGGTCCTGGTCGAGAACAACAGGATCGCCTCGGTCGATTTCACCAATGCTCCCGCGCCGAGCGGAGCGACCGTGATCGGCTGCCGCAACGGCGTCCTCACCCCCGGCCTGATCGATGCGCACTGGCATACGATCTTCGCCGCCGTGCCGCTTCCCATCCTGCTGAACGGCGATCCCGGCATCATCTACGCCGCGTCGACTGCCGAGGCCAATCGCACGCTGCTGCGTGGTTTCACCACGGTTCGAGATCTCGGCGGCCCCGTCTTCTCCTTCAAGCAGGCGATCGATGCCGGCATGACCCCCGGCCCGCGCATTTTTCCGTCCGGTGCGATGATCACCACATCCGGCGGGCATGGCGACCTCAGGCTGCCGAGCGAGATTCCGCGCGATGGCAGCCGGTTGAGCAAGGGCGAGCTGATAGGAGGCGCCGCGATAGTTGACAGCATCGGCGACCTGCAGATGCGCATTCGCGAGCAGTTGCTGCAGGGCGCATCGCAGATCAAGCTCGTGGGCGGTGGCGGCGTGTCGTCGCCCCGCAGCCCGCTCGATATTCTTACCTTCAGCGAGGACGAATTGCGTGCCGCGGTCGCGGTAACGCAGGACTGGAATACCTACGCGACGGTGCACGCCTATACGTCTCGCGCCGTCCGCCGCGCGTTGACCGCCGGCGCGATGTCGATCGAACACGCCCATCTTATCGATGAGGACACGGCGCGGATGATCTCCGAGAAGGGTGCCTGGCTCAGCATGCAACCCTTCCTGACCATGGAAGACGCGGCCTCGCAGACGGGACCGGCGGTCGAGCGCATCGAACAGCTTTTTGCCGGGACGCCGCGGATCTATGGTTTCGCCCGCAAGTTCGGCATCAAGACCGCTTGGGGCTCGGACGTCCTGTTTTCGCCTGAACTGGCCCCTCGCCAGAACATCATGCTCACGCATTTGAGCAACTGGTACAGCAACGCCGAAATCCTGCAGATGGCGACCTCGGGGAATGCCGAGCTGCTGCAACTGTCGGGCCTTCGTAATCCCTACCCGGGCAAGATCGGCGTTCTCACGGAAGGGGCTTTGGCGGACCTTCTTGTGGTAGCGGGCAATCCGATCGACGACATCCGACTGCTTGAGGATCCGCATAAGAATTTTGCCGTGATCATGAAGGACGGCCGGCTCCACAAGAACCTGTTGTGAAGTAATCGAGTCGGCTCTGGAACATGCGCTGCCGTGGTTTTCTCGCAGGGCGGAAACGGGAGCGCGCCCGGGCGTCCAACAGAGTGCGAACCACGGCGCAAATGACGAGCAACTCCGAAACGGTCATCCTGCTTCATGGTCTCGCACGAAGCAGATCGTCGCTTCTGCTCATCGAAAAGCTGCTTTCGGCTGTTGGCTACAACGTCATCAACGGAACCTACGATTCGACTGACCATGCGATAGAGGGCCTGCTGAGCCACGTCGAGAACGCCGTCCGAAGCTGCAACGGGGAGCGGATGCATTTCGTAACCCATTCGATGGGGGGCATCCTTCTGCGAGCCTGGCTGCGGCAGAACCGTCCGCGCGAGCTCGGGCGCGTCGTGATGCTGGCCCCGCCCAACCACGGCTCGGAGCTGGTGGACGGGCTCGGTCGCCTGCCGGCTTTCGAGCTGATCAACGGGCCGGCCGGCCGACAGCTCCGGACGGCCCCGGACAGCCTGCCCAACATCCTGCCCAACGCGGATTACGAGCTCGGCATCATCGCCGGAACACTCTCGCTCAACCCGCTCCTGTCGCATTTCTTCGCCGGCCCGAACGACGGCAAGGTCTCCGTGGAGAGCACGAAGCTCGATGGCATGACCGATCATATCGTCTTGCCGGTGACCCACACCTTCATGATGAACAATCCGCTGGTCGTCGCCCAGGCCCTGACCTTCATCAGGACCGGGCGCTTCAATCACGATCTGACGTTGTCGAATCTCGCCCGAAACGTCGCAGCCTATCTTCAGAGCCAGAAAAGCGGCGTCTGAAGCCTTCGCTGGGCGCGCGCGGACGCGACACTCTTGCCACCCCGGCGGTCAGCCCCCGCGATTGTCGTAGGGACCCTCCTCTCCGTCCCCGTCGTCGGTCCTGCGCTGAGCTTTTTCCAGGAGATGCCGCTTCAACGAAGCCAGTCTCTCCTGCGACCAGTTCCGGATATCGGCAACCGCGACCCAGGCATCGACATAGTGCTGGGGGGCATAGACGTGTCCGTAGCCCATCGGCGTCCGCGTCGCGAAAGCCATGTCGAGCGCGAGCTGCAGACCCGTCACGATCGGATACCAGCGGAACTCAGGGGAAACATCCGGGCCGCGCACCGGCTCGAGCCAGGCGGGCCGCCGGAAGAAGGAGTTCCGGTCGAAGAAGGTGACCGCGTCGCTGGCATATTGGAGATAGACGATCCGCAGGACGCCCCAAGGCGTCTCGAGGGTCACGCGCGGACCCTCCTGGTTCATGAAGCGGACGAAGCGACCGTCACGATATTCAGGAAGCCAGGCGGGGGAGCCGGGATTGCGCCGATCCGTGATGCTGCGCCAGATGCGGCTGCCGAAGGGAGGGCCGCTCCACAAGGCGCCATCGACCGGGTCGCCGATCATGTCGAGCAGCTCGACCGAGCGCTCCGAATTCATCGAGCCAAGGCTCAGCCCATGCAGGTAGAGCCGTGGCCTGCGGTCCTTGGGCAAGCCCGTCCAATAGCCGTACACCTCGGCGAACAGCGCCTGCGCCGCCTCCGAGCCGTATTCGGGCTGGGCGAGCAGCGACAGCGGGCTCGACAAATAGGAATACTGCAGTGCCACGCTGGCGACGTTGCCGTCGGCGAGATATTCGATCGGGGCGATGGCGGAAGGATCGACCCAGCCCGTGCCGGTCGGCGTGATCACGACAAGGATCGCGCGCTCGAAGGCGCCGGAGCGTTTTAGCTCCTCCAATGCCAACCGCGCCCGCGCCTGCGCAGATCCGGCGGCCCGCAGCCCGACATAGAGCCTGATCGGCTGCGAGGCGGGCCTGCCCGTGATCGCCGCAATCTCGGCCGCGCTCGGCCGCGAGGCTACGAATTCCCGGCCCGCACGCCCCAGTTCCTGCCATTTCACCAGCGAGGCGGCACTTCCCGACTGGAGCGGGTCGATCGGCTGCGGGCTGGTCGGCTCGATCAGGGCGTCGCGCTCGCGGAAGGAGGAATCGAGCATGCGAAAACTGATCCGGACCAGGAAACCATTCGCCAGCGTCCACAGCAGCAGCGTCGTGATCGTGAGGCCGGCGGCGAAGGCGACGCGCCGCGGCATGAAGCGCAGCGGTCGCCGCGCCAGGAACAGGGCGACAAGCCTGAACAGCCGCCCAAGAGCCAGCAGCACGGCGAAGGTCGCGAGCGCGATCAGGCTGACCTGAATCGGATGGGCGCTGTCGATCGGTTCCATCGCCATCACCTTGCGGATGGAATTCTGCCACCCCGCAGCGTTGGCCAGGAAGATCACGCCCACCGGCAGGCAGACGCAGGCGATGACGATATTGCCGATGCGCCGCATGCGCTCGTTCGGCTCTGGCATCTCCAGATACGCCCAAAACCAGCGCCAGGCCGTGCCGAGACCGTAGCCGATGGCAAAGCAGACTCCGCCAAGAACCCCTTGGGTCAGAGCAGTGCGCGGAACGAGCGTCGGGGTCAGCGAAGCCGCAAACAGGAACGTGCCCAGAGCCAGTCCGATGCCGGACAGATTACGGCTCAAGCGCAGCGGAAGGAGAAGCATTCTCGTGCGATAGCCCGTCATCTTACCTGCCGAAAATGGGATTTGCTGCGTTCAACCAGCCGATCAGGGTCCATAGCCGGCCTCGGAGAGCAAGTGGGTGAAGGCGGCGGCATTCAGAACCGCCAGACCAGCGGCACGTAGAATACGGCCATGACGAAGAACCAGAGCATCAGCGGCGCTCCGAGCTTCCAGTAGCTGGTGAAGCCGTAGCCGCCCGGCCCCATCACCATCACGTTGGTCGCGGTCGCGATCGGCGTCAGGAACGAGGCCGAGCCGGCAATGCACAGGCTCATCAGCACCGGGCGCGGTGAGACGCCCAGGCCCGCGGCGGCCGCCATGGCGATCGGAATGACCAACATCGTCGTCGCCGTGTTGCTCATGACCTGGCCGAGGCTCGCGGTCAGCACGAAGAGACCTCCGAGGAAGACGAAGGGGCCTCCTCCACCCGTCAGCGTCACCAGTTGGTCGGCCACCATCTTGGCCGCCCCCGACTGCACCATTGCCGTGGAGAGCGGCATCATCGCCGCGATCAGGATCACTGTCGTCCAGTTGATCGCCCGATAGGCCTGCTCCACGGTCATGATGCCGGCGAGGATCAGGGCACCGGCGCAGATCAATCCGGCCACCGCAGGCGGCAGGATGCCCGTCGCGAGCATCGCGACGAGGCTGGCCAGCGCGGCGAGCGTCACCCCGGCGCCGGCTCCCATCGGCACCGCCTGGCGCCGGACCAGATCGGGCGAGTTGACGACGAGCACGTCGGGGTCGTCGAGGCGCAAATCCAGCGCCTCCCAGGTCCCTTCGAGAAGCATGGTGTCGCCGGCAAGCAAGGTCTCGCCCGGCTCGACGTCGACGCCGGCTCGCTGCACGGCCAGCACGACGAGATCGCCGCTATCGGTCACCATGCCCGGGAACAGCGCGCGGCCGATCAAGGCCGAGCGAGGCGGGATCACGACCTCGGCGAGGCCGGAACGGCGACTGAACAATCCCGGCTGCGCCCCCTCCTCGCGCAAAGCCAGATGCTTCTCGGCAGCCAGAGTCGCGATCAGCTCTGCATCGCCGCGTACGAGCAGGTAATCGCCCTCGGAGACCGCCCGGGCCCGTAGCGGCGTCCGCGTTTCCCCCGCCTGTACGGCCATGAGGTTGAGCCGCCCGGCCGACCCGACATCGATCTCGTCGGGTGGGATGCCGACATAGGTGGAGGTCGACCGCACGCGCAGCCGGAAGACGCCGCCGCTCAGCCCGTAATGCTCGACGAGGGTCTGGGCGTGCCGGCTAAAGTCGGCTGGCAGCCGTGCGCTGCTCTGCTGCGGCAACAGGCGCTTGCCCAGCAGCAGGATGATCGCGATGGTCCCGACCAGAAGCGGCAACCCGACCAACGCGAACTCCGCGAAGGCGAAGCCGGGGAGCCCCGCATCCTCAAGCGCCTCCGACACCAGGATGTTCTTCGGCGCCCCGGTCAGCAGCAGGTTCGCGCCGGCATGGGAGGCGAAGGCGAGCGGCATAAGGAGCTGCGCCGGCGATTGACGCAGGCGGACCGCCGCCATGACCGCGACGGGCATCAGCGCCGCGACCGCGCCGCTGCCGCTGATGAGGGCACTCAGACAACCGGCCGCGACCATGATGATGACCAGCAGCCGTGTCAGCCCTTCGGTTCCCGCCTTTGCGATCAGGTATTGTCCGGCCCAGGCGGTGATGCCCGTTCTTTCGAGCGCAGCGCTGACAATGAAGAGGCAGGCAACGAAGAGGGCGGCGCGGTCGCCGAAGCCGGCGAAGGCCTGGTCGAGCGTGACCACGCCCGTCGCCCACAGCGCCAGCGCCGCGCCGATCGCGACCACGACGACCGGTAGCCTGTTCCAGGTGAACAGCCCGATCGCGGCCACGGTGACGAGGGCGGTGCTCTGTATCGGGGTCACGTCGAGGCCTCCTGCCGCCCGTTCAGGCCTGCAACATCAAAACGCCGCCAAACAGGATGGCAAGAGCGATCAGGACGAACCCCGCAACGGGCCAGCGGCGAAAATGGGCGTCGATACCCCCGATCCGATCCGAAAAGCGGCGGGCAAGCGGTTGTGCGGCTTGTGCGAGAACGATGATGTCGCCCTCCGGAATCGCGCCGAGCCGTTGCGGCAATCGATGGACGAACAGCATCGCGACCGCGCCGAGCAGCATCGGCCAGGTCACCTTCCACAGCGCCTCCGACTGGAGCAGGCCGGGCACCGTTTCGCCGGAAACCGCCGGATAGAGCGACCACGGGATGAGGAAGGCCGCAGCCACCACGACCAGCCAGGGCAAGAGCTGCCCGAGCGCCGGCGATCCTGCTGGATTGCCCGCCGTGTCGCGGCGCAGGATCAGCAGGAAATGCAACATCAGCGCGGTGCTGCCGGCGCCGGCGAGCGTCATCGCGCCAGCGAGCCAGCCATAGCCGAACAATGGCTTGGTCGCGAGCTTGGCCAGCGCACCGCTGGTCAGCGGCATGCCGCCGAGGCTCAGCGCGAGCACCGCGGTGAGCAGCAGCGCGAGCCGGAGGCGGCGCCCTCCCGTCGTGGCGAGGATGCCGACGCCCAGGAACAGCGCGCCCTTCACCAGCGTGTGATGTACGGCGTAATAGGCCGTCAGGTTTGTGACGGCAGGATCGGCGGTGTCGAGGCCGATACCAAGCAGCACGGCCAGCAACCCCATCTGGCTCACGGTGGAATAGGCCAGCACCGTCTTCGCCCGCGGCTGGGTGATGCCGACGATGACGCCGTAATAGGCCGTGACGAGGCCGACCCCGATCAGCACGGAGCCCCAGAGCGGCGCACCGGCCTCGAAGGGCAGGAAACGGATCAGCCCGATCACGCCGGCCTTGACCACCACGCCGCTCAGCACCGCCGAAGCCGGTGTCGGCGCCGCCGGATGCGCCAAGGGCAGCCAGACATGGAGCGGCACCAGCCCCATCTTCAGCGCGAAGCCGATGATGAACAGCGCGAGAGTGCCGTCCCGCATCGCGGAAGCCGGCAGGTCGGCGACGACGCTGCGGATCTGCGGATTGGCATCGGGATGCGTGGCCGACAGCATCACCAGCGCGATCAGCAGGAGTGCCTCCCCCAGCAGCGCGAGCCCGACATAGATGACACCGGCCCTGTGCGCGGAGGCGCTCTGCTCGTGAATGATCAGGCCATAGGCCGAAAGGCTCGCCAGCGTGAACAGCAGGTAGAAATTCACGACGTCGCCGACGATGAAGAGGCCGAGGCTCCCGGCGAGGGTCAGCAGCCACCAGATCGCAAAGCGCGACGCAGCCGGGTCGCGTGCCATGAGCGAGGCCGCGTAGGCGCCGGCAGCGCTCCACAGCAGCGCGGCGCCGCCGAGCAGGATCGCGCCCGGCTGGTCGAGCACCAGCGTCAGCCGGAACGGCGCCGGGAAGAAGGCGAAGCGACCTTCCGGAACGAGGACCGCCGCCGCGAGGGCCGGCAACGGCGCGATGACGACCACGGCCAGGGCCCTCGCCCGGAACCGCGCGGACAGGCAGCAGATCACGAGCACGAGCGGGAAGAACAGCGCTGCGGCGAGAAGCAGGCCGGCGCCGCTCATGGCGCCCATGCCATGTTGAGGCCATCGCGGCCGATCTGCAGGAAGCCGAAGGGCCGCAGCGGCACGAAACCGATCAGCACGGCTGCAATGGCCAAGGCCAGCGCCGCGCATTCGAGCCGGCGCGGCACTGCACAGCGCGCCACGATCGGAACGGTGGGGACGGCCAGCGCCTTGTCGATCACGCGGAAGACGTAGGCACCGGCCAGAACCCCGCCGGCCAGGATGGTTGCTGCCAGCCAGGGATTCCCCTGGATCACTGCGGCCGTCAACAGCAGGCATTTGGCGACGAAGCCGCCGCTCGGCGGAATACCCATCAGCGACAGACCCGCGAGGCCAAAGGCCGCCGCGCTGATCGGCAGTACCCGGCCGAAGCCGCCGAGATCGGCGATGCGGTCATGACCGAAGGCCTCGGCAACGACGCCCGCCGCCAGGAACATCGCCGCCTTCGCCAGCGCATGGGAGACGAGCTGGAGCGCGCCGCCTGTCCAGGCGATCGTGCCCCATGGCGGCAGGTCGGCGCTGCCGGCGGCCAACGGGAAGACGATGAAGAGATAGCCGATCTGCGCCACGGTCGAATAGGCGATCATCAGCTTGAGCCGCGCCTGCCGGAGCGCCATGACGCTGCAGAACAGGATCGAGGCGGCGCCAAGGACGGCGAGCATCTGGCCTGCGGTCGCGGCCGCCTGCGGGGGCGCGACGTCGAGCACCAACCGCAGGATCAGGAAAACCGGCGCCTTGATCACCAGCGCCGACAGGACGGCGCTCGCCGGAGCCGGCGCCCCGGCATGGGCCGGCGGCAACCAGAGATGCAACGGAAACAGCGCCGCCTTGGCCAGAAGCCCGACGATCATCAGCGCCAGCGCAACCGCGAGCGCCGGGTCCCGCCGGCCAAGCTGCGCCAGCGCGAGCAGATCGAGTGTGCCGTACTGGCCGTAGATCAAACCGGCCCCAAGCAGATAGAGCAGCGAGCCGATCAGCGCGAACAGCAGATAGCGCAACGCCGCCGTGACGGTCTCCGCCCGGCCATCGAGGCAGACCAGCGGTACCGCCGCGAAGGTCAGCAGCTCCAGCGCGACATAAAGGTTGAACAGATCCTCGCCGACGAAGACGGCATTCAGCGCGCTCCAGAGCGCGAGCAGCATCACCCAGAAGGTCGTCTGCGCCCGCCCGCCGCCAGTGTCCGTCTGAAGCCCGTGCTGGATATGCGCGAACAGCCCGACCGCGACCACGACCAGCGCCGTCATGACCAGCATCGCCCCCGATAGCCCGTCGGCCCGCAGGGCGATGCCAAGCGGCGGCTGCCAGGCGCCGACGACATAGGAGAGCGCCTTCCCGCTCGACACCAGCTCGGTGGCGATGGCGATAGCGACGGCAAACCCGGCCGCAAACGTGGCCAACGCGATCCGCGCCGCGCTGCGTGGCCCGCAGGCGAGGATGGCGAGCACGGCGCAGACCGGCAGGATCACCGCCAGAACGAGCAGGAAGCCGCCCGGCGTGGTGGCATGGACGAGCGGCGTCACGAGCCGCTCCGCGGTTCGGTGAGCGCAGCCGTCTCCGAACGGTCGCCCACGCTCAGCTCGGCGAGCCGCTTCAACAAGGCGACGGCCAGCGTGCTGGCCGAGAAGGCGACGACGATGCCGGTGATTACCAGCGCCTGCGGCACCGGATCGGCATCGAAGCCTGCGCCGGCTCCGCGCCGCGCGACGGCGCCGAAAACGAGGAAGATGCCCGCGCCGAGGATATTGCAGCCGACGATCCGCCGCAGCAGCCCGGGATGGGTGATGACGGCGAACAGGCCGATGCCGACGAGCGCTGCCCCGCACAGGCCGAACAGGACGCCGGGCTGAAGCACCGCCATCATCGCGCTGGCGCCTTGCGGGCCGGCCCCGCGACCAGCATGGCGAGCGCCGCAGCGACGGAGAGTGTCAACGCCGCCTCGATCGTCAGGATCAGGGGTTTCGCCAGTGCCTTCGGATAGGCGAGGAAGCCGTCGGCGAAGGCGAAGCCGAGAAAGGCGATCGCCACGAACAGGATCGGCCCGCCGGCCAGCACCAGCCGTAGCAGCCACTGGGCCGTGTCGGGAGGCGGATGAAGCCCCGACATCATCACCAGCAGCCACATTGCCGCGAGCACTGTCCCGGCCTGGAAGGTGCCGCCCGGGGCATCCGCCCCGACCCAGAACATGTAGACGCCGATAACGACGCCGAAAGGCGGCAGGACACGCCCGAGATAGGCGAGCGGCCCCGGAACGGCGGCAGGCTTCACATCGGGAGCGCCGCCCCAGAGCGCGTCGGGCGCCAGCGACCAGACCCCGATCAGGGCGAGCAGCACCACGACCTTCTCCAGCAGCGTATCGAGCGCACGATAGGCCAGCAGGACGGCGGTGACGGGATTGCCCAGCCCCGTTGCGGGAAGCGCCTGCCCGGCGGCCGGCGCGAGCGTCTGTGCCGGTGTGGAGAAGGTCAGCACGGCGAAGCCGAGCCCGGCGGAGATTGCGGCGCAGCCCGCAGCGACGGCGAGCTTGCCCGTGCGCGTCAGCGGTTCCGCCTGCTTGCCGCGACCGCGCAGGGCGGCTTCCGCCCGCAACAGCAGGATCCCGGTCACGCCGCCGCCGATCGCGACCTCCGTCAAGGCGACGTCGGGCGCCGACAGCCGGACCCAGGCCAGCCCGAGCAGCAATCCGAAGGCGAGGAAGGTAATGATCGCGCTGCGCTCGTCCGGCTCGACGACGACGCGAAGCGCGAGCATCAGCAACAAGGTGACGAGCGCGAGGTCGAACAGCGCCATCATCGCTCGGTTCGGTCGCGATGGACGGCGCGGGCGAGCAACTGGCTCGCCGTTGCGGCCGA
>JARYGW010000113.1:0-12012 GCA_033792295.1 Allobosea sp.
CGAGAAGGAAGACAAGCTCGCCGTCTGGCCCTTCTGGGCGACGAAGATGCGCACCTCCTCCTCGCAGGCCGAAGGCGCCGTTCGCGAATTCCAGGTCGCGACGCTGGAATTCCTCGGCGAGGACGGCCAGCTCACCGGCGTCAAGTGCTGCGAGGTCGACGAGCGCCGCCGGCCGATCGCAGGCACGGAATTCATCATCAAGGCGGATCTCGCCTTCATCGCCATCGGCTTCCGCGGCCCCTTCACCGACAGCGTGCTGAAGGAGCTCGACGGCAGGCTGGTGCTCAACACCGACCGCCGCGGCTCGACAAACGTCGTCGCCAACGACCGCGACTACAAGACCTCGGTCGACAGGTTCTGGACGGCAGGCGACGTGCGCCGTGGCCAGTCGCTGGTCGTCTGGGCGATCCGCGAGGGCCGCCAGGCGGCGCATGCCATCGACAAGCAGCTGATGGGCGAGACCATCCTGCCGATGTGAGCCGGATCGCCGGGCGGCTTTGGTCATCCGCGCCGGCTTCGCTATGTTCGTTGCCATGGAAACGAGCCAGAAGGGGAAGCAGGCGCCGCGCCGTCGCTTCCATTGCCGCACCCGAGGACCTGTTTCCGCCCCGCGCTTCACCTCGCGGGGCTGATCGGGAACGCATCGTCGTCTCATCGTCAGCCTTTTTTGGCGCGTCTGCCTGCGCCCGACTGACTTCATGAGATTCCGATGTCCCTGATCGCCATCAAAGACCTTTCGCTCATCCGTGCCGAGTCTCTGTTCGCCGGGCTCGATCTCTCCATCGCCAAAGGCGACCGCCTCGGCCTCGTCGCCGCCAATGGGCGCGGCAAATCCTCGCTTCTGCGCATCATGGCTGGCGAGGAGGAGGCGACGGGAGGCACGCTGACCCGGGCGCGCGGCCTCGTCACCGCCTTCGCGCCGCAGGATCCCCCGGCACGCCTGCTCTCCCTGAGTCTCTACGATGCGGTACGCGATGCGCTCGATGCCGAGGCGGCGGAAACCGAAAGCTGGCGGGTCGATGTCCTGCTCGACGATCTCGCCGTCGACGAGGCCTTGCGCAGCCGCCCGGTCGGCGAGCTTTCCGGCGGCTGGCAGCGCAGCATGCTGCTGGCGCGGGCGGCGGTGATCCAGCCCGACCTCATCCTGCTCGACGAACCGACCAACCATCTCGATCTGGCGCGGATCGGCGTGCTCGAACGCTTTCTCGCGGCGCTGCCGCGTGATTGTGCCGTCGTGGTGGCGAGCCATGACCGCGCCCTCCTCGACGATGTCAGCAACCGGACCCTGTTCCTGCGCCCGGTGGAGAGTGCCGATTTCGCCTTGCCTTATTCACGCGCCATGCAGGCGTTGGAGGAGCGTGACGTGGCGCGAGGGCGGCAGTTCGAGAACGACATGCGCAAGGTGAGGGCGCTGCGACAGCAGGCGGCGAAGCTCAAGAATATCGGCATCAATTCCGGTTCGGACCTGCTGGTGGTCAAGACCAAGCAATTGTCCGAGCGCGCCGACAAGCTGGAGGAGAATGCTCGACCGGCCCATAGGGAGCGCTCGGCGGGGGCGATCCGGCTCGCCAACAGCGGCAGCCATGCCAAGGCGCTGGTCTCGATCGAGGACACGGTGATTTCCACGCCGGCTGGACGACCGCTCTTCCGCACTGGCCAGCTCTGGATCGAGAATGGCGACAGGGTCGCCCTGCTCGGTGCCAACGGCACCGGCAAGACGCGCTTCGTCGCGCGATTGCGGGCGGCGCTGGACGGCGACGATCCGGAGATCCGCGGCGCGGCGAGCCTGAAGCTCGGCCATTCCGACCAGACGCTGTCGCAGCTCGATGCCTGGGCGACGCCCTGGGAGGCGGTGAAACAGTCGAGCGATGCCGGCGACCAGCTCGCGCGCACGCTGCTCGCGGGCGCCGGAATCGCGAGCGAGGCCCAGTCTGCGCCGATCGCCCGGTTCTCGGGCGGGCAGAAGGCGCGGCTTGCGATGCTGCTGCTGCGCCTCGCCCAGCCGAATTTCTATCTGCTCGACGAGCCGACCAACCATCTCGACATCGAGGGGCAGGATCGGCTGGAGCGCGAACTGATCGAGCATGAGCCGGCCTGCCTGCTGGTCAGCCACGACCGCGCCTTCGTGCGGGCGGTGGCGACAAGAATCTGGGTGATCGACGGCAAGAGGCTGGTCGAGGTCGACGACCCCGATCTGATCTTCGACCGGCTGATGGCGGGCTGATCCGCTCCGGACGTGGCGGTGCGACTACCCGATGCCGCAATCGGAGTTGGGCGTGCCGGGTGGCGGGGCGGTGATGATGAAGTCCTTCCGCGCGATCTCCTGCCCGCCGGCCGAGACGATGAAGGTCCAGCTGCCCGGCTCCATTTCCCATTCGTGATCGAAGGTGAAGCCGATATGGGTGAGGCCGTCGATCACGGCGCTTTGGAAGCGGTCCTCGATGCTGGTCTTGCCGTCGGTGCGGGTGAAGCGCGGGTGCAGGACCTTGACGGAGACCGAGCGCGGCAGCGCCTTCGGGATGGCATCCGTCAACCTGATCGTGAGGCCGAAATTTCGGCAGAGCCGCGCCTCGATGCGGTCTGTGCGTTCGAAGTAGCGGATGTTCTTCATTTCGCGAGCCGGTTCTAGACCGGTCTCGCCGATTGTCGGCGTCGCCATGATGCGGCGCCCGGCCGTCAGTCCGAAATCGACGATCTCGCCCTTCGGCGCAGCGGCGGCCTGGCCGGGCGCGGCCGCAAGGACCAACGCAGCCGCAGCGGCCATGCATCGGAGCGTGTTCATCGGACCTCGAAGACGTTTCTCATGCCGCTCGCCGTTCTCAGCGCGGCCAGCGATAATCGTCGATGCGGCCGGGCACGGGGTCGGGCGCGATGCCCTGGCCGAAGACGCGTTCGAGTTGGGTGGCGGCATCGCCGCGGCCGCGCGCCTCGGTGATCGAGGCCAGGAGCGGCTGTTCGGACGGTGCGGCCTGGCCGGTGAGCGGCTGGATCGGCCCTGCCAGAGGGCGGGCCTGCAGCGCCGGGGGCAGGCCGATCGTCGGCACGCCCGCGGCCATCTGGTCGATCAGGCGCTCGACGCCGCCCGGTTGCAATTCGGGTGTGGTCGGAGCTCCGGTTTCGGGCGAGACGGGCAGGGCGATGACGTTGCTCTGCGGCGCCGCCTCGATGATCCGGCGAATGACGAGGTCGACGAAATGCGCGGCCTTGCGGGCGCCAGCCTTGGTGAAGTGCACGCCGTCGCCGAGCCGCAGGCGCGTCGGCTGGCCGGAGACGTCGGGACCGGTCGCGGTATAGCGGTTCTCGGCATCGACGAAACCGCCCCAGAGATCGACATATTGCCCCCCTGCCTTTTCGACCCGCTCGCGAAAGAGTTCGTTGAGCGTGACGAGATCGGCCGAAAGCCGGGCGTTCTGCACAGGCGGCACGCCGACCCAGATCAGCGGGATGCGCCTGGCGGCAAAGGCGTTGGCGAGCGTATCGATCCGCTCGCGGTAGAGCTCGAGCCAGCGCGGGCTCAGCGGTTCCTGCATGGTGTCGCCGTCGCGGATCGGCTGGCGGTCGTTGAGGCCGACCAGCATCACGGCGATGGTGATCTTCTGATCGCTGGCGAGGAGCTCCGAGACGGCCTTGGGCCAGTCGTAGAAATCGGTGCGGACGAGGCCGGAATCCGGCTTGCTCCGATGGATGACCTCGACATCGGGACGGTTGTTCAACGCGTCATCCAGGCCGTCGGCGAGGAGGTTGGCGAGGGAATCACCCATCACCAGGATATGATGCGCAACGTCGACCTTGGGGATGACGGGGTCGTCGCGCACGACGACGGGCGCGGCCGGGCGGCGCCGGACCACCGGCGCGGCGCGCTGGCGCGGCTGGACCTGCGGCTTCGCCGGCTGGGCCGGGAGCTGCCAGAAAAGCTGGAACAGGCTGCGTTGCTGCGGCTGTTGGGCGAGCGAGATGGGGCCGCCGGTCACCAGGAGCAGGCCGGCGGCGCAGAGAACCACGATGAGCGAGCGCAGGCGCATCAGCCATCCGATCCAAGAGCACGCTCCGATCGGACCGCATCGCAATCTGATCGGATCACGCGTTCTCATTCCATAGCTCGGAGACGGATACACCGATCAGATTGCCTCAACCTGATTGGACCCGGCTCCAAGGCTCGTGACGAGCCCAATATATAGGGCAGGCCCGCGCCGAAGTCAGCGCTGGCCACGCATGCGGGCGAGCAGCGCCGGGGTCGGATAGCCGTCGGCGATCTCGCCGACGCTGATCTGGTAGCGCCGCACGGCCTCGCGGGTGCCGGTGCCGACGCGTCCGTCGGCATCGTGGTCGTAGAGGCCGAGCGCTTTCAGGCGGCGCTGCAGGTCCTTGGTCGCGGCCATGTCGAGGCGGGCGGCCTTGAGCGGCCAGTCGGCCTGGATCGCGGCACGGCCCATGATGCGGTCGCCGAGATGGCCGACGGCCAGGGCGTAGGCGTCGGAGGAGTTGTATTGCTTGATGACGTCGAAATTCGCCGTCAGCAGCAGCACGGGGCCGGTGTGGCCGGCGGGATAGAACAGACGGCCCTCGCCGGACGAGGGCAGGGCGCGGCCATCGGCCCGGCGCACGCCGGCGGAGCGGAAGGAGGCGAAGCTTCCCTTGTCGAGGCGGTGGTCGAAGCCCTCGGGCAGCGTCACCTCCATGCCCCAGGGCAGACCCGACACCCAGCCATGGCTCTTCAGGTAGTTGGCGGTGGAGGCGATGGCGTCGCTCGACGAGTTCCAGATGTCGGCATGGCCGTTGCCGGTCCAGTCGACGGCGTATTTCAGGTAGCTCGACGGCATGAACTGGGTGTGGCCCATGGCGCCGGCCCAGGAACCGCGCAATTCGCTGCGCTCGACATAGCCCTTCTCGATCAGCTCTAGCGCGGTCAGCAATTCGTCGCGGAAGAAGTCCCCGCGGTAGCGGATCGAGGCCAGCGTCGCCAGCGAGCGAATGACGTCCTTGCCGCCCTTGAACGAGCCGAAATTGGTCTCCATGCCCCAGACGCCGAGCACGACCTCCTTCGGCACGCCGTAGCGGGCCTCGACCTGAGCGAGAACCGAAGCGTTCTCGGCCGCGACGGCCTGGCCGCGCTGTACGCGCCCGCCGCCGACGGCGTTGTTCAGATAGGACCAGATTGGCGCGCTGAACTCGGACTGCTTCCTGGTGAGCGCGACGATGGAGGCGTCCGGCGTCACGCCGCGAAAGGCGAGGTCGAAGGTCGCGCGCGAAATCCCGCGCGCCTGCGCCTGCGGCCAGAGCCGCTGCAGGAAGATGTCGAAGCTGGCGCTGGCCGGTGTCGCGGCGGGCGGGCCGGCATGGGCACGCGAGACGGTGATCGAGCCCGTGGTCTGCGCCAACGCCGGCGCCAGGCTGAGCAAGGCCGAAGCAGCGATGACGGACAGGCGCATGAGGGCTCCCTGCGAATGCTGGATGGAAACATCATCACAGCGCCTGAACAAGATTAACCGCAGGTTAAACCGGGAGAGGGAACTCCGGCATCCGCACATTTGACAAGCTGGAGCGATTGGCGGATTCTGGCCCGATGTATAGCGCCTCTCCCTTCCGCCGCGGTCTGCACCGCTCGGGCAATCTCATCGCGGGCTTCTAGCCCCGGGTCTGTCGCGCTTGGCGCCTCCGGCTCGGGGGCGCTTCCTCTTCCCTTCACCAGCGAGTTCGGCCTTGTTATTCCGTGCGGCTTCGTGTCCGCCGGCGGGCGCTCGCCTTTGAGATGAAAGACCTGATCCAATGTCCACCAAGCGTCCCGCCATCACCGTAACGGCTGCGGACCATGCCATGCTGAGCCGTATCGCGGCCGGCGCGGCCAACACCATGCCGGAGCTCGCCGCCGAGCTGACCCACGAGCTCGATCGCGCCCGCATCCTCCCGGAAGGGCGGACCTCCATCGACCACGCCCGCATCGGCAGCCAGATCGTCTATCGCGACGAAAGCACCAAGCGGGAGACCACCGTCACGCTGGTCTGGCCGCAGGATGCCGATATCGAGAAGAACCGCATCTCGGTGATGACGCCGATCGGCGTCGCCCTGATCGGCATGGCGGCCGAGCGCTCGATCGACTGGACGACGCGCTCCGGCGACGTCAAGCGCCTGACTGTGCTCGAAGTGCGTGAGCCGGCCGAGGAAGAGGCGGCATCCTGAAGGTGCCGGGTTGGGGCTGCTTGGAAGCCCGCTGCGCTCATCCTGAGGAGCGCTTCGTCCGAAGCGCGTCTCGAAGGATGCAACACAGATGGTTCCGGAGCCTCCTGGAACATCTTTGGAGACGCCATCCCTTCCGGGATGGCTCCTCAGGATGAGGGCCCGGGAAGCTCGGCGATGTTTCAGGCTGAGGCGTTTTTCGTCCTGAGCTTGTCTTCCCATGCCAGCGCCTGGCTGACGATCTCCTCCAGATCGTCATGCTCCGGCTGCCAGCCGAGCTCGGCCCGGATGCGGTCGGCGCGGGCGATCAGCGAGGCCGGGTCGCCCGGACGGCGGGCGGCGAGCGCCACCGGGAAGTCGACGCCGGAGACCTTCTTCACCACCTCGACGACCTCCTTCACCGAATAGCCGCGGCCATAGCCGCAGTTCAGCGTCAGGCTTTCCTTGCCGGCGCGCAGATGGTCGAGCGCGGCCAGATGCGCGCGGGCGAGATCGGTGACATGGATGTAGTCGCGCACGCAGGTGCCGTCCGGCGTCGCGTAGTCCGTGCCGAAGACGGTGAGCCCGTCGCGCTCGCCGAGCGCCGCCTGGCTCGCGACCTTGATCAGGTGGGTGGCGTTGGGCGAGGACTGGCCGGAGCGCAGCTTGGGATCGGCGCCGGCGACGTTGAAATAGCGCAGCGCGACATAGCTGAAGCCGTGCGCCTTCGCCGCATCCTGCAGCATCCATTCGCTCATCAGCTTCGAGCGGCCATAGGGGTTGATCGGGTTGAGCGTGAGCTCCTCCGGCACCGGCGAGACGGAAGGCTCGCCATAGACCGCGGCGGTCGAGGAGAAGATGACGTGCTTCACGCCTTTGCGCGCCGCGCTTTCGATGAGCGCGCGCGTCTTCACGGTATTGTTGAAATAATAGCCCAGGGGATCGGATACGGATTCCGGAACCACGATCCTGGCGGCGAAATGTGCGATCTCTGTCACCTCGTATTCGGCAATGAGGCCCTCGACCAGCTCTTGGTCGCCGATGTCGCCCTGGACGAAAACCGCTTCGGGCGGCACCGCCCACCAGAAGCCGGTGGAGAGATTGTCGAGGACCACGACCTTCTCGCCCCGGTCGAGCAATTCCAGCACCATATGGCTGCCGATGTAGCCGGCCCCGCCGGAAACCAATACCGCCATCGTCTTTCGCCTCATCTTTGTCAGGAACTCGACCTATCCAAAAACCGTTGACGGGTTCTCAAGGCCTGTCAGCTAATACGCCCCTGATGGCCGGTAACCATGACAGTTGTGCGGCCCACCCCATCACAGCCTCGCTTCGGCAAAGGCAACCGTGCCAAGGACCCTTCATGACGAAACGTATCCGCAAGGCCGTTCTTCCCGTCGCCGGTCTCGGCACCCGCTTCCTGCCCGCCACCAAGGCGGTCCCGAAGGAGATGCTCACCATCGTCGACCGTCCGGTCGTGCAGCACGTCGTCGACGAGGCGCGTGCCGCCGGCATCGAGCATTTCATCTTCGTCACCGGCCGCAACAAGGCGGTGATCGAGGATCATTTCGACATGGCCTATGAGCTCGACGACACGCTGGCCAAGCGCAACAAGACCAAGGAGCTCGAGGCGCTGAAGCACGATCTGCCGGCCGCCGGAGCGACCAGCTTCACCCGCCAGCAGGCGCCGCTCGGCCTCGGCCACGCGGTCTGGTGCGCCCGCGAGATCGTGGGCGAGGAGCCTTTCGCGCTGCTGCTGCCGGACATGCTGCATCACAGCCAGGGCAAGGGCTGCCTCGCCGAGATGATCGAGGCCTATGACCAGCATGGCGGCAACCACATCGCCGTCGCTCCGGTGCCGGACGACCAGACGCATCAATATGGCATCGTCGGTGTCGAGGACGCCAAGGCGAAGGTCTCGAAAATCACCGGCATGGTCGAGAAGCCGCCGAAGGGCACGGCCCCGTCCAATCTGCACATCACCGGCCGCTACATCCTGCAGCCGACGATCTTCAACCTGCTCGCCAATCAGGAGAAGGGTGCCGGCGGCGAGATCCAGCTCACCGATTCGATGATCGCGCTGTCGCGTCAGGAGCCGTTCTACGCGGTGCGCTTCGACGGCGAGATCTACGATACCGGCTCGAAGATCGGCTTTCTCACGGCGAATGTCGCCTATGCGCTCGATCGCGGCGATCTCGGTCCGCAGCTGCGCTCTGAGATCGCGAAGCTGCTCGATCGCTGAGCGGGCAGCCGCAACAGAGGGACAGACGGGTTGAGCGACTTGAGCGTCGTCTTCGATCGCGCGCTCGGCCGTTCGCGGCTCAAGCGCGCGCTCGCCGGTGACTATCCGGATTTCCTGCTGCAGCGCGCGGCGGGGGACCTGGAAGAGCGGCTCGGTGCGGTGCTTCGCGAGTTCACGCTCGCGGTCGATCTGGGGACGCCGCTGCCGGTCGTCGCTCCCGTCCTCGCCGGCAAGGCCGGACGCCTTCTGCGCATGGCCGAGACGGAAGGCGACGGCGCCGATCTCGTCGGCGACCTCGAAAGCCTGCCCTTCGCCTCTGCCTCGCTCGACCTTGCCGTCTCGCTGCTCGCGCTGCACGGCGTCAACGATCTGCCCGGTGCACTCGTCCAGATCAAGCGCACGCTGAAGCCGGACGGTCTGTTCATGGCCTGCCTGCTTGGCGGGCGTTCGCTGCAGGAGCTGCGTCAGGCCCTGCTCGAAGCCGAGAGCGAGACGACCGGCGGCGTCAGCCCGCGCGTGGCTCCTTTCGCCGATCTGCGCGACCTCGGCGGCCTGCTGCAACGGGCTGGCTTCGCGCTGCCCGTCATCGACAGCGAAATCGTCACGGTGCGCTATCGCGACGCCTTTGGGCTGTTGCGCGATCTCAGGGCGATGGGCTGGGCGAACAGCCTCGTCGCGCGCCGCAAGGCGCCGCTGAGGCGCGAGACGCTGCTGCGGGCCGCGGCGCTCTATGCCGAGCGCTTCGCCGATCCCGACGGAAGATTGCCGGCGACTTTCGAGTTCGTCTGGCTCTCCGGCTGGGCGCCGCATGAGAGTCAGCAGAAGCCGTTGCGGCCGGGCTCGGCCAAGACCCGGCTGGCCGATGCGCTCGGCGTGCCGGAAGTCAAGACTGGTGAAAAGCCGGGAGGCGAAGGATGAGCGAACGGCAGCCGCGCCTGGAGCGCGGCGATTTCCGCATCTTCCGCGCAATCCCGACGCGCTGGCACGACAACGACGTCTACGGCCACGTCAACAACGTCGTCTACTACGGGTGGTTCGATACGGCTGTGAATGCCTGGCTGATCGAAGGCGGCTTCCTCGACCCCGCTGGCAGCGAGACCGTCGGGCTCGTGGTCGAAACGGCCTGTACCTATTTCGAGAGCGTCGCCTTTCCCGAGACCGTCGAGGTGGGGGTCGCGGTCGACCGGCTGGGCAACAGCTCCGTCACCTATCGGATCGGCATCTTCCGGCAGGGCAGTGAGCAGACGGCGGCGCAGGGGCGCTTCACCCATGTCTATGTGGAGCGGGCGAGCCAGAAGCCGGTGCCCATTCCCGCGCCACTCAGGGCCGCATTGACCGTCATGCAGGGCTGAAAAGCACGCTTTGCGCCGGGAATGTTGTCTCGCGAAGCGAGGCAGGCTATGCCCCTGCCAACTCCCTCCGCCGGACCGCCAGGAACCCTGAGCCCGTGATTCCGAACGACATCAAGATCACCCCGCAGCTTGTCGCAGAGCACGGTCTGAAGCCGGACGAGTATCAGCGCTTCCTGCATCTGATCGGCCGCGAACCGACGATCACCGAGCTCGGCATCGTTTCGGCGATGTGGAACGAGCACTGCTCCTACAAGTCGTCGAAGATCCATCTGAAGACGCTGCCGACCAAGGCGCCCTGGGTGATCCAGGGGCCGGGCGAGAATGCCGGCGTCATCGATATCGGCGACGGCACGGCCATCGTTTTCAAGATGGAGAGCCACAACCACCCGTCCTTCATCGAGCCCTATCAGGGAGCGACGACGGGCGTCGGCGGCATCCTGCGCGACGTCTTTACCATGGGCGCGCGCCCGATCGCGGTGCTCGACGCGCTGCGCTTCGGCTCGCCGGAGCATCCGAAGACGCGCCATCTCGTCTCCGGCGTCGTCGCCGGCATCGGCGGCTACGGCAATTCGTTCGGCGTGCCGAATGTCGGCGGCGCCACCGGCTTCCACAGCCGCTATGACGGCAACATCCTGGTCAACGCCATGGCGGTCGGCATCGCCAAGGCCGACGAGATCTTCTACGCCAAGGCCTCTGGCGTCGGGAAGGCGATCGTCTATCTCGGTTCCAAGACCGGCCGCGACGGCATCCACGGCGCGACCATGGCCTCGGCTGAATTCGACGACAAGTCGGAGGAGAAGCGCCCGACCGTGCAGGTCGGCGACCCCTTCGCCGAGAAGCTGCTGCTCGAAGCCTGCCTCGAGATCATGGCCGCGGGCCATGTCGATGCGATCCAGGACATGGGCGCTGCCGGCCTGACCTGCTCGGCCGTCGAGATGGGCGCCAAAGGCGACCTCGGCGTCGAGCTCGACCTCGACAAGGTGCCCTGCCGCGAGGAGGGCATGAGCGCCTATGAGATGATGCTGTCGGAGAGCCAGGAGCGGATGCTCATGGTGATCAGGCCCGGCCATGAGGACGCTGCCGAGGCGATCTTCCAGAAATGGGGCCTCGACTTCGCCGTCGTCGGTCACACCACCGACACGCTGCGCTTCGTCGTGAAGCATCAGGGCGAGGTCATGGCCGACCTGCCGATCAAGGAACTCGGCGACGAGGCTCCCGAATACGACCGGCCCTGGATCGAGACGCCGCCGCAGCAGCGCATCGCGGCCGAGAGCGTCGCGCCACCTTGCGGCAATGCCGAGGCGCTGAAGCAATTGATCGGCTCACCGGACCTCTCCTCCAAGCGCTGGATCTGGGAGCAGTACGATACGCTGATCCTCGGCAATTCCGTGGTGCGGCCCGGCGGCGATGCCGGCGTGATCCGCATCGAGGAGGGGCCGAAGGGCCTCGCCATGACCGCCGATGTGACGCCGCGCTATTGCGAGGCCGATCCATTCGAGGGCGGCAAGCAGGCGGTGGCCGAAGCCTGGCGCAACCTGACGGCAACCGGTGCGACGCCGCGCGCCATCACCGACAATCTGAATTTCGGCAACCCCGAGAAGCCGGAAGTCATGGGCCAGTTCGTCGGCTGCATCCGCGGAATTGGCGAGGCCTGCAAGGCGCTCGACTTCCCGGTCGTGTCCGGCAACGTCTCGCTCTACAACGAGACCAACGGCGTCTCGATCCTGCCGACCCCGACCATTGGCGGTGTCGGGGTCATGGCCGATGTGACGAAGCACGCGACCATCGCCTTCAAGGCCGAGGGCGAGGCGATCATCCTGATCGGCGAGACGCAAGGGTGGCTCGGCCAGAGCGCGTATCTTGCGACGGTCTGCGGTCGCGAGGAGGGCGCTCCGCCGCCTGTCGATCTCGCGATCGAGCGCCGCAACGGCGATTTCGTGCGCGGGCTGATCGTGTCGGGCCAGGTCTCGACCTGCCATGACCTGTCGGATGGCGGCCTGGCCGTCGCGCTCGCCGAGATGGCGATGGCCAAGGGCATCGGCGCGACCATCGAGACGCTGCCGGCGGGGCCCGCCCATGCCGCGCTCTTCGGCGAGGATCAGGCGCGCTATGTCGTGGCCGTTCCGGCGGCCGAGGCCGAGGCGGTGATCGCTGCGGCGAAGGCGGCAGGCGTGCCGGCGCTTGCGATCGGCCACACCGGCGGAGCCTCGCTCAGCCTTCCGGGCGAGCCGGGGCTGGCTGTTGCCGCGCTGCGCAAGATCCACG
>JARYGW010000113.1:12022-14861 GCA_033792295.1 Allobosea sp.
AGACTGGCTGCCGTCCTACATGGCCGGCAAGGCGGCCTGAGGAGACAAGACCATGGCGATGGACGCGCACGAGATCGAGCGGATGATCAAGGCGGCGCTGCCGGATGCGGCGGTCGAGATTCGTGACCTCGCCGGCGACGGCGATCACTATGCCGCGACCGTCACCTCGGCCGCCTTCAAGGGCAAGAGCCGGGTGCAGCAGCACCAGATGGTCTATGCCGCGCTGCAGGGAAACATGGGCGGCGTGCTGCACGCGCTGGCGCTGACGACGGCAGTGCCGGAATGAGCCGGCTGGCCGCGTGGCGCGCGAGCCTGGCGGCTGCTGCGCTCGGCCTCGCACTGGGGGCAGCCCCGGCCAAGGCCCAGATCATGCCGCCGGTGCAGGACCCCGTCGCGAATTCGCGGACCCTGCTGGACAAGCTCCAGAGCGATGGAGCCGAGCCCTTCGTTGGCGAGGTGATGCGGCTGTTGAAAAAGAAGGGCGAGAATACCGAGCTGTCGACCAATCTCAGGCCGTTCAGCAAGAAGAAGCCCGATGTTCTCGGCCTCGCCTATGAGCGGAATTACAGCGATCTCATCCGGGTGATGGTGTTCTACGCCCAGTACGACGATAACCGCTATCCGTTCATGTACTACCAGTTCACCTACAAGAAGATCAAAGAAGGCTGGGCCATGACCAATTTCCGCTTCGAGAACGAAGCGTCGCGCGCCTTTCCCGAAGGCTACGCCGCGCCCTGATGTCGCGTGGAGTGGCGCTGCGGATGCGACGTCCTCTGGAATCTGCTAGCGCTTGTTCCGATATAGGGTGTATCGCGCTCGCGAACGCCTCCAGATCGTCCGGCAGAAAGGCCGTTATCCCATGTCCGACGTCAATGCCCGCATCGAAGCGGAAGTGAAGAACAACGACGTGGTGCTCTTCATGAAGGGCACGCCGCAATTTCCGATGTGCGGCTTCTCCGGCCAGGTCGTGCAGATTCTCTCTTATGTCGGCGTGCCGTTCAGAGGCGTGAACGTGCTCGAGGATCAGGAGATCCGCGAGGGCATCAAGGCTTATTCGAACTGGCCGACCATCCCGCAGCTCTACGTCAAGGGCGAATTCGTCGGCGGTTGCGACATCACTCGCGAGATGTTCCAGGCCGGCGAATTGCAGCAGCTCTTCGAGGAGAAAGGCATCGCGGTGAAGCAGGCGAGCTGAGGCTCGGGCTTCGGCCTTCTATATTGGGCGGCAGCGTCTTCCAGCGCCGCCCATCGGTGTCTTACGCCTTCGCCGCTTGCCGCCGCGCCCATTCGGCATAGAGGTCCGGGCCGGTTTCCTGTCTGACCGGCAGGTAGCGGATCGCCATCGACTGCTCTGCGAAGGGCTTCGCCAGATCGGCATAGATCGCCGCGGTCGAGAGGCCGTAGGGCGCGCCGTCTCCGTTGGAATAGGCGTAGTAGATCTCGCCTACGCCGGAGAGGCGCATCGCCGCCATGCACATCGGGCAAGGATGGCCGCTGGCATAGACCGTGCAACCTTGCAGGCTCGGTGAGTTCAGCGCTCGGCTGGCCGCGCGAATGGCCGTTAGCTCGGCATGAGCGGTTGGGTCGTTGGTCTTCAGAATTTCGTTCACGCCGGTGGCGATGACCGCGCCGTCCTTCACGATGACGGCGCCGAATGGGCGCCCGCCGCTCTCCATATTGGCCCGTGCGAGATCGATGGCCTCGCAGAGGAAGCGGCGGTTGTCGTTCATCAGGCACTCCTCGCTCGGCGCTCTGCCGCAGGCGTCAGGCCGCGGCGCATTGCGGATGGGCTTTGCGGATGCGTTCGGTCGAGGCCGGATGCTTCGCCAGCATGGAGTCGGGCCTGACCGGCCGTTTCACAAGCTCACCACCGCAATTCGGGCAGGTGCCGGTGAAGCGCGTCTGGGCACAGTCGGCGCAGAAGGTGCGCTCGAAGGTGCAGATCAGGGCCTCGCTCGATTGCGGCGGCAGGTCGCGGCCGCAGCATTCGCAATTCGGGCGCAGTTCCAGCATGGCGTCACCTCCCTCGATCGGAAAGAATGGCCGCGAAACGGACAGGGACCAGCGCTTTCGCGTGAAGCGATCGATCAATCCGTCAGATCAGCCGCAATCCGCCGACTACTTTACCAGCAGCCAGTCCTCGATCACCAGAGCGTCGAGCCCGCTGGTGTAGAACATGAGGATCGCATCCTCCGCCGTGTGCAGGATCGGCTTGCCCATGATGTTGAAGGAGGTGTTGAGGATCACTGGCACGCCCGTCAGATCGTGAAAGGCCGAGATGAGGGCATGATAGCGCGGATTGCGCTCGGCCGTGACGCTCTGGAGGCGCCCCGTCGCGTCCTCATGGACCACCGCAGGGACGCGGTGGCGCACCGCCTCCTTCCAGGTGAGCGTGCGCTCCATATAGGGCGCGTCCTGATAGTTCTCGAACCAGTCGGCGGCGTGCTCGGCCAGGATCGAGGGCGCAAAGGGGCGGAAGGCCTCGCGGTACTTCACTTTGGCGTTCAGGATGTCCTTGGCGTCGGCCGGGCGCGGATCGGCGATGATCGAGCGGTTGCCGAGCGCGCGGGGACCGAATTCGGCGCGGCCCTGCACCCAGCCGATCAGCTTGCCTTCCGTCAGCAGCTTTGCCGTGGCAGGCGCGATCTCCTCGGGGCCGAGCTTGCGCAGGCGTTTCTCCCAGAGCTGCATGCGCTCGAAAGGCTCGGTCGAGACATGCGAGCCGAGATAGGGCGAAAGCGGCCCCTTCGGCGCACGCCAGTCAGGGTTCGCCTCGGCATGGCTGAGCCATGCGGCGCCGATGGCGTTGCCGTCATCCGCGGGGGCGGAAGGCACGAAC
>JARYGW010000114.1:0-14778 GCA_033792295.1 Allobosea sp.
CTCGACGCTCTACCGCATCCACGGCACCAACGAGCCGAATACGATCGGCCGCGAGGTCTCCTCGGGCTGCATCCGTATGACCAATGACGACGTCATGGACCTTTACGGCAAGGTCGGCGTCGGAGCCAAGGTCATCGTGATCTGAGGGCGACAGCCCTCAGGAACTGCCGATCAGGATGCCGACAGCCAGCACGGCGAGGCCGCCCAGGATGATCTGCACGATCGCCGAGGTGAACGGCGTTTCCATGTAGCGGTAGCGGACCCAGGCGATGACCACGAGTTCGCAGGCGACGATGAAGCCTGCGATCGCCGTCGCCAGCCAGAAATCCGGGATGAGATAGGGCAGGGTGTGGCCGAGGCCGCCGATTGCGGTAGCGATGCCGCAGGCCGCGCCGCGCACCCAGGGGTGGCCGCGCCCCGTCACGACGCCATCATCGGAGAGCGCCTCGGTCAGCCCCATGCTGATGCCGGCGCCGATCGAGGCGGCGAGGCCGACGACGAAGGCGTTCCAGGAGTCATGGGTGGCGAAGGCGGCGGCGAAGATCGGCGCCAGCGTCGAGACGGAGCCGTCGATCAGCCCGGCCAGCGCCGGCTGCACGATCTGCAGCACGAAGAGGCGCTTGCGCGTCTCCTCTTCCTCATCGGCCGCGCCCGAGCTCTTGAGTTCGTCGTCGAGCTGTTCCGCCAGCTTCTCATGGCCGCGCTCGGCTTCAGCCAGATCGGCCAGCAGCTTGCGCGTGCCGGTGTCATGAGCCCGCTCGGCGGCGCGCGCATAGAACTGGCTGGATTCGACCTCCATCACGGCGGCGTGGCGGCGCGCCGCTTCGAGCTGCAGATCCTCATGCAGCCACACCGGATTGCGCTTGAGGAAGCCTTTGACGTCCTGGCGCGTGATGAGCGGCAGCTCCTTGCCGAACCGGCTCTCATATTGCTCCAAGAGCCGATGACGATGGCCGCTCTCCTCGCTGGCCATCTCCTCGAACATCTTGGCGGAATGCGGATAGTTCCCGCGCAACTTCTGCGCGAAGGTCAGATAGATTCGCGCATCCTCCTCTTCGCTGGCGATGGCGAGAGCGAGCAATTCAGCTTCGCTGAGATCGTCGAGGCGCTTCATGGCATGTCCATAGATTGGAATAATTCTAATCTATTTCGAGCGCGCCCGCTTGTGAAGCCCCTGTTGGCGAAAGACCCTGGAATCCACGTGGGGGCGGTTCCGGTCGGGCTGACAGCGGCCGGAGAAGCAGGTGTGCCAGAGGTCCGCCTCCGGCGCGAAGTGAAACGCCGCGCGAGTGAGAAGCGGGTGCTTGACTTAGAGTGCACTCTAAGAAGTAGTTCTCTTGCATCGTGACGAGAAGCAGGCGCTATGAAGATTGGCGAACTGGCGAGGCGTTCGGGTCTCTCGACCCATACGATCCGCTATTACGAGCAGATCGGGCTGCTGCCCTATGCCGATCGCAATCAATCCAGGCACCGCGACTACGATGCCTCGATCCTTGTCTGGATCGAGTTTCTCGACAGGCTGAAGACCACCGGAATGCCGATCCGCGAAATGCTGCGCTATGCGGCGCTGCGCGAGGAAGGCGCCGGTACCGAAGGCCAGCGTCGGGATTTGTTGAAGACGCACCGCGAGCGCGTTCGCGCTCATGTGGCCGAGCTCAACGCCTGCCTTCTTGTCCTCGATGCCAAGATCGACGGCTACGTCGATACCGACGAGAAGAGGATCGGGATAAATGGTGCCGCAATCCGATAACGTGAACGAGAGCCGGCTGGAGCGCGGACGGCGCCTGTTGGCTGAAATCGATGGTCGGGCGGGGCAGAATGTGATTTCCGCACTGGTCGATATCGCTCCCGATTTTGCAACCTATGTGTTCGAGTTTTCCTTTGGCGACATCTACGCGCGCGAGGGGCTCGGCTTGCGTGAGCGCGAGATCGCGACGATTGCGGCGCTGGCGGCGTTGGGGAACGCAGCGCCGCAGCTCAAAGTCCATATCGAGGCCGGCTTGAACGTTGGGTTGAAAGAGAACGAGATCGTCGAGATTCTCATTCAGATGGCGGTCTATGCCGGTTTTCCGGCCGCACTCAACGGCCTGTTCGCCGCGAAGGAGGTGTTTCAGGCTCGCAGATCTGCCGGAGAGAGTGCCCTGCCGGGACATCTCTCTTGTGTCCCGCCCGGGCGTCCCTCCGCTCCGGGCGTTTGAAGCCGGCTGCCCAAAAAAGAGCCCACCTGAGGAGGCGGGCTCTGGAACTGTTCAGAAGGCGTCGTCAGACCCAGCTGTCGTCATCCGATCCGCCGCCGTCGTCATAGTCAGCGTCGGAATCGTCGTAATTGGCCTGATCGTAATTGTTCTGGCCATCATCCCGGTTGTCGGCTGCCTTGTCGGTGCGCGCCTGGTCCTCGGCCCCGCGGTCATAGGCCGCCTGATCGGACGCGCCCTTGTCGTAAGCCGCCTGCTGCGAATTTCCGCCTGATCCGAAACTGTCGACGGAGCTCGCCAGGCTGTTCGTGCCTGTAGCTGCGGCGGCGCTTGTCGCGCTGTTCCCCCCGCCGAAGGCATGGGACAGGACATTGCCGAGCATCATGCCGCCAGCCACGCCGGCGGCGGTCGTGAGGGCGCTGGCCATGAAGCCGCCGCCGCGGCCGGGCTGCTGCGGGGGCTGGTTGCTCCAGGGACCCGGTTGAGGCGGAGGGGGAGGGGCCTGCATGGCCTGGCCGCCTTGCGTGTTCGTCCAGGCGGCCGAAGGCGCAGAGTCAGTGCGGGGCTGGACCGGAGGAACCGAGCCTGCCCGCGGTTGGGCGGGAGCTCCGCCGAAAATGCCGGACAGGAAACCGCCCGACGGCGGCTGGGCCTCGCTGGCCCGGCTCTGAAGCTCGCGAACCTGTGCCTGCAGGCTCTCGACTTGCTGGTGCAGGTTGGTCACCGCCTGTTCCTGCACATAGACGGATTGCGCCATGGCATAGGGCGCATAGGGCTGCTCGCGCAGCCGCTCGGCAATGAAGGCCTCTGCCTCCGGGTCGCGGGGCTGATTGGCGGCCTGCCTGAGCCGATCAAAAATCCCGGCGATCACGTCGCGTTCTTGCGGCGTCATCGTCATCTCCTCTGGTTGGACGGCGCCATTGCGCCGCCCTCAAGAGGTGGGACCGGGCTGTGACGGTATCAAGGCGGAGCGCGGCGGCTTGCCGCGCCGGAGCGCACGGCGATCGGATTGTCATGCAATCTGATCGCTGAAGCCGTCTCTAGCCTCAGAAGTCGCCTTCCGGCGGAAGGAAATCGCCATCCGGCGGCGGCGCCTCGTCCGCCGTTTCCGGCTCGGTCAGCTTGCCGCGGTTGAGGACGAGCACATTGGTGCCGGTCGGAACGCGGCTGTAGAGGTCGATGATGTCCTGATTGAACAGGCGGATGCAGCCGGAGGACATCGACTTGCCGATCGACCAGGGCTCCGAGGTGCCGTGAATCCGGTACATGGTGTCGCGGTTGCCCTGATAGAGATAGAGAGCGCGGGCGCCGAGCGGATTGTCGAGGCCGCTCTTCATGCCGCCTGCCCAGGGACCGTTCTTCTTCGGATCCCGGCGGATCATGTCCGGCGTCGGGGTCCAGCGTGGCCATTCGGCCTTGCGCTGCACGCGGGCGCGGCCACGCCAGGACATGCCCTGCTTGCCGACGCCGATGCCGTAGCGGACCGCCTTGCCGCCCGGCTGGACGAGGTAGAGGAAGTGGTTGTCGGTATCGACGACGATCGTGCCGGGGTGCTCCGCCGTCTGGTAGGAGACGATCTGGCGAAGGAAGCGCGGATTGACCTCCGAGACGTCGGTGGCCGGCAGCGGGAACCTCTCGTCCGGTCGCTCGCCATACATCTCCAGATATTCCGGGCTGACGGCGAACCCCCGCGGGGTCTGCACCTCGTAGGGCTGCTGGCGCTGACTGACGCAGGCCGCCAGGAACAGCGGCGTCATGGCGGCGAAAACACGGCGGGTCGGCCGGGCGAGAGGGGAGGCGTCTGGGCGGGAAGACATTGACTGGAACTCTGTCTGGGCGGCGGGCGGAGGCGGACGGCTGGGCGACCGCGCAATGGCCTGCGCTGTCGCTGGTTCCGGTTCAAGGGGCCGGAAGTGGCTGTGGGGTGAATACTGCGTGGCAAAATTGTGGCAGGCAATGAATGTTGCATGTAGGCAACATTGTCTCTGCGCCGCCACAACCACCCTCGGCTCACGCCTCGTTCGACGAAAAGATCCCGATTTCGCGGAAGAAACGGTGATTCTCCGCCGCTTCAGGAGAGCCCTGCAAAGTTAACAAAAAGTGACGGTGCCGCTGCCGGGTTGCCGCTGCGTCTTACCTGCTGTTCACATCTCGGAGAGGTATGCGCTGCAAGCATACGAGCTGGCTCGTCCGCAAGGACCTCTTAAATGGTCGCGGCCCGCTTGGCGGTCACAAGGCCGAGTCGTTCCCGGGCGGCCCACCGCACGAGCATCATTACGGCGACGACGGCCAGTCCGATCGCGAGGCCGATCCAGATGCCGCGCCCGGCGAGCGGCGTCAGGAAACCGAGCGTGGCCGAAAGCGGCAGCCCGATCCCCCAGTAGCCCAGCCCGGCGAAGATCATCGGCAGGCGCGTATCGCCGAGCCCGCGCAGGATCGCGGAGCCGACGACCTGCGCCCCGTCCGCGAGCTGGAAGATCGCGGCATAGGAAAGGAACGTCATCGCAAGTGCGGCGACTTCCTCCGCGCCCGGCTTCGAGCGGTCGAGAAAGGGGGCGACGAGCCATTGCGGGGCGAGCGCCATCAGCAGCGCCGTCAAGGCCATGAAGCTCAGCGCGAGGATCAGCGCCACGGCCCCGGCGCGCCGGACCCCCTCGCCCTCGCCGGCGCCAAAGGCCCGCCCGACCCTGACCGTGCCCGCCTGTCCGATGCCGAGCGGCACCATGAAGGTCAGCGAGGCGATCTGGATCGCGATGGCGTGCGCCGCGAGCGAGTTCTCGCCGATCAGCCCCATCATGAAGGCCGCGCCGTTGAAGATCACCACCTCGAAGGCGACCGTCAGCCCGATAGGGAACCCGATCCGCCAATAGCTCCGGTAACGCGGCCAGTCCGGCACCCAGAAGCGCCCGAGCAGATGGTAGCGCCGGAAACGCCGGTCGAGTGAGACGACGAGGGCGAGGCCGGCGAACATCAGGGCCGAGGAGAACGCGGTCGCGAGCCCGGAGCCCGGCAGGCCCATTGCCGGAAAGCCGAGATTGCCGAACATCAGGCACCAATTGGCGAAGGCGTTGAACGGCACGGCGAAGAGCACGACGATGAAAGCCCAGCGTGGCCGCTGCAGCGCCGCCACGAAGCCGCGCAGGCACAGATAGAGGAAGAAGGGCAGGAGCCCCCATTGCAGCGTGTGGACATAGGACGCAGCGGCCTTCGCCAGCGCCGGGTCCTGCCCCATCGCATTCAGGATGGTCTCGGCCTGCCAGAGGATCAGCCACATCGGTCCGGCCATGGTCGCGGCCGCCCAGAAGCCTTGCCGGACGGTGCGACGCAGGTCACGCACCGCATGCCGCTTGCGGCCGAGCTCGATCGCGATCATCGGCGAGACGGCGCTCATCACCCCGATGCCGAAGATCAGAAAAGCCGTGTAGAGATTGCTGCCGAGGGCGCCCGCCGCCAGCGCCTGCGGGCCGAGATGGCCCATCATCACTACGTCCGTCGCCGTCATCGCCGTCTGCGCGACATTGGTCAGCACCATGGGCCAGCTCAGGGCGAGCATGGCCTGGGCTTCGGCAAGCCAGGAACGAGGCGAGGCAGGGATTACGGTGGCTGTGGACATGGGGGCCCGCTTCTACCCGCGATTGCAGGACATAGACAGCTACCCGCGGAAGGGGCGCGGATGCGCGCCGGGCGGGTCGACAAGCCGCCACCCGGCCTGCATCTTGCCTCCGCCGAAGTGAGGAGGGCTGGCGTCCATGAGTACCAATCTGCGGATCGATGGCGCGCGGCTGACGTCGCGGCTGGCCGAGCTTGCGCGCATCGGCGCCACGCCTGAGGGCGGCTGCCGCCGGCTGGCGCTGACCGACGAGGACAAGCAGGGCCGTGACTGGCTCGTCGGCCAGCTCAAGGGGCTCGGTCTCGACGTCCGCGTCGACGCGATCGGCAACATCGTCGGAATTCTCAAGGGGCAGGAGGACGGTCCGGCCGTCGTCATGGGGTCGCATATCGACACGGTCGGTACCGGCGGACGCTTCGACGGCGCGCTCGGCGTCATTGCCGGCGTTGAGGTGCTGGCGGCTCTGCGCGATGCCGGGCTGACGCCGAAGCGCGACATGGCCGTCATCGCCTTCACCAATGAGGAGGGCGCGCGCTTCCATCCCGACATGCTCGGCTCCTATGTTTGGGCAGGCGGGATGAGCGTCGAGGCTGCGCATGCGGAAGTCGACTCCGAGGGCGTCGGCCTCGGTGCGGAATTGCGGCGCATCGGCTACGAGGGCGCGGAGAAGCCCGGCTTCCTGCCGGCCTATGCTTATCTCGAGATGCATATCGAGCAGGGGCCGGTGCTCGAGAACGAGGGCGGTGGGCTCGGCGCCGTCACCGGCATCCAGGCGATCACCTGGCTGGAGCTGACGCTGAAGGGGCGCCCGAGCCATGCCGGCACGACGCCGATGGCCTATCGCAAGGATCCGGGGCTCGCCGCGGCGCGCATCAACATCTTTGCCAACGAGTTGACCAAGACCATCCCACATCAGCTCGCCAATATGGGCGTCATCCGGGTGGCGCCCGCCAACGTCAACGTCGTGCCGGAGACGGTGGTGATGACGCTTGATCTGCGCAACCCGCAGGATGCGCCGCTGGCTCAGGCCGAGGAGGCCGTCAGGCGCTTCTGTGCCGAGCTCTCGGAGCGCGACGGCATCCAGATCGCCTTCCGCGATCTCGCCCGGTTCCCGGCGACGCCCTTCGCCGAGGAGCTGATCGCCGAGGTCGAGCGCAGCGCAGGTGAATTCGGCTTGCCGATCCGGCGGATGATCTCGGGCGCCGGGCACGACGCCCAGATGATGGCGCGGCTCTGCCCGACGGCCATGGTCTTCATTCCTTCGATCGGCGGGCTTTCGCACAACCCGGCCGAATTCAGCACCGACGAGGACATGGTCGCCGGCGCCAATGTGCTGCTCGCCACCGCCTGGCGCGTCGCGAACGCCTGAGGACCCTGCATGACGACCATCGCCTCGCTCTCGGCTGCCGAACTCGGCCCGCTTTACGCCAGCAAGGATCTCTCGCCCGTCGAGGTCGCGAAGGATGCGCTTGCCCGCATCGAACGCTTCGAGGCCGACATCAACGCCTTCATCCATCGCGACGAGGCGACGACGCTGGCCATGGCCGAGGCTTCGCAGCTGCGCTGGTCGAAGGGGGAGGCGACCGGCCCGCTCGACGGCGTCCCGGTCACCATCAAGGACAATATCGCGGTTGCCGGTTGGCCGATGCGGCGCGGCACCGCTCTCGCTTCCGACGAGCCTTCCTCCGACGATGCTCCGGCCACGGCGCGCCTGCGCGAGGCAGGCACGGTCTTTCTCGGCAAGACCACCATGCCGGAATATGGCTGGAAGGGCGTCGGCGACTCGCCCCTCACCGGCATCACCCGCAATCCCTGGAACACCGGCACCGGGCCGGGGGGGTCCTCTTCGGGCGCGGCTTCCTGCGCCGCCCTCAATCTCGGCTGCATCCATATCGGCACGGACGGGGCCGGCTCGGTCCGCATCCCGGCCGCCTTCACCGGCGTCGTGGGCTTGAAGCCGAGCTACGGCCGGGTGCCGGCCTGGCCGAGCTCGACCATGGGCTTCCTCGCTCATCTCGGTCCGCTGACCCGCACGGTGACCGATACGGCGCTGGCGATGCGGGTGATCGGCCAGCCCGACGAGCGCGACATGACGGCGATGACCAATCGTCCGCCCGATTATGTCGATGGCCTGAAGGGGGGCTTGCGGGGCCTGCGCGTCGCGTGGTCGCCGAAGCTCGGGCTCGACGTGCCGGTCGATCCGGAAATCGCCGCTCTGACGAGCGCGGCGGCACAGGTCTTCGCCGAGCTCGGCGCGACGGTCGAGGAGGCCGAGCCCGGTTTCTCCGATCCGATCGAGACGCTGATGACGCTGTGGTCGTCCGGGGCGGCGCTGGCCCTGCGTGATGTCGACGCTGCCGGTCGCGCCCGCATGGATCCCGGCCTCGTCGCCGTGGCCGAGCAGGGTGAGCGCATTCCAGCTTCGGCCTATGTCCAGGCGCTGCTCTACCAGCGCAACGAGCTGGCGCTGCGAATGGCGCGCTTCCATGCCCGGTACGACCTGCTGCTGACACCCGCTTTGCCACTGCCGGCCTTCTCCGTGGGCCGCAATACGCCCGAGCATGGCGCCTATGGTGAGGATTGGACCCGCTGGACGCCCTTCACCTATCCCTTCAACATCACCCAGCAGCCTGCGATCTCCGTTCCTTGCGGTCTGACCGCTGCCGGCCTGCCCGCGGGATTGCAGATCGTCGGGGCGTTCGGGCGCGATGCGCTGGTGCTGCGAGCGGCGGCGGCCTTCGAACAGGCCAAACCGTTCGCGCGGGTCGAGCAGCCGGTCAAACCGATTTAATTGGCGGTTTTTTAGTCGTTCGATCATTTGCTGCGCGGCAAGACGCCAAGGGCCGGATTTTCCGGCCCTTTTTCGTTTCGGTCGGGTCTGGCACGAACCCTGCAGGCCTCGGTGTCGCCTCGGAACGTCTCCTTGGGCGTGTTGTCAGGGACATTTTTTCTGCCCACACTCGCCTCAAGGCCGCACGTCAGAGGCTGCCGCTTCAGGGGAGAGAATGATGGATCGCAGGACATTTCTGAAATCCGCGACCGGTGCCGGCGTCGTCGCCGCGACTGGTGGGCTGGCAATGCCGGCCGTGGCGCAAGGCGCCGCCGCCAAGACCCTGCGCTTCGTGCCGCAGGCCAACCTCGCCAATTTCGACCCTATCTGGGGCACGCAATATGTCGTCCGTAACGCCGCGGCGCTGGTCTGGGACACGCTTTATGGCATCGACTCGAAGTTCCAGCCGCAACGCCAGATGGTCGAGGGCGAGGAGGTCTCCGCCGACGGGCTGACCTGGACCTTCAAGCTGCGGCAGGGGCTGAAATTCCATGACGGCACCCCGGTGCTCGCCAAGGACGTGGTCCAGAGCCTGAAGCGCTGGCAGGCCCGCGATCCGATGGGCCTGATGATCAAGGCGATCGAGAACGAACTCTCCGCAACCGACGACCGCAGCTGGAAATGGCAGCTCAAGCAGCCCTTCCCGAAGATGCTGCTGGCGCTCGCCAAGAACAACGCGCCCTGCTCCTTCATCATGCCGGAGCGCATCGCCAAGACCGATCCGTTCACGCAGATCACCGAGTATGTCGGTTCCGGTCCGATGAAGTTCGCCAAGAGCGAATGGGTGCCCGGCGCCAAGGCCGTCTTCGAGAAATTTACCGATTATGTCCCGCGTTCGGAGAAGGCCGACTGGCTCGCCGGCGGCAAGAACATCCTGCTCGACCGGGTCGAATGGGTGATCATGCCCGATCCCGCGACCGCGGCAGCGGCGCTGCAGAATGGCGAGGTCGACTGGTGGGAGACCCCGCTCGCCGACCTGATTCCCGTGCTCAAGGGTAATGCCAACATCAATGTCGATATCGGCGATCCGCTCGGCAATATCGGCGCCTTCCGCATGAACCATCTCTTCCCGCCCTTCAACAATGTGAAGGTGCGCCAGGCGGTGATGACCGCACTGAACCAGGAGGACTACATGCGGGCCGTCGTCGGCGACGACGACAAGCTCTGGAAGGAACTCGGAGGCTTCTTCACGCCCGGCACGCCGCTCTACACCGAAGAGGGCGGCGACATGATGAAGGCGAAGAACGTCGCCGCGGCCAAAAAGCTCCTTGCCGAATCCGGCTACAAGGGCGAGCCGGTGGTCTGCGTGGTGGCGCAGGACATGGCGGCGACCAAGTCGATGGGCGATGTCACCGCAGCCTTGCTGAAGAGCATCGGCATGAACGTCGATTTCGTCGCCACCGACTGGGGCACGGTCGGCGCCCGCCGCGCCCAGAAGACCCCGCCCGACAAGGGCGGCTGGAGCATGTTCCACACCTGGCATGCCGGCGCCGACTGCATCAATCCGGCGGCTTACACCGCGATCCGCGCCAATGGCGACAAGGCCTGGTTCGGCTGGCCGGACGTCCCGGCGGTCGAGACCGAGGTCACGAACTGGTTCGCCGCCAAGGACCTCGCCGAGGAGAAGGCGGCGCTCGGCCGGCTCAACAAGGCGGCGGTCGAGAATGTCGTCTATGCGCCGACCGGCTTCTATCTCAACTATCAGGCCTGGCGAAAGAACGTGACCGGCGTGGTGTCCGGCCCGCTGCCGTTCTTCTGGGGAGTCTCGAAGGCCTGACGGTTGCGGGGGCGAATGACCCGCCTCCCGTCTTCGGAGCCATTGGCTCCGGCATTTCGCCCTGCTGTGACCGGGACATCCGTTCCGGCCGCAGCACCCGCTCAGATTTGAACGAGGTTCGGACGGCCCCATGCTTGCATTCATCGTCAGACGCATCGTCGCGACCATCCCCGTGATGGCGCTCGTTGCGCTGTTCGTGTTTTCGTTGCTCTACATCGCGCCGGGCGACCCCGCTGCGATCATTGCCGGCGACCAGGCCTCTCCCGCCGATGTCGAGCGCATCCGCGCCAGCCTGGGGCTCGACCGACCTTACCTCGTTCGTTTCGGCGAATGGTCGTGGCGCATCCTGCAGGGCGATCTCGGCACGTCGATTTTCACCAACCTGCCGGTGACGCAGCTGATCGCGCAGCGCATCGAGCCGACGCTCTCGCTGATGGTGCTGACCCTGATCTTCGCCGTGGTGATCGCCGTGCCCATGGGCGTCATCGCGGCCTGGAAGGCTGGTACCTGGGTCGACAAGAGCGCCATGGCCTTCGCCGTGCTCGGCTTCTCGGTGCCGGTCTTCGTGGTCGGATATCTGCTCGCCTGGATCTTCGCGCTGAAGCTCGACTGGTTGCCGGTGCAGGGCTACACGCCGCTTTCGGAGGGCTTCTGGCCCTGGCTGCGGAACCTGATCCTGCCGACGGTGACGCTGGGACTGGTCTATGTCGCCCTGATCGCCCGCATCACCCGCGCCACCATGCTCGAGGTGCTCCAGCAGGATTACGTCCGCACCGCCAATGCCAAGGGTGTGGCGCAGAAGGACGTGCTCTTCCTGCATTCGCTCAAGAACGCGGCCGTGCCGATCGTCACGATCATCGGCATCGGCATCGCACTGCTGATCGGCGGCGCCGTCGTCACCGAGAGCGTCTTCGCCATCCCCGGCCTCGGCCGCCTGACGGTCGATGCCATCCTGCGGCGCGACTACCCCGTCATCCAGGGCGTCGTGCTGCTGTTCAGCCTGGTCTACGTGCTCGTGAACCTGCTGATCGACCTCACCTACACCCTCGTCGACCCGAGGATCCGCTATTGACCTTGCAGCATCCCATCTCGGCGGCGGGTGCCGCCCCGGCCGCTCCCGTGAAGGCCGCGGAACCCGGCCCGCTCGTCCGGTTCGGCCGCTATCTGCGCCGCCATCCATCCGTCGCGATCGGCGGCGGGCTCCTCGTCCTGATGGCGCTGATCGGCATCTTCGCGCCATTGCTCTGGACCACCGACCCGACCGCGATCTCGCCGGCCCGCCGCACCCGCGTGCCCTCCGAGCTCTACTGGTTCGGCACCGACATGCTCGGCCGCGACGTCTATTCGCGCGTGATCTATGGCGCCCGCGTCTCGCTGCTCGTCGGCTTCAGCGTCGCGATCCTGTCCTCGATCGCCGGGCTCGCCATCGGCCTCTTCGCCGGCTTCATGCGCTGGGCCGACGGCATCGTCATGCGCATCATCGACGGCTGGATGTCGATCCCGCCGATCCTGCTCGCCATCGCCCTGATGGCGCTGACCCGCGGCTCGATCGGCAACGTCATCGTCGCCATCACCATCGCCGAGATCCCGCGCGTGGCCCGCCTCGTGCGCGGCGTCGTGCTGTCCCTGCGCGAGCAGCCCTATGTCGAGGCGGCCGTGGCCAACGGCGCGCGCGCGCCGCGCATCATCTGGCGCCACATCCTGCCCAATACCTTCGCGCCGATGAGCGTGCAGGCGACCTATATCTGCGCCAGCGCCATGATCGTCGAGGCGATCCTGTCTTTCATCGGTGCGGGCGTGCCGCCGGCGACGCCCTCATGGGGCAACATCATGGCTGAAGGCCGCGCCCTCTGGCAGGTCAGGCCGCACATCATCCTGTTCCCGGCCGTGTTCCTCTCGATCACAGTTCTCGCCGTCAACCTCCTCGGCGACGGGCTGCGCGATTCCCTCGACCCGCGCATCGCCAAGCGGCTCTGAGGCCGCAATCTTCGTCATCCAGCGCCGACGCCTGATGCGCCGGCCCGTCCTTCCGTCTCGAATTTTCCCTGGAGCATCCCGCCGTGAGCCGAATTCTGACCATCGCCGCCGCCCAGCTCGGTCCGATCCAGCGCAGCGAGAGCCGGGCTTCGGCCGTGGCGCGGATGGTCGGGCTGATGCGGCAGGCCAAGGAGCACGGCGTCGATCTCGTCGTCTACCCGGAGGCGGCGCTGACCGCCTTCTTCCCGCATTGGTGGATGGACGACGAGGCCGAGATCGATGGCTATTTCGAGACGGCGATGCCCTCGAACGAGACCGCGCCGCTCTTCGAGGAGAGCAAGCGCCTCGGCATCGGCTTTCATCTGGGCTATTGCGAGCTCGCTCATGAGGAAGGACGCAAGCGGCGCTTCAACACCGCGATCCTCGTCGACAAGAGCGGCTCCATCGTCGGCAAATACCGTAAGATCCACCTGCCCGGCCATCCCGAGCACCGGCCCGACGCGCCGTTCCAGAATCTCGAGAAGCGCTATTTCGAGACCGGCAATCTCGGATGGCCGGTCTGGCGCACGATGGATGCCCATATCGGCATGATGATCTGTAACGACCGGCGCTGGCCCGAAAGCTACCGCGTCATGGGTTTGCAGGACGTGGAACTGATCGTGCTCGGCTACAACACGCCCAAGCACAACCCGCCCGCCCCGGATCATGACCGCCTCGGCAACTTCCACAATCAGCTCGTGATGCAGGCCGGCGCCTATCAGAACGCCACCTGGGTCGTCGGCGTCGCCAAGGCGGGGCCGGAGGCCGGCGTCGACCAGATCGGCGGCTCCTGCATCATCGCCCCGACCGGCGAGGTCGTGGCCCAGGCCGTGACGGAAGGCGACGAACTCGTCATCGCCCGCTGCGACATGGACCTCGGCAAGAGCTACAAGGACTCGACCTTCAACTTCGCGAAACATCGCGAACCGCAGGCCTATGGGCTGATCGTCGAGCGCAAGGGGGCCGGGCCTCTGCTGAAAGGATAAGCCCGTGTCGCCCGACCCGTTGAACCGGGACTGCTTCTTTCCGCCGAAGGTTTCCGCCCATGAACAGGCTGCGCGCGGCTTCTCCGCGCAGGGCCAGAATGGCGGCATGTCCCATGTCCAGCGCGTCCATCTGAGCGTTGGCCAGAATTATTACCGCTTCTGCGATGCGGCCCGCTTTGCGAAGGATCCGCTGCGCGCCACGGCCGGCGGCTGGTGGGCGGACCACGAGGTCTTCACCAAGGTCAGGACCGTGGCCGGCCGCTCGGCGACCATGGCGCGTTATGCCGGGAGCATCGGCGAGGCGACGCTGAGCTATGCCGCCAAGCTCTATTTCGCGATTCCCTATGAATGGGGCGATTGTGGCGTGATCGTTATCGCGCGGTTGAACGACCGGCTCGATGCCTTTCGCGGCCGCGGGCTGACGGCCTATGTCGCGAACGCCGGCGTTGCAAATGCGGATACACGTGACGGCGCTGCGAAATACACGCCGATCCAGGACCCGACGATTTCGCAACTCTTCATTCCCGAATTGCATCTGTATTTCGGGCGCGCCTTCTCTATCGTGCGACAGGGGCCGGCTTCGTACTTTTGACTGAGCGGCGCCGCCGTCGTCTTGCTGATTGGCCTGCGGAGTAGTTTTCGATGACCCATGACATCATCCTCAAAGGCGGACGCGTCATCGACCCGTCCCAGAAGCACGACGGCGTCATCGATGTCGCCTTCATGGACGGCAAGGTCTCTGGCTTCGGCAAGGACCTGAAGGGCGCCAAGGAGATCCGCGACGTCTCCGGCTACATCGTCACGCCGGGCCTGATCGACCTGCATACCCATGTCTATTGGGGCGGGACCTCGCTCGGCATCGACGCCGACGAGTTCTGCCGCCTGTCCGGCGTCACCACCTCGGTGGACACCGGCTCGGCGGGGCCAGGCAACTGGGCTGGTTTCCGCAAGCACGTCATCGAGCCGAGCCAGGCGCGCATCCTCGCCTATCTCCATGTCTCGCATGCCGGCATCTACGGCTTCGACTACCGCGTCATGGTCGGCGAGAGCGGCGATATGCGCATGATGAACCCGATCGATTGTGCCGAGGTCGCCGACAAGAACCGCGACTACATCGTCGGCATCAAGGTCCGCGTCGGCCTGCATGCCTCGGGCGACCAGGGCACCAAGCCCCTCAACATCGCGCTGCAGGTGGCCGAAGAGGTCGGCATGCCGCTGATGTGCCATATCGACCATCCGCCGCCGTCCTATGAGGAAGTCATCGGCATGCTCAGGCCCGGCGACGTGCTGACCCACGCCTTCCGCCCCTTCCCGAACGCTCCGGCCACCGCGCAGGGCACGGTGAAGCCGGAGGTGCTCGCCGC
>JARYGW010000115.1:0-8880 GCA_033792295.1 Allobosea sp.
GAGCGCCTTTCGCCTTTTTACGTCCAGGTTGGCCTTGTCGAGAGTGGCCTCCGCCTGTGTCAGATTGGCCTTTGCGGTCTCGACCGCGGCCTTCTGCATCTCAACCTGGGCGGACAGTCGCTCATCATTGGCGATCACCTGCCGCACCTTGCGCCGTGCGGCTTCCAGCGCGGCAGTCGCCTGATTGACGGCGATCTTTTGATCCGTGTCGTCGAGGACGAACAGCACCTGCCCGGCGTCGACCGACTGGGTGTTGACCACGTTAACGGCCTTGACCGGACCGCCGGTCAGCGGAGTGACTTGAGAGAGCTCGACATTGGTGTAGGCGTTGTCGGTTTCCTCACTGGATGGGGCCAGAAACTCCGCCCAAATCCACCAGCCAAGGCCGACCACGGCCAGGATAATAAGGAAGCCGATGATGAGTCGCTTGCGGAGCGCCGCCTTTTTTTGATCGCGCGCAGGCTTCGCGTTCCCGCCATTGGCAGATTGCGCCTCAGCATGCGCAGGTTTCGCCTCACCATCGGCCGGCTGTCCGGCGTCATGGGAGGGCTGTGCCGCCTGAGGGGCAGTCTCTTCTGTCATGATGGGGTCCTTTCGGTCGGAAGCGTGCCGCTGAAACCGCCGCCAAGAGCCCTGGCCAATGCGATGTCGAGCTGGAAGCCGCGGAGGCGGAGTGTCGCCGCCTCTTCACGTGCGGCAATCAGCGCGTTTTCGGTGAGCAGCACGGAGTCGTAGTCAGCGAGGCCGCCCTTGTATCGGAGCTTGGTGAGGTCATAGGCGTTCTGTGCCTTCGCCTCGGCGGCGTTGGCTGCCTGGCTTCTGCCTCGCAGCGCCTTCAACGACGTGACCGCATCTGCTGTCGCCTGGAGCGACTGCAGCAGGACGTCTCGATAGCTGGCGACGGCGAGATCGTATTCGGCGCGCGCGCCGCGATAGCCAGCCTCGAGGCGGCCGGGGTCGAAAATCGGCAGGCTGATGGCCGGTCCGGCGGATACGAGGCCCGATTTATCCTGGAACAGTTTGTCGAGGCCCATCGACACTACGCCCGCCACAGCCATCAAGTTGACGTTCGGGTAATAGGCGGCCGCCGCCTGGTGAATGTGCTGTGCCGCTGCCTCGGCCCGCCACCGCGCGGCGACGAGTTCCGGTTTCCGCCCAACCAGTTCCAGTGGCAAGCTCTTGGGAAGACCGGGATTGCGCCGCTTCAGAAGAGTCGGCCGGCCGATGCGGCTACCCCGATCAGGGCCCGCGCCGAGCAGCGCCGCAATCATGTGTCGGGTGAGCTCGATCGACTCGTCGACCGAACGCAGTTGTGCGGTGGCCGCTTCGACCGCGGAATCCGCTTGGTCGACGGCCTGCCTCTGTCCGGTGCCGGCTTGGAGTCGCAGCGCCGCGAGATCGCGGGTTTCCTTGCGCATCCGGACCGCGTCAGCCGCGAGGTTTCGCATGACCTGCAGGCGCGCGAAATCGACATAGGCCGAGGCGACCTGCGACGCGAGCATGAGCTGGGCTGCTGCGGCATCAGCCTTGGCCGCGACGGCCTGGGATGTCGCCGCCTCCAGACCAGCACGGTTCTTGCCCCAAAAGTCGATCTCGAAGCTGCCGGTCACGAGCGCCGCGCCCAGCCAGTTGAAATCGCCGTTGGAAGGCAGGCCGATGTTCTCGGAGATGCGGCTATACCGGGCGGTCGCGGTCGCGCCGACGTTCGGCAGCAACGCAGCCCGCGCGTTGATCGCTTGGGCCTTCGCAAGCTCGATGCGTGCGACCGCTTCCGACATCTTCGGGGAATTCGCCACGGCCTCAAAGATCAGCTGATCGAGCTGCGGATCGCCAAACGCGCGCCACCAAGTATCTGCCGGCCAGGGCTGATTGCTGGCCGGCAAGCTCTTCGAGGTTTCAAATTGCGTCACGGTCGCAATGACCGGGGGCGGCCCGAGATCGGGCGCGCAGGATGCGAGAACGAACCCGCAGCTCGCAACACAGAGCGCGATCGCGCTTGGCTTCGCAGACCAGGAATTCATGGCGAGAACTATTCCACCCCCCTTGACCAACCAGCCGATCGACCGGAAATCTGAGAGGGCGCGACCGAACGGTTCGGTCGGGACCATGAACCCGACCGAACCGTTCAGTCAAGGTTGTTTTAATGGAGATTCACCGCTACCTTGCGGATTCGATGAATCGAGGATGTTTGCATGCTGACCGCAACGCTGGAGCCGGAGAAGCCGGCCGAGGGCGACAAGCGCTCTCACATCATCAAAACTGCCGGGAAACTCTTCCTTGACCGCGGCTTCGCCGGCACCTCGATGGGGGACATCGCGGCGGCGGGCGCCGGCGCCAAAGGCACGATCTACGGTTACTTCCGGAGCAAGGAAGAACTGTTCATGGCCTTCATGGCGCAGGAAATCGAGGCGCGCGCGAACATGACGTTCGAGCCGCTCAAAGAGGGAGCCGGCGTCACAAAGACGCTCACTGACGTCGGTCGTCGTTATGTCCGTCTCATCACGGACGAGACCACCTCAGGGCTGCTTCGCATCGTGATTCACGAGGCCCGCCACTTCCCCGAAATCGGCCGGCTGTTCAACGACGCCGGTCCCAGAACCGCGAAGGAGCGGCTGGCCGATTACCTTCGCGGCTGCATCGAGCAGGGCAAGCTGAAGATCGACGATGTGCCGATGGCCGTAGAGCAGTTCCTCATGCTCTGCCAGTCCAGGATCATGCAGGATTTTCTATTCGGCCTTCGCGGCGCGCCGACCGATCGTGAAATCAACAAGAGCGTGAAGGCCGCCATATCAACGTTTCTGGCCGCCTTTGCGACGGATCGCTGCGACTGAGCGAGGGGATCGAACCAGTGCTGCGGCTGGGGCCGGCTCGTAACAATCAATTCCGCAGCCGAGGCCTCGAATTATTGTGGACCCGCCGCTTTCTTCCGGACCTCTCGATCGCCGCGCCGACCTCGCACGGTGGCGCCTGAGCTCCGCGTCGCGGCGGCCATCGCAAAGCAAGGCGACCTGGTGCTCAGGGGAGGACAGATGACCGAATCCTTTGGAAGAGCCCGGCATAGCGGACAGCCCGATAAAGGCGCGGTGCTCGATGCAGTCAGCGTTCATCTTGACAGGGATGAACGACTTCTTTCAGGGATCGATCCGCTTCTCGAGCGTTGCGGATGCACCAAGCGCGACATCCTCACCACGTTCGGAAGCGTCGACGATTTTCTCGTTGCATTGGCGGGGCGCTATGCCGATCAGCTCACGGACCTATTGAGACCTGGTGATATTCGCGCTCTCGACGTCGCCCGCGATGTTTTGAAACAGTTCGGCCTAGCAGCGTGGAAGAATTACACGACGACGCTCGTCGGACTTGTCCGGCTAATCATTGCTGAGGGCGCAAGAAGCCAGAACTTGCGCGATCGCGTCTACGAGGCCGGGCCGACCCGCGTGTCGAAGGCGCTCTGTGAGTTCCTGGCGCACGCCAGGGACAGCGGGGTTCTGGACATCGCGGATCCGTCGCTGGCGACGGAGCAATTGATGGGCGTTCTGAGGGAGCCCCTGTACCAGGCGCTTTTGCTTCACCCCATGGCGGAGGCGGCAGCGGAGCGCACCGACATTGTAGCGGCGGCGATTGACCTCTTCCTCGACGGGTGCGCGGGGAGGCGATCGTGACCACGAGTGATGAGAATGGAGGCCATCGCGAGGAATGGTTCCGTCGGAAGGAAGGCGGCAGGGCGCGCGGTCAAAAGGTGGTCCGTGGAGTCCCACCCGACCTCGCGAACAGCATCGATGAGAACGGATCGCTCGTGACCGTACCTCCGGCTGACTGGATCATCTGCTTCGTTCCCGGGCTGCAGGCGCAGTGGTGGCATCGCTTCGTGCCGTCGAAGCACAAGCATGTCTTCGCCATGCGGCCGACGAGCAGCGGAAGCTGGATTCTCGTCGAGCCGTGGTGGACGCGCCTGATGGTGACGGTCCTGCCGCCGGCCGACGCCGTGAGATATCTGCGATGGGGCGCTATGGGCAATATTCTCAGGGTTCGAGAGAATGTCCCGGGACGCGCAAGCCAGCTCCGTGGTTGGTTCAATTGCGCAGTGCTGACGGCATTTATCCTCGGACGTCGGACCTGGACCTGGACGCCGCATGGTCTCTTTCGTCGATTGCTGAAGGAAGATGGGACGCGATCTGAGGAAGTCCAAGATCTACTCGTCGAGCAGTTCTCACGGGTCGTCAAGCAGCATTCCAGCAGCGCACTGGCGATCGGCGCCGATCAGACGTCGATGTCATTCGAGGAGCTCCTGACGATCATTGCGCGCAACATGATCGAGGCGATGCTGACGCCCTCGCTACTCGAAATCTATTACACCGCTGTTCTAGAGGCTGACCGCTACCCAGATGCGACCCGCATCTTCGCGCGCGAAGGTCCGGAGCGGGCGATCGCGGTCCTCACTCGCATGTTCAAGAAAGCTGCGGATGACGGAGATATTGAGCTCCACGATTGCGAGGCGGCCGCGCATCGCTTCCTCGCCATGCTGCATGGCGACATGCGCCTGCAGGGCCTGCTGCAAATCGGAAGACTCCCGACGCCATCGCAAATGGATCTCCGTGCGCGGGCGACCGTGAAGACATTTCTCAACGGCGTTCGGGCTCGACGGGTGCCGCACGTGCGCGAGCAGCAAAGCCTTTCGGTGAGAAGGGTTGGCGAATGAGGAACGACAGCGGGAGACGCATGGAGGATTGATAATGAGCCGGGACCTCGCTTCACCGGGCTCTGAGGAGACCACGTGGGCCGCAATTCTCATTCGTGCCGCGCGATGCTGGAGGGAGGCCCGGGACGCGCGCCGACCCATTCAACCCTATCTTTCATCAGCACTCTGGATTCATGATGGCCCGATCCTTGCGCCGGTATTTGATAGCCTGATCCGCTTCTTCGAGCGCGCGCTCGGCCGTTCGATGACCGTGGGCGCCGATGAGGCCACTTCCGCCGACGAGCAGCTTCTGATCGCTCTGCTTCAAGGCTCGGGGCCCTCAGCCGGTTTCGATTGCTCCCCGGTTTCGGCGCTGCTGCTCGAGTGCTCGCTGCGTTCAACGAGAGTCATGATGACGTTCGCATTACCGTCGCTCGCGGCCGATCCGTCCCGGTGAGATGCACGTGCAAGCGTGGTTGACGTTATCATCTCTCAAAGATTCACTCAGACTGCGTGTTGCCGCCAGCTCTAGATCCTGTGTTGATTCCGTTTTGTCTTTGCCCTGCGGGCTTGACGGTCGAGGGACGGAGGAGACGCAACTTGGCATTTCCCTCCGTCCCTCCGCCTCAGAGTCGCAGTCATGGAGAACTCAATTCGACGCGACCGATGGGCTCTTGCCGCCCGAGAACAGTTGGGCCGCCGCGATGCACGCAACGCAGATACCGATAACGACGTGCGTCCACATGGCGGTCTGAGCGCCACTGAATCCCAGCACCCAAGGCGCGATGACAGCCCAGCAGCCGAGAACGACGTTCGTCCATTCCGCCCACGCCCCGTACCGCGTCAGTGCGATCGCAGAGCAGCAGGCGATCAGGATGCCGACCACTGCCGCGTCCCAGACGGCGGTCGAGAGCCCTCCAAAGGCGAAAGCCGCGCATGCGAGGACGAGGCCGAGCACGAGGTTTGTCCACTCCAGACCCTTGTTTGGAACTTCACTTTTCATCTGATCCTCCTATTCCGAGTTAAAAGGAAACGGTTCCGTACCATACCCGCCCCCTTCCAACACCGTTACTCCGCGGCTGTTCCAAGCGAATTGCGCTATATCAATCGGCCAGATTCGTTGGTGTTGGGGATCGTCCCGCCACGCCCGGATTGTTCAACGGAGCGAACGCGATCAAGGATGATGCACAGGTCGTATCACCTGCTCCGCCCGCTTGTCCTGCCGCTCGCCTTGGTATGAGACCTGGCGCAGAAGATTGTCTTCCGTCCATGTCAGATAGGTGACCTCCACGACGAGTTCAGGCTTGACCCAGTGCACGCGTGAAAGCTCAAGCGGCGATCCGAATCGACTTTCCCGCGGCGGCGGCACGTCGAGCGGCATGCGCGTTCTCTTCAGAGAACCAAGTCGGCGGGCCAATCGCTTGAGCTCGGCGATCGTAATCCCCGTGCCGACCCGGCCGGCATATCGCAGACCTCCATCCTCGGTATAGTAGCCGAGGAGAAGCGATCCAATGTGCGGTCGGCTTCCCGTCGGGTCCGTCCAGCCAACAACGACGAATTCCTCGCGGTTGAGGCATTTCGATTTTACCCAAAGGCCGCGTTCGCCAGGCGCATACGCTCGATCGATGCGCTTGGATACGACACCCTCAAGCGCCATCCGGCAAGCGTGCTGGCGGAACCTTGGACCATCTGCGACGATATGGTCGGTAAATTGGATTCCTGGCGTCTGGGGCGAGAGCAGAGCCTGCAGGCGCGTCTTGCGCTCGATGAGCGGCAACTCCGCCGTGCTTTCGCCATTGCAAAACAGAAGATCGAAGGCGAAGAAGATCAGATCGCCGGTGCGGCCCTCGTCCATCGCTGCCTGCAGGCGGCTGAAGGATGTGACGCCATCGGCCCGGACAGCGCAGAGCTCTCCGTCGAGGTAAGCGTTCTGTAGTGGCAAAGCGCGCAGCGCCGAGATCGTCGCGCGATAACGATGGCTCCAGTCGAGTCCTGTGCGGGTCAGCAGCCGGATGTCATCGCCATCGATGCGCGCGTGCATGCGGTATCCGTCGAACTTGATCTCATGCAGCCATTTCGGGCCATCGGGCGCTTCGTCGACGAGCCGGGTGAGCTGCGGCTTGATCCAGTTCGGCGGCGCCTTAGCTGGCGGACCGGCAGCATTCCTCAATTTCCGTGTCATTCCCTCTCCCCTGCCCGGTCGTCAGCGTCGAGATGGCCGTAGAAACGGCCAATCAGTCTGTGCAGCTTGCCGCCGAGACGGTTGTCCAGGCAGCGGACGACATCGAGGAGGATTTGATCTTCGCCGCCTCCTCCTTGGCGAATCCGGCGAGCACTTCAGCCTCGCGGCTTCGCTTGCAGTGCCGCGGAAGCGGACCAGAAGCCGATCGCGCGGGCATGGATGATCGGCAGGCCTTGCGGGATGAACGCAAGCCGATCGGCGGGCAGCATCTGGCAAATGCGGCTAGCCTGTCTCTGTCCGATCTGCAGCTTCTTCGTCATCGTCTTCGTCCTCGCCAAAGCGGTCGTCATCGGCCGGGAGGGGGTCCGGAAACTCCCCCGCCAACATCTTCTCCTTGCTGAGCAGACCGGCCTCCTCGAGCATTTCCATGTCCGGCAGGTCGCGCAGGGTCTGCAGGCCGAAGTGCGATAGGAATGCCTTTGTGGTCACGTAGGTGTAGGGCGCGCCGGGTTGCGGGCTGCGCGGACCGGCGGCGATGAATCCTAATCCGCGCAGACGCCCAATGGTATCGCGGCTGACCTCCTTGCCGAAGAATGACGACAATTCGGTGCGGGTGATCGGCTGATAATAGGCGATGCAGGCGAGGATCAGCGCTTCTGCCTGCGACAAGTCCTTGCCATCATTGCCGGCGCCGACCGCCGCGCGGATTGCCTCCGCAAAGTTTTTCCGGGTGCGATGCTGCCAGCCGCCGGCCACGGCGACGAGCTCATAGGGCCGGCCGCGCAGCTCGTCGCGGATGTCGTCGATGATGAGGTCGAGGTTGCAGTCCCGGCCGACGACGCTGCCCAGCACCTCGCGCGTGACCGGCTCGGGCGAAGCGAAGATGACCGCTTCGACCCGTCCCATCCATTCACGCCAGCGCAGCTCCGGCGGCAGATCGGAGAGTTCCGTATCAAGACCCTCTTTCGCTCGCGCGCGCCGCCCCATGTTACAGCCCGTACAATCGAAAGGTCGGCCGGCCGGTGAGCTCGCGCACGGCACCGAGCGCCACCAGGCGCTCGAACAGCCGACGTGTGCTGCGATCGGTCGCCGTCTTGCCGGCGCCGGCGGGTTGGGCGTCTTCCATCATCAGGATCGCCACCATCATATCGGCATCCTTGCCGCGCAGCTTCGGCGCCGCCGACAGCAGCCGATTGGCCCGGCGCACGAGATCGGCGTAGAGGTCGGAGGCTGACGCGGCGGCACGCGCGTAGGCCAGCGCGCAAGCGGCCGCCCAAGCGTCATCAACCCCGTTGGCCTTGGCGGCGGCACGCAGATCGGCGCGGCGGACTTGGCCGGCGAGCAGCGGCACCGCCATCGGCCATTTCAGGCGATGGGCGAGCACCATGTCCGCCAGCCACAAGGCGAGCGCTTCGTTCGACCGCACGAACCGCATACTTGCCGCTGCGATCTCGGCGGCGGCCGCAACGGCGGTCCCCTGACCTGCTGCGAGCCGCGTCGCCAGACCGACGACATCCTCGAGCGGATCGTCGAAGCGAACTTCGAACAGCGCCGACAGCCCGAGCATCCAATCGTCCGGCCGCATCGCGGCACGCTCGCCAAGGTGCCGCCAGGCCTTGAGGATGCGGCCGCCCGGCCCGGGATCATCGCCCTCGCGACGCAGATACCAGGCGTCGCGCAGCGCTGCCTCGTCCTCCGTGCGCCCGCCGTGCCGGGCCAGAACGGCCGCACTGGCGAGTGAGAGGCGATGTCGCCAGAGGGAGCCGAGCGGGTGATCGCTACGCGCGATCGGATGGATCGCGGCAAGCGCCGCGCCGGCAAAAAACATCGTATCATCAGCGTGTTGCGGTGACGCACCCGGTCGCGCCCATCCCGGAAACGGCGGGAAGGTCGGCGGGGGTTCGGGGACGATACGCGCGCGCAGGGCCATGATTCAGCGTAGCCGAGCGCGGCGCTTTACGCCACCATTTCCCACAAAACCGCCGCGCCTGTCGGAAAATAAAAACGAACGATAAAGTTGCAT
>JARYGW010000115.1:8890-14748 GCA_033792295.1 Allobosea sp.
TTTTGCGCCTTATATACTAAAATGAGCCTGTCGCTCGGCCGAGATCGCTGGAATCGCCCGGAAACCCGTCGTTTTTTGCCTCCGCTCGCCCTGGATCGGCGGATTCCTCGTCCTCATTGAGCGGACTCCTCTGCCGAGATCCGCGGACTACCGGCCCCGCTGGAGCCTTCGGGGGTCCTCGTCCGGCCGCAGATCGGCGCACTTGCGCCGTACTATCGCCCCTCAAGCCCCAAAAACCCCTGAAACTGGCCAAAAGCCGCTCAGAGGCCCGTAGGCGGCCGCCTTCCCATTTTTCGACGCTAGTCCCATCCCAGTCGTTCAATCAGCCTCTACGGCCTTCTGACGAGATCGATAAAACACGCCTGCAAAGGACCGTTTCCTCAAATCTGTCGTGATTGTACAAAGGGGCGGAATCGCCCCCGGAAACGCCATGGCCACGCCCTACCCCTCCCCTCCCCGGCCGATCCGGCGCCTAATCGGCTATGCCCGCGTCTCGACGGAGGACCAGGCGACCGATGCGCAGGTCGACGAGCTGCGTGCGGCCGGCTGCCAGATCATCCATCAGGAGCACGGCTCCGGCGCCTCACGCGCTCGGCCGGTCCTGGCCAAGCTGATGCGTGAGCTCGGCGCCGGCGATGTCCTCGTGGTCGTCCGCCTCGACCGCCTCGCCCGCTCCGTCAGCCACCTGCTCGCGGTGATCGAGGACCTGGAGGAGCGTACGGCACATTTCCGCTCGCTGCGCGACCCGATCGACACCTCGACCCCGCAGGGCATGTTTTCGCTCCAGGTCCTCGGGGCCGTCGCCCAGCTCGAACGCGCCCTGATCGCTGAGCGCACCAAGGCGGGCATGAGAGCGGCCAAGGCCCGCGGCAAGCTCGTCGGCAATCCCGGCCTGCGCGAGCGTCGGCCGGAGGCGATCCGGGCCGCCTCGGCCGCACGTCAGCGTGTCTATCTCGGAGACCTGATCGCCTCGGCCTCGACCTGGCTGCCGATCGTGCGGCGCCTGCGGCCGCAACATAGCTGGGACGATGTCGTGCGGGTGCTGAACCAGCGCGGTCAGGACTGGACGATCGAGAAGCTGCGCCGCGCCGTGCACCGGCTGGTGCGGGAGAAGATGGCGGAGCCAGCATTGCTCGAACGCTCGCCGCGGCGCCCGCCCGAAGACCGGCTGATGACGCTGGTCGCCGGCATCGCCATCGCCGATCCGGATCTCAGCCTCCGCGACATCGCCGCTCAGCTCGAGCGGATGCGCGAGCGCACGCCCCGCGGCGGGCGGCAGTGGGCCGCCTCCTCGGTGAAATCGCTGCTCGACCAGGCACGCCGGTTCGGCCTCGTCGTCCCGGAACGAGGGGAGGACGCCTGAACCATAGCCCCGCCCTCCCCGGCACGCCGAAACATCGCCGGTCTCGCGACAAACCCGTTGCCGCCGCTCCAATATGTCTATATCTCTCGACATATGGAAAATGAACCAGCCATTCTCACCCTTGCGGCGCTCGCACAGACCACACGCCTCGACGTATTCCGGCTGCTCGTCGCAGCCGAGCCGGATGGGCTGCCGGCCGGTGAGATCGCCCGCCGGCTCACGGTCCCTCACAACACGATGTCGTCGCACCTCGCCATCCTGGGCCGCGCCGGACTGGTCCGCTCGGAGCGCTTCAGTCGCTCGATCGTCTACCGCGCCGATCTCGACGCGCTGCGCTGCCTGGTGGGGTTCCTGCTCAAGGATTGCTGCGGCGGTCGACCGGAGATCTGTGCGCCGCTGATCGCCGAGCTCTCCCCCTGTTGCCCGCCCCAGAAGATGGCCGCCGAGGAGGCCGCCCATGACTGACCGCATCTACAACGTCCTGTTTCTTTGCACTGGTAATTCCGCCCGCTCGATCCTGGCCGAGAGCATTCTCGCCAAGGACGGCGGCAACCGCTTCCGCGCCTTCTCGGCAGGCAGCCAGCCGAAAGGAGCCGTCAATCCGTTCGCCTTGAAGGTGCTGCGCGCCTACGACTACCCAGCCGAAGGCTTCCGCTCGAAGGGCTGGGAAGAGTTTGCCAGGTCCGACGCGCCGGTCATGGATTTCGTGTTCACCGTCTGCGATGACGCGGCCGGCGAAGCCTGCCCGGTCTGGCCAGGCCAGCCCATGACGGCACATTGGGGCATCGAGGACCCTGCCGCGGTCGAGGGAACGGACATCCAGAAGGAGGCGGCCTTCGTCACCGCCTTTCGCTATCTCAAGAACCGGATCTCCGTCTTCACGGCGTTGCCGATCACCAGCCTCGACGAGGCTGCACTCAGCTCCAGGCTGCGCGAGATCGGACGAATCGAGGGATCGACGTCACCTCGGCCGAGCGCCGCGTGAGGCCGGCCATGGACGTCATCATCTACCACAACCCCGATTGCGGCACGTCCCGCAACACGCTCGGTCTAATCCGCAACGCCAGCGTCGAACCCCACATCATCGAGTACCTGAAGACGCCACCGACGCGCACTCTGCTGCTGCAGCTTCTCGACCGCGCCGGGCTGAGCGTCCGGCAGATCCTGCGCGAAAAGGGCACACCCTTCGCCGAACTCGGGCTGGGCGATCCCGACCTCTCCGACGACGCGCTCCTCGATGCGGTCGAGGCCCATCCAATCCTGATCAACCGACCGCTCGTCGTCTCGCCCAAGGGTGTCCGGCTCTGCCGCCCGTCCGAGGCGGTGCTTCCGCTGCTGCCGCCGCAGCGCGGCGAATTCCGCAAGGAGGATGGCGAGCTCGTCGTCGACGCCAGCGGCCACCCTGCTGCTCTCGCCTGAGGTCTCCATGTCCACCTTCGAACGCTACCTCACGGTCTGGGTCGGGCTGTGCATCGTCGTCGGCATCGCCCTCGGCCATGTGATGCCGAGTGTCTTCCAGGCAATCGGCGCCGCCGAGATCGCCAGGGTCAACCTGCCGGTGGCCGTGCTGATCTGGCTGATGGTCATCCCGATGCTGCTGAAGATCGACTTCGCGGCACTCGGCCAGGTCGGACGACACTGGCGCGGCATCGGGGTGACGCTTCTGATCAACTGGGCGGTGAAGCCGTTCTCGATGGCTGCGCTCGGCTGGTTCTTCATTGCCTGGCTCTTCGGGCCGTATCTGCCGGCCGGGCAGATCGACAGCTATATCGCCGGGCTCATCATCCTCGCGGCTGCGCCTTGCACCGCCATGGTCTTTGTCTGGTCGAACCTGACGAAGGGCGAGCCGCATTTCACGCTGAGCCAGGTCGCATTGAACGACGCGATCATGGTCGTCGCCTTCGCGCCGATTGTCGGCCTCCTGCTCGGCCTGTCCGCCATCACGGTGCCCTGGGGCACGCTTGTGCTCTCGGTTGCGCTCTACATCGTCAGCCCAGTGATCGTCGCGCAACTCATCCGCAAACGGGTTCTCGCGAGCGGCGGGCAGCCAGCGCTGGACCGCCTGCTCGGGCGGCTCGGGCCGGCCTCGCTGGTGGCGTTGCTCGCGACCCTCGTCCTGCTGTTCGGCTTCCAGGGCGAGCAGATCCTGGCCCAGCCGATCGTGATCGCCTTGCTGGCAGTTCCGATCCTGATCCAAGTCTATTTCAACGCCGGGCTCGCCTACGTCCTCAACCGGATCGCCGGCGAACAGCACTGCGTCGCCGGCCCGTCCGCGCTGATCGGCGCCTCGAACTTCTTCGAGCTCGCCGTCGCGGCCGCCATCAGCCTGTTCGGCTTCCATTCGGGCGCGGCACTCGCCACCGTCGTCGGCGTCCTCATCGAGGTCCCCGTCATGCTCTCGGTCGTCTGGATCGTGAACCGCTCCAAAGGCTGGTACGAGCGCGGCGCCGCGGTACGAAAGGTTCAGGCAGCGGAGTAATTCGAGAATTATAGAAATAGCTCTTGACCTCCGTCCCGGCCCGGCGCAGGCTGTTTCCATGAACATCGAACAAGCTGCGAAGCAGCTGGAGGCCCTCGGCAACCCGACGCGCCTTCAGGTCTACCGCACGCTGGTCCGCGCCGGGCACAGCGGTCTGCCGGTCAACCAGGTGCAGGAGCGCGTCGGCATCCCCGCCTCGACGCTCTCCCACCATCTCCAGCGACTCGTCCAGAACGGGCTCGTCTCGCAGGAGCGGCAGGCCACCACGCTGATCTGCCGGGCGGTCTATCCGGCCATGAGCGCGCTCCTGGGCTTCCTCGCGGATGAATGCTGCGCCGACGAGGGCTGTGCGATGGAGTTGGCCGGCACCGCCGCCTGAGCGTCCTTCATTTGCGTCATAATTCCATATTTCCAGGATAAACGGAGAACTACGACATGCGGGAGCTTCCAGTCGCCGTCATCGGCGCCGGCCCGGTCGGGCTCGCCGCCGCGGCTCACCTCATCGACCGCGGCATCGCGGTGAAGGTCTACGAGGCGGGCGATGCCGTCGCCGCCAATATGCGCGACTGGGGCCATGTCAGGCTGTTCTCACCCTGGCGCTACAATATCGACCCGGCCGCCCGCCTGCTGCTGAAGCAAGCGGGCTGGCAGGAGCCGGACGCGGAGGCCTATCCGACCGGCGCCGATCTCGTGACGGACTATCTCGATCCCATGTCGAAGACGCCCGAGCTCGCCTCTGCCATCGAGCTGCGCGCGTGCGTGACGGCGATCGGGCGCCGCGGCATCGACAAAGCCGCGAGCCGCGACCGGGCGCTTCACCCGTTCGTACTTACCATCACCGATCGTGAGGGGAATTCCCGCCGCGATCTCGCCAGCGCCGTGATCGACGCTTCGGGGACCTGGACGTCGCCGAATCCGCTCGGCTCCGACGGCTTTCCAGCGCATGGCGAGACGACGTTCGCCGACCGCATTGCCTATGGCATCCCCGACGTGCTCGGGCACAAGCGCTCAGACTATGGCGGGCGCACGACGCTTGTGCTCGGCGCCGGGCACTCGGCCGCGAACGTCCTGCTCGACCTTCAAACCCTCGCCGATCAGGATCCGGCGACCACGGCGATCTGGGTCACCCGCGGCAAGGACCTCTCCCGCGTCTACGGCGGAGGAGAGAATGACCAGCTCGCGGGGCGCGGTGATCTCGGGCACCGCCTGCGGCAGGAGATCGAGACCGGACGCATCACGCTCATTTCCGGCTTCGCAGTAAAGGCGATCAGTGAAGAGAACGGTCGCCTCCATGTCGAAGGCCATGTGGCGGGGGGCACGCGCATTCTGGGCCCGGTCGACCGCATCGTCGCCTGCACCGGCCAGCGCCCGGATTTAGCGTTGACCCGCGAGCTGCGCGTCGAGCTCGACACCTGGCTGGAGAGCGTCAAGGCGCTCGGTCCGATGATCGACCCGAACCTGCATTCCTGCGGAACTGTGCCGCCGCACGGCCATCGCGAGCTGTCGCATCCCGAGCCGGGCTTCTACACGGTCGGAATCAAGAGCTACGGCCGCGCGCCCACCTTCCTGATGCTGACCGGTTATGAGCAGGTTCGCTCGGTTGTCGCGGCCATCGCCGGCGACATGGCGGCCGCCGACGACGTTCGCCTCGTCCTGCCGGAGACCGGCGTGTGCAGCGCGGCGCCATCGACTGCCTCCGGCTGCTGTGACGGCCCCGCTCCGATCGAAATGGCATCCTGCTGCGCCGCCGACGCCGTCGCGAAGGCCAGCGGCCAGGCCGGCTGCGGTTGCGCGGCGGAGCCCCCGGAACCGGCTCCTGTCGCGTCCGCCTGCTGCGGAAGCCCAGCGTGAGCGACCACAGCCGCCTCAGTATCATCTCGGCTCTGGGTGTGGTGCAGATCCTCGCCTGGGGCTCGTCCTACTACCTGCCGGCAGTGCTCGCCGCCCCGATCGCCGCCGGCACCGGCTGGCCGCTGTCCTGGATTATCGGCGCGCTCTCGATCGGCCTGCTGACGG
>JARYGW010000116.1:0-14677 GCA_033792295.1 Allobosea sp.
CCCGCGATCAGTGCCAGGCTCGCAAGGCCGATCAGCGCGATCAGCCGCGGCCTGGTGAGCAATGGGTTCAGGCTGCGTGCGGCAACAGCGGAGGCGGACATGGCAATGGCTCAGCAGGAGAGAAGCTGGCCCGACCCTGCGACCAGCTTGAGGCCGAAATAAAGCAGAATCAGCACGCCGGCCGCGACGACGGCGATCACTTTCAGGCGACGTTCGATGAAATGGCGGATGGTGTTGCCATAGCGCCTGAGCAGGAAGGCCAGCGCGAAGAAACGTGCTCCGCGCGCCAGGACGCAGGAGACGACGAAGAAGATCAGCCCGATATGCACCGCGCCCGCCAGGATCGTCACCACCTTGATCGGCGGCAGATGGGCGAGGCCCGAGGTCGTCAGCAGGATCAGCGTCGTGTCGGGCCCGGCGCAGGCGCGCAAGGTCTCGAAGGCGTCGAGCTTGCCGTAGAAGGCGAGCACCGGCTTCGCCAGCGCCTCAAAGGCGTAGTAGCCGATGGCATAGCCCATGATGCCGCCAAGAACGGAGAACACCGTCGCAACCAGCGCCAGGCGGTAGGCGCGTGCAGGCCGCGCCAGCGACATCGGAACGAACAGCACGTCGGCAGGGATCAGGAAGAAGGAGCTTTCGACGAAAGCGACGATTGCAAGCCAGAGCTCGGCCCGGGGACGGGCCGCGAGCGACATGGTCCATTCGTAGAGACGCTTCAGCATGGCGGCTCTAGAGCATGCAGCAGCCAGTGACGCAACGGCTTCCGCAGGCTTTCCTTGCTCGCCTAGGCTGATGCGTAACGAAACCTGTCATTGGGCCTGTTCCGCCGATTGACCGGCATCGATCGATCGCTATAGTCCGCCGGCCTGCAAGGGCCCCTGTGGCGGAATTGGTAGACGCGCTCGACTCAAAATCGAGTTCCGCAAGGAGTGCTGGTTCGATCCCGGCCAGGGGCACCATCCCTTTTTCTGCGCATCGGCAGGCTCAGCGGCTTTCCGCGGTTCGGCAGGTTTCGTCGAACCCCGTGCGGGTTGCGTTCGGCACTGATCGAGGCGGCCAGAGCGAGATCGCGAAACTGACCTTCGACAGAAGCGCGACCGGAGTCAAAATCTGCGCAGAGGTCTTCTGCTCGTCGTCTGCCCTGCTCGAAGACTCGTCCTTTTTCGGCACGAGCTTCGGCTTTGGAAAACGCGCCTCTCTTTCCTTTCGGCGCTGGGTCCGCTCGCGCTTCGATTTGGCCAGGCGTGCGGCCTGGGAAAGCCGGTGGGGCTGTTTCATGGCGCGTTCCTTCAAGGTGCTGCGGTTGCGAGCAGTTGATGAAGGTGAAGCGCGGAAAGCCCGATGAAGACCGCAAGCCCGAGCTCGAGGATCCAGCGGAATCTTAGGCCCCCCGATACAGCCTTGCCGCTGACCGGCAGATGCGGAAATGGATCGCATTGTTTCATTTCGGCGCGCTCCTCGCGGCGTTCCGCCGGGTGGATCAAGAAGCGCGCCAATTTCTCTTGCTTCGGCCTGCGAGCCCCCTCCATGAGGTCAGCTTATGCGTGTCAGGGCGTCCCTGATCTGTCGCCAGGGTGGAAGGGCCGGCGAATCCGGTCGGCCTGACAGATCCGCCCGGACAACGCTGCATCTCTTATTTGGCCCCTGCGCGGAGGCTGCATCGGCCGATGTCACCAGACGGCCGGATTTCAAGGGCGTTTACGATCCGCCTCGTTCTGGCGCGCAGCAGTTTCCGTCAAGCCGTGCCGGACCACGAGCGCCATGATCTCCCGGGCCACGCTCTCGGAAATCGTCACATCGAGCGCCAGCCGGACGCGATCCGGGCCGCATCGCCTGGCGGAAAGTTCGAAATCGGCGCGCGCAGCGCTCCGCAGACGCCGTGGCCAGCCACGCGAGATCAGCAGCGAATCCAACCGCTTGCCGAATTCGTTCAGTTCGAGATCGAGACCGGCTTCGTCCAGAGCATCCATCGTCCCACTGCCTGCCAATCCGGAAGTATCCTTGAAACGGGGTGTCCGCTTAAGAAGTGGCTTTCCGAAAGATTAAAATGCAAGCGAGCGCCGAGCGCTCCACAGCTTCACCGCAGCAATCCGGATAGCCACAGTCCGCAACACGCCGCGCCCATTCTCGTCAGGATCGTCGCCAGAGGCGGCTGCGCAAGCCCGCCCATCTCTCCGCGGCCCAGATCGTGAAGCGTGCCACCGGCCGGCGCAGGACCGGGACATCGCCGGCCAACAGCAACAAACCGAGCGGCAGCATCCAGATGCCGAGGCCGGGCAGGATCGAGAAGATGCCGCCCAGCACGAGCAGCACGCCCGCCGGCCATCTGACCCAAAACGAGCGTGGATGCCGCAGCCAGCGCAGGCCGGATCCCAACCAGGGCGGTGCCTCCTGCTCGAGACGCCGGAAAGCACGCCTGAGTTCTTGTCTGCCTTGCGGCATGCCCTCTCCCGATTGCCTCTCCGGCCTGTCGCCCCGCTCGACGGACAGCCCTGCGCTACGTCCGAGGCTGGTGCGTGCCCAACCACCGTCCGTCGCCGTGGGCCCATGCCTCACATATCTTCTTGGCGAAGATCGGGACCTTCGGATCCAGCTTCTCGTCAGCCACAGAACAGCACCCTGCCCTGTCAGCCCTCGCGGACAGCACCTTTCTTTGGCGGGCTCGCCAACCTCCTGGCGAGCTGACGAGCGATCAGCCTTTCTCGGTCAGCGAGACGCCATTGAGCCCGGCGATCCAGTCCGAGATCATCGGCACATAATCCTCGCCCCTGCCGCTCGCGACAGCGGTGGCATAGCCGTTCTTCACCGCATTGCCGATCGGATTGGCGATACCGGCCGCGTTGGCGACGCCTTCCAGATAGCGCACGTCCTTGAGCGCATTCGTCAGGGTGAATTTGTGGGCGTCGCGATCACGTTCCAATACGTATTTCATGAAGGTCTGGTAGAAGCCGCAATCCATCCGGCTGCCGCGGATGACACTGTCGAAGGTCTGCGGCGTGATGCCGATCTTCTGGCCGAGAGTAAGCGCCTCGGCATAGATCGCCGCATAGCCCATCGACAGGAAGTTGTTGATCAGCTTCATCTTATGGCCGTCGCCGACGGGGCCGAGATGGACGATCTTCTGCGCCCAGGCTTCGCAGGCCGGCTTGATCCGCGCGAACACCTCCGGCGACGCACCAATCATCGCCGAGAGCTGGCCCTGCGCCGCCTGGGCCGGCGGGCCGCCAAGCGGCGCATCCGCAAGATGCAGCCCCTTGGCTTCGAGCTCGGCGGCAAGCCGGACCGTGACGGTCGGGTCGGAGGTCGAGCAATCGACAACGACCGTGCCGGGCCTGGCGCCGGCGATGATGCCGTCCTCGCCCTTCAGCACCTCCTCGACCTGCGCAGAACCGGTAACGCACAGGAAGATGATGGTGGAGCGGCGTGCCAGGTCAGCCGGCGTCTTCGCCTCGACGGCACCGGCGGCGACGAGCTCTTCGACCGGCCTGCGATTGCGATGCCCCATCACCGTCAGCGGAAAGCCTTTCGCAACGAGATTGGCAGCCATGCCCTGGCCCATCAGCCCGACGCCGATAAAGCCGATAGCCTCCTTGGCAGCGCTCATTTTCATATTCTCCTGCTTGTCTGTATGAGTATGAGAACGGGAGAGATTTCTTCGAAACGGATGGCTTCAGGACGCATGACGACGCTTGCCCTCGACATGGACCGGCGATGACATCCGACAGCCCGTCCCAGCCAAGCCCCGTGATGGCTGCCGGCCGCAGCCGCGTCACCCTTCAGATCATAGCCGACCGTCTCTCCGTCTCGACAGCGACGGTTTCCCTGGCCTTGCGCGATTCGCCGCTGGTGGCTGAGGCGACGCGCCGGCGCGTGCGCGAGATCGCGCGGGAGATGGGCTACAGCTACAATCGCAGCGCTGCCGCCCTGCGCACCGACCGCACCAACATCATCGGCGTCGGCTTCCACGACATCACGAACCCCTATTTCGCCGAGCTGCTGGCCGCCATCGAGGAAACCACCGCCAATTTCGGCCGCTCGCTCCTGCTCGGCACCTATGCCGAGGATCTGCAGCGGCAGGAGCGGGTGCTGAACTCGCTGGCCGAATACCGGCCCGACGGCATGATCCTGTGCCCGGCCGGCGGCAGCACTGCCGCAAGCTTGCGCCATCTCGTCGAGACCGGCGTTCCGATCGTCCAGCTCTCGCGTGAAATCCCCGAGCTTGGTCTCGACTTCGTCGGCGCCGACGACCGCTACGGCATCCTGCAGGCGATGGAGCACCTGATCGGCCTTGGCCACCGGCGCATCGCCTTTCTCTGCGCCAATGAGAGCATCTCGACCGGGCGCAATCGCTATCACGCCTATCGTGAGGGGCTGACCCAACACGGCCTGCCGATCGACCCCGCCTTGATCTATTTTTCCTACGGCACGCGCGAAAACGGGCTCAAGGGCATCCAGCAGGTGCTCGACGCGCCCGAGCCGCCGACCGCAGCCGTCTGCATGAACGACCTCGCCGCCTTCGGCGCCATGCTCGGCCTGCGCCATCGCCGACGCGAGGCCGGCACCGATTTCGCACTGATCGGCTGCGACGACGTGAAGGAGGCGGCGCAGTGGTACCCGGCACTGACCACCATTCACAATTTCCAGAACCAGATGGGGGCGAAATCGGCCGAATTCCTGCTGCGGCGCATTGCCGAACCGGCGGCGCCCCAGCAGCGCCTGCTGTTGACGCCCGAACTCGTGCTGCGCGGAACGACCTGCCCGCCCCGCTGAACCCTCAGGCATCGTTCGCTGGCTTGGCGTTAAGGGCACGATAGGCACGCACGACCTGCGAGTCGTCGCGCGCGCCATGCCCCAGCCCGGAAGCGGCGAGAAACATCTGATGCGCCACCGCGGCCAGCGGCAGCGCCGTCTTCGCCGCCCGGCCAGCATCGAGCACGATGCCGAGATCCTTGACGAAGATGTCGACGGCGCTGGCCACGGCCGGATCCGGCTCGTGCATGCGTGGGCCGCGATCCTTCAGCATCCAGGAAGACGCCGCCGAGCCGCCCATGATCTCGAACAGCAGGCGCCCGTCGATGCCGGCCTTCTCGGCCAACGACAGCGCTTCGGCCGCCACGGCGATATGAACGCCGCAGAGAAGCTGGTTGACGGTCTTCACCGTCGCGCCCTGCCCCGGCTTCTCGCCGACATGGAAGACCTTGTCGCCGAGCGCATCGAGCACCGGCTTCGCCCGCGCGAAACTCTCGGCCGGCGCGCCGACCATGATGGTCAGCGTCCCACCACGCGCACCGTTGACGCCGCCGGAGACCGGCGCATCGACGAAATGCCGCCCCGTCTTCGTCACTTCGGCGGCAATGGCCTCGGCTTCGCCCGGCGGACAAGTGGCCATCAGGATAACGGCGGCACCAGGCGCCAGCGCCGTGAGCGCCCCGGCCTCGAACAAAACAGCGCGGGCCTGCGCGGCATTGACCACCATGAGCACGAGCATATCGGCGCCGGCAGCCGCGTCGGCCGCGCTTGATGCGGCCTCTCCACCAGCCGCAGCAAGCGCCTGGCGTGCAGCCTCCCGCATGTCGAAGCCGCGAACCCGGAACTGCCGCTTGACCAGATTCTCGGCCATCGGCACGCCCATCGCGCCGAGCCCGACGAAGGCGATGGTGGAAGTCGGATGGTCAAGCATGGGTCGGCAGCTTTCGCAGAATCGCGTGCCGCACCTTTAGCGCGACACGATGTGAGTGCAGACAGTCGGCGCTGATCAAACGGCGCCGCTGCATCGGCGTCACTCCTTCACCGCTCCGGTCAACGAGGCGACGTAGTAGTCTACGAAGAAGGAGTAGAGGATCGCGACGGGAATCGAACCCAGCAGCGCGCCGGCCATCAGCGACCCCCAATGGTAGACGTCGCCCTCGACGAGCTGCGTCAGCACCGCGACCGGAACCGTCTTCTTCTCCGCCGACTGGATGAAGGCGAGTGCATAGATGAACTCGTTCCAGGACAGGGTGAAGGCGAAGATGCCGGCCGAGATCAGCCCCGGCATCGCGAGCGGCAGGGTGATGCGCCTGAGCGTCTGCAGCCGCGTCGCCCCGTCGATCATCGCGCATTCCTCAAGCTCGTAGGGGATCGACTTGAAATAGCCGATCAGGAGCCAGGTGCAGAACGGGATCAGGAAGGTCGGATAGGTCAGGATCAGTGCCAGCGGCGAGTCGAACAGGCCGAGCTGGAAGATCAGCGTCGCCAGCGGGATGAACAGGATCGAGGGCGGCACCAGATAGGCGAGATAGATCGCCAGGCCCACATATTGCGAGCCCTTGAACTTCAGCCGCTGGATCGCATAGGCGGCCAGCACGCTGGCGAAGAGCGACAGCGCCGTCGCCACCGCCGCCACCATCATCGTCGTCCAGAGCCACTGCGGGTAATCGGTCTCGAACAGCAGCTTGTTGATGTTCTCAAGCGTCGGCGACTTCACCCAGAACGGGTTGTTGTTCTTGTAGTCGAGCAGTTCCCCGTTCGGTTTGATCGCGGTGATCGCCATCCAATAGAACGGGAACAGCAGCACCAGGACGAAAATCGACAGCGGCAGATAGAGCGTGACGAAGCGGCGCGGACCGGACGACCAGTCGATGACGCCATCGCGCTCCTTGTCCTGGAGCTGGGGCCGTGCGCTGAGGGTCTGATCAGTCATTGTCTTCCCCCTGCTGCCATTTGCGCCGGGCAAGGCCGAAATAGCTGAACAGCGTCGCCATCACGAGGAACGGGATCATCGCCACCGCGATCGCCGCGCCCTCGCCGAGCTGGCCGCCGGGAATGCCGCGCTGGAAAGCGAGCGTCGCCATCAGATGCGTCGCGTTCACCGGCCCGCCACGGGTGATGGCGTAGACGAGCTGGAAATCGGTGAAGGTGAACAACACCGAGAAGGTCAGCACCACCGCCAGGATCGGCATCAGCATCGGCAGCGTCACATGCTGGAAACGCTGCCAGGCATTGGCGCCGTCGAGCATCGCCGCCTCGTAGAGCGAGGGCGAGATCGTCTGCAGCCCGGCGAGCAGGCTGATCGCGACAAAGGGAATGCCGCGCCAGATATTGGCGGCGATCAGGGAAAAGCGCGCCGGCCAGGGCTGACCGAGGAAGTCGATATAGCTGTCGCGCCAGCCGAGCACGTCGACGAGGACATAGGAGATGATCGAGAACTGCGGGTCGTAGATCCACCAGAAGGCGATCGCCGAAAGAACGGTCGGCACGATCCAGGGGATCAGGATGATCGCCCTCAGCAGCGACTTGAACGGCAGATGGTTGTTGAGCAGCAGCGCCAGCCACAGGCCGAGGGCGAATTTTCCGATCGTCGCCACGCCCGTGTAGAGCAGCGTGTTCCAGACCGAGGTGATGAAGACCCGGTCGTACCAGAGCGACTCGAAGTTCTCGAGGCCGATGAACTGCCCCACCCGGCCGATGCGGGTGTCGGTGAAGGCGAGCCAGATGCCCAGGCCCAGCGGGTAGCTGAGGAAGACCAGAAGGAACCCGGCCGCGGGCAGCAGACAGAGGAAGATCAGGAAAGGCTTATAGTCGAACAGACGCACCAGCCAGCTGTGCTGCAGGCTGTGGACGGTTCGCGATTCGACGGCAGCAACGGCCATGGCGCCCTCGCGTTTGGGTCGGCTACGGCATCGGACCGAAAAGCAGGATCAACTTTTCAGGCAGATTCGATGCGATAACGAAGAAAGAGACCATCGTTGTCGCCTCCAAGCGGACGCACAATGATCTCGCGGGGACCGCCGGACGGGCCGGCGGTCCCGTTGGTCGGGATCAGGTCCGGTAGTAGCGCTTGGCGCGACGCTCGGCTTCCTTGGCGGCCTCCTCGGGCGTAGCCTGGCCGGAGCAGACCGAGGCGACCATCTGGACGACGACGTATTCGGCGTTGACGGTGCCGGCAGCCTCGTTGATCGAGCCCTTGTAGCCGCTCCAGAGCGCACGCTCCCAGGTATCGCGGTAGACGAGGATCTTCGGATCGCTCTCCCAGACCTTGCTCTGGGCATAGGCCTTCAGCGGCTGCGCCCAGTAGCCGGAGCTGCCGGTCAGCCACTTGTCGTACTGCTCCTTCTCCATCATGAAGCGGAGATATTCCTTGGCCGCGTTTGGATACTTGGTGTGCTTGAACACCATGGCGTTGATGATCAGCGCCGGCTCCGACGGACGGCCGAGCGGACCGATCGGCATGATCGCGTGGTTCAGATCCTTGCCGATGGCCGCAGTCTTCTCGTCCTTCGAGTTCTTGATCGAGAAGTAGAGCGAGACGCCGTTCTGCGTCAGTGAGATCTCGCCGGCCGTCAGCGCCTTGTTGTTGCTGATGTCCAGCCAGGAAAGCGTGCCCGGAATGAAGGTCTCATAGAGCGCCTTGGCGTATTTCAGCGCCTCGATCGTCTCCTTGGAGTTGATCGCGACCTTGTTGTTCTCGTCGACCATGTAGCCGCCATGGGTCCATACGAGCCAGTTGCAGAAGGCGTTGCCGTCGCCGACGGCGTTGCCGAGCGCGAAGCCCGCCGGATGGCCCTGCTCCTTGAGCTTGCGACAGAGCTTGAGGAAACCGTCGAGGTCCTTCGGGAATGTGTCGAAGCCGGCTTCCTTGACATGAGACTCGCGATAGACGGCCGGCGCGCCCGACGCCCCCATCGGAATCGAGACCCACTGGTTGGTCTTGTCCTTCTTGCCGTACTTCTCGGCGATCGGATACCAGCCGCCATATTTCTTGCCGAGATCGTCGGCAATCGGCGTCAGATCGATCAGCTTGTCGGCGAAGATGTGCGGATCGTCGGCCCAGCCGACCACGACGTCGGGGCCGGCGCCGGTGTTGGCGGTGACCGCCGTCTGCGGGCGCAGATCCTCCCAGCCGGCATAGTCGACCCTGACCTGCACGCCGGTCGCCTTGGTGAAGGCCTCGGTGTTCTCGTCGAAGATCTTCTGGTCCAGATCGACGAATTTCGTCGGACGCAGCACGCGCAGCGTCGCGCCCTTCTCGATATTCGCCTGCGCAATGGCTGGCGCGAGCGGCATGGCGGCCCCCGCGGCGAGCCCGGCGCCGCCGATCAATACGTCGCGTCTTGAAATACCCATGATTACCGTCTCCTCCGTAAAAGCCGCGCGGGCCTGCATCGGACCCCCGTCATGCATGGTTGTCGCCGCAAATAGGACGCCGCCCGCGGCTCTCGCCCGAGGCGGCGAATGCCTCAGAGACGCTTGCCGTTGGCTGCGTCGAAGAGATGGGTGACGCTGGTATCCGGCGTAATCCCTATCGTCTCGCCGGGTTGCGCCGTGATGCGCTCGCGGAACACGCAGGTGAGTTCCTGGCCTCCGCAGCGCACGACGACCTGCGTCTCGGAGCCGGTCGGCTCGATCACGACCACCTCGGCCTTGATGCCATTGGGGTCGAGCCGAACATGCTCGGGCCGGATGCCGTATATGGCAGCCCTGCCTTCGCTGTCGGCCGGGCGCTTGCCGATCGGCCAGACGAGCCCGGCACCGCCCTTCGGGTTCTCCGCTTCGAAGCCCGCAGCCGTGATCTTGCCCTTGAGCAGGTTCATCGAAGGAGAGCCGATGAAGGCGGCGACGAAGAGATTAGCCGGATTGTCGTAGAGATCGAGCGGCGCACCCATCTGCTCGACGATGCCGTCATGCATCACCACGATCTTGTCGGCCATGGTCATGGCCTCGATCTGGTCGTGCGTGACGTAGACGGTCGTCGTCTTCAGGCGCTGGTGCAACTCCTTGATCTCGGTGCGCATCTGCACCCGCAGCTTGGCATCGAGATTGGAGAGCGGCTCGTCGAATAGGAAGACCTGCGGGTCGCGCACGATCGCGCGGCCCATGGCGACGCGCTGGCGCTGGCCGCCTGAGAGCTGGCGCGGATAGCGCTCGAGTAGATTGCTCAAGCCCAGGATCTGGGCGGCCTTGCCGACACGCTCGTCGATCTCGGTCTTGGGCGCCTTCCTCAGCTTCATCGAGAAGGCCATGTTGTCGGCGACCGTCATATGCGGATAGAGCGCATAATTCTGGAACACCATGGCGATGTCCCGCTCCTTCGGCGGAACGTCGTTCACTACCTTCGGACCGATGCGGATCTCGCCGCCGGAGATGTTCTCCAGCCCCGCAATCATCCGCAGCAGCGTCGACTTCCCACAACCCGACGGACCGACCAAGATGACGAATTCGCCGTCGTCGATGTCGATGTCGACGCCATGGATAACCTGCGTCGAACCATAAGCCTTCCGAACATCGGCGATCTGGACTGAGGCCATCCTTCCCTCCCTGCTACCGTTCCCTAGACGCCCGCAACCGCCGCAGGCGTGACCTTGATATCGGCTTCTTGTGACCGACTGATGCAGCCGAGACCGCTATCCCCAGCGGTTGTATCCTCGTGCGTCTGGGATAAAGTCATACGATACCCGGAAGCCTGTCAAGCAGGGGCAGGCGGGGTAGCAGACCTGGAAACGCGCAGTTGCCGCACGGCGAGAGGAGAGGTCGATCCATGCGGGTGCGCGATTTCTCGCGGCCGACGACACTGAATCCGGACCGGCTCTTCGGGCAGGTCGCCCAGAAGCTGGCGGTCGCGATCATCAGCGGCGACATCGGGGCCGGCGAGCTACTGCCGAACGAGGACGATCTGCGCGCCGATATCTCGGTTTCGCGCACGGCCTATCGTGAGGCGGTCAAGGTCCTCACCGCCAAGGGCCTCGTCGAGGCAAAGCCCAAGAGCGGCACGCGCGCCGCATCGCGCGACCGCTGGAATCTGCTCGATACCGATGTCCTGGCCTGGCATTTCGAGGCGGACCCGAACGAGAAATTCATCCGCGATCTCTTCGAATTACGCCGCTTCGTCGAGCCCAGCGTAGCGCGTCTGGCCGCCCAGCGCCGCACGGCCGCCGACATCGCCCGCATCGAGGCCGCTCTGCGTGCGATGACCGACAATCCACCCTATTCGGACACCTGCGTGCGCGGCGACCTCGCCTTCCACGAGGCGATCTTCGCCGCTGCTCAGAATGCGCCGCTGCAATGCCTGGCGAGCGCGGTCATCGCCACTCTCCAATGGTCGCTGGTACTGAAAAAAGGCGATCACGAGGCCTTCGCCGACTCCCTGCCCGACCACGAGAACATCCTGCTCGCGATCATCGACCGAGACGGGGATCTCGCGGCGGTCCGCATGACCGGCCTGGTCATCGACAGCTTGAACACGACGCTGGCATCGGTGAATGTCGGCCAGGGGGAACCCGACAAAATTACCCGAATAAAGCATACTAAATAATGAGACGGCCGCAGCATTTCGATGGGATCGCTTCGCGAAAAGCCCTTCCGCGAAAAGCCCTTCAGGTGCCAAGCAGCGCCATATGGATTTAATCGTTTCATAAGACACGAATCACCGCAACGACGGATATGGACAGAATCGCGATGACAGCCCCCGACCGCACCGAGATCATCATGACCGGGCCGCTGATGGCCTATGCCGCCGATCAGCTGAAGGCTCGCTTCACCGTCCACGAACTCTGGAACGCTCCGGATCGCGCCGCCTTGCTGCGCGAGGTCTCGGGCTGCGTGCGCGGCGTTGCCGCCGGTGGCGGTCACAACCGGGTCGACGCGGCGCTGTTCGATGCGCTGCCGAAGCTCGAGATCATTTCCAGCTTCGGCGTCGGCTATGACCATGTCGATGCGGCTGAAGCCGGCCGGCGTGGCCTCGTCGTCACCAACACTCCTGACGTCCTGACCGACGAGGTCGCCGACCTCGCCATCGGCCTCCTGCTCGCCACGATCCGCAAGCTGCCGCAGGCCGACCGCTATTTGCGCGAGGGCCAATGGCTGAAGGGCGCCTATCCGCTCACCACCTCGCTGCGCAAGCGTTCCGTCGGCATCGTCGGCCTCGGCCGCATCGGCAAGGCTGTGGCGCATCGCCTCGAGGCCTTCGGCGTACCGGTCGCCTATCACGGCCGCTCGCGCCAGGCGGATGTACCCTATCGCTACTATCCTTCGCTCGTCGACATGGCGACGGATGTCGATGTCCTGATTTCCGTGGCGCCGGGTGGTGCCTCGACCCATCACATCATCAATGCCGAGGTGCTGAAGGCGCTTGGCTCCAACGGCATCCTGGTCAATGTCGGGCGCGGTACCGTGGTTGACGAACAGGCGCTGATCAAGGCCCTGCAAGACGGCACGATCCTCTCCGCCGGCCTCGACGTCTTCGAGGACGAGCCGCGCGTCCCCGCCGAGTTGATCGCGATCGAGCATACCGTGCTACTGCCGCATGTCGGCTCGGCTTCCGTTCATACGCGCGAGGCGATGGGCCAGCTTCTGGTCGACAATCTAGTTTCATGGTTCGATGGCAAGGGACCGCTGACGCCCGTGTCGGAGACGCCATGGAAAAAGGCCTGATTCGGCAGCTTCTGCCGCTCCTCTTTCTCGCCGCCGGCGGCCTGCCGGCGGCCGCCCAGACGATCCCCCTCCCACGTGGCTCCGACAAGGCTCCCGAGGCGATCAGGCGCTGGCTTGGCGCCTGGGACCTCGACCTTGCCGGCGCGGCGCGTAGCTGCACGATCACGCTCGGAGCCGAGGCAAACGGCAATCTGCGACAATTGCGCTTCCCGGCCACTTGCCGGCGCGCTCTGCCCATCCTCGAGACGGCGACGGCGTGGACGCTTTCCGCCGGCGGCCAGCCCCAGCTGGTCGATGCAGCCGGAAAGGTCCTCATCGGCTTCCAGAAGGGAGCTGCCGAAGCCGAGCTCGACGGCAAGGGCAGTGACGGCAAGGCCTACCGCCTGGCCACCAAGGACCATCCGCGCGCCGCAGCCCGGCCTTCACGGAATCCTGCCATGGAAGCGGCGCAGCGGCCGACCGTCGTCGATCCGGCGCGGGCGCCGGCCCCCGGCGAACTGCCCGGTCGCTACCAATTGATGCGCCAGCAGAATCGCGAGGCCTGCCGCCTGCTCCTGTCTTCTCCGACAGCCGGGCAGGATGGCGCGCAGGCAACGTTCGAAGGCCAGTGCCAGGACACCGGCCTCACGATATTCGATCCTGTCGGATGGCGCTATGCCGGCGGGCGCCTGTCACTGATCGCTCGCCGCGGCCACAGCGTCGAACTCGTCTTCGAGAACGGCCAGTGGCGCAAGGACCCCGCCGTGGGTGCCCCGCTACTGATGCGCAAGCTCGCTCCCTAGAGCATCGGATCATCGTTACCGCGTCCGATAGGACGCGCGATGATCGAGGCACCACCCAACCCATCAGATTCCCTCGGCGCGAGCGGGACGGCCCCTCCTCGCCGCGGCCCATTCACGGCGCGAGTGTCGCAGGCCCGTCGTTGCCGATGACATCCTTCGGCAGCTGTGCAAACTGCGCCCTCATCGCGCCGTCCTTGCGTGGCTGATCCGCCCGGGATCATGCCGGTCAGCGGCCGGCACCCTTGAGGAGAACCGACATGTTCAACGCCAAATCGCTGCTCGATGCCCTGGTCAATGCTGGCAGCCAGGCCGCTGGGCAGGCGGGGCAGCAGGGTGGCCTCGGCGGCGTGCTCGGCGGTCTGGCCGAGCAGGTCCAGCGTTCGGGAGGGCTTGGTGGCCTCGCCGGCCAGATTCTGACCCAGGCCACGCAAGGTCTCGGCGACGCCGCCCGCCAGACGGGTGTGCAGCAAGGCGCCTCAGACGCGCTCGGGCGCGTGGCCGGCGGACAGACGGCGGGCGATCTGCTGGCCCAGGCGAAGGGCGCCCTCAGCGCCAATCCGGCCTTGGCGACCGCCGTTCTCGGTGGCCTCGGCGCACTCGTCTTCGGTTCGAGCACGGGCCGCTCCGTCGCCGCTTCGGCGGCCAGGCTCGGCGGCCTCGCCCTGATCGGCGGCCTCGCTTACAAGGCCTATCAGAATTATCAGGCCGGCAAGCCATTGCTCGACGGCAACCAGCAGCAGATCCTGCCCGCGCCGGCTGGAACGGGCTTCGAGCCGCAGGCGGCTACGGAAACCACCGCCCTCACCTTCATTCGCGCCATGATCGCAGCGGCAGCGGCCGACGGCCAGATCGACGCCGAGGAACGCAATGCCATCCTCGGCGGGCTCAAGGAAGCCGGCCTCGACGCCGAGGCGCATGACTGGCTCACGAAGGAGATGGCGAAGCCCGCCTCGATCGATCAGCTCGCCGAAGCTGCCGAAACACCGGAACTCGCCACGCAGATCTATGCGGCAGCGCGCCTTGCCATCAATCCCGATACCGCCGCCGAGAAGGATTTCCTGGCCGGCCTCGCCGGATCGCTCGGCCTCGACGCCGAACTCGTCGCGAATATCGACGCCGCCGCGAGCGCCGCGAAGGTGTGAACCAGGCCGGGGCCCGAAGAACACAGGCCCCATCTCGGTTCCATGGCGGTTTCCGCGACTGCGGAAGCCGCCCGTTAAGCATGGCGTTGAATTCGCTGCCCGTTTTGGCAGCTCGTGCACGCCCGCTTAGGGGTTTTTCCCCCACAACCCCCGCGCCGGGACGACCGGCCGCCGTTTCCTCATGTCGCGAGGCGCCGGTGGACGCCGCAGGAGCGCTGGGGAGCCCCGACATGTCCGTGACCGCAATGATCAGGGCGATGCGGCCACATCACTGGCTCAAGAACGGACTCGTCTTCGTCCCGATCCTGCTCAACCACGACGTCTTCGACCCGACAGCCCTCTGGC
>JARYGW010000117.1:0-14622 GCA_033792295.1 Allobosea sp.
CTCGGCTGCGGCGTCAACATTGCTTCCTGCCCCTCCGACACGCCTTATCCCGCGACCTACCTCAGGGCGGCCGCACCGGAGGCGAGCGTCGAGGCGCTGCTGGTCGCCCTCAGCGACGCCTGGGCGAAGCGTTTCGCCATCTGGTCCGAGCCCGGTGGTTTCGGTCCGACCCGCGCCGCCTGGCTCGAGCGCGCGGCCTTCCTCGGCGAGACCATTACGATCCGCCTGCTCGAAGGGCCGCTGCAAGGCCGTTTCGCAGGGCTCGATCCGACCGGGCGCCTCGAGCTCGAAACCGGGATCGGCCGGCGCCTCATCGACGCGGGCGATCTGTTCTTCGGCGCGCCGGGCTAGGTTTGTCGGCCTCCGTGATCTGGAGGCCACCCTTCTGGCGTGCTAGGGCTCATGGCCATCACGCGGCGCGCGCTCAAGCCATTGCTCACATCAGGATTGCCAGTGACCCGTTCCAGCGACCAACTCGTTTTCGTTCCCTTCGGCGGCCTCGGCGAGATCGGCATGAACGCCGCTCTCTACGGCTTCGGTCCCGAGGGGCGGCGAAAATGGATCCTGGTCGACTGCGGCCTGTCCTTCGCCGGGCCGGAGGCGCCGGGCGTCGATATCGTCCTGCCGGATCTGCGCTATATCATCGAAGAGCGGGCGAACCTCATCGGCATCGTCATCACCCACGCTCATGAAGACCATATCGGCGCGCTCGCCGCGCTCTGGCCGAGCCTGCGCGCGCCGGTCTACTGCACGCGCTTCGCCGCCGGCCTGCTCGGCACGCGCCGCCTGTCGGAGCCCGGCGCTCCCAAGGTCGAGATCAATGTCGTGCCGCAGGGCGGACGCATCACGCTCGGTCCCTTCGACATCGAATTCGTGCCGGTGGCGCACTCCATCCCCGAGTCGAATGCGCTGGCCATCCGCACGCCGGCAGGCCTCCTCGTCCATACTGGCGACTGGAAGATCGATCCGACCCCGCGCGTCGGCCTGCCGACCGACGAGAAGCGCCTGCGCGAGCTCGGCGAGGAGGGCGTGCTCGCCCTGATCTGCGACTCGACCAACGTGATGCGCGAGGGCATCAGCCCGAGCGAGGCCGATGTCGCGGCCAAGCTGAGCGAGCTGGTCCAGACGGCGCCGGGCCGCGTTGCGGTCACCACCTTCGCCTCGAATGTCGCCCGCCTGCGCGCCGTCGCCGAGGCCGCCATGGCCAATGAGCGCGATGTCGTGGTCGTTGGCCGCGCCATGGAGCGCGTCATCGATGTCGCGCGTGAGTGCGGCTATCTCGACGGTATCCCGGCCTTCCGCCCGGTCGATGCCTATGGCTACCTGCCGCGTGACAAGGTCGTGGCGCTGCTGACCGGCAGCCAGGGCGAGCCGCGTGCCGCGCTCTCGCGCATTGCCGCCGACGATCATCCCGAGATCGCGCTCTCGCCCGGCGACCGCGTGATCTTTTCCTCGCGCACCATTCCCGGCAACGAGAAGTCGGTCGGCAACATCCTGAACGCGCTCGCCCGCGACAATATCGAGATCATCACCGACCGCACCCATCTCGTGCACGTCTCCGGTCATCCGCGCCGCGAAGAGCTGGCCCGGCTCTATGGCTGGCTGAAGCCGCAGATCGCCATCCCAGCCCATGGCGAGGATCTGCATCTGGCCGAGCACGAGAGCTTTGCCCGCAGCCTCGGCGTCAAGCATGTGCTGCGTGCCGGCAATGGCGACGTCGTCGCGATCTCGACCGCGGGCGCGAGCAAGATCGACGAGGCGCCGCATGGCCGGCTCTATCAGGATGGCAGCCTGCTGGTGAACGCGCTGGAGAAGACGATCCAGGAACGTCGGCGGCTCTCCTTCGCCGGCATGGTTTCGGTCGCGGTCGCCGTCGACGAGAAGGGCGGCATCGCTGGCGAGCCGGAGATCGCGATCCTCGGCCTGCCGCCGCGCACGCAGGACGGCACGGATTTCGACGAATACGTCGCCGACACCGTCGCCGAATTGCTCGACGGCATTCCCAAGGCTCGTCGTCGCGATCCGGAGGCCTTGCGCAACGCGCTGGAGCGTGGCGTGCGCAGCGCGGTCAACGAGGAGTGGGGCAAGAAGCCGCTGGTGCATGCGCTGGTGATCGAGGTTTAAAAAGGGCCGGGCTGCTTGGCCTCGCGCCGGAGAAGACGAAGATGATCGGACGCCTCAACCATGTCGCCATCGCCGTGAAGGATCTCGCGGCCTCGACGGCGCTCTATCGCGACACGCTCGGCGCGCGGGTCTCGCAGCCGCAGCCCGAGCCGGATCACGGCGTCACCGTCGTCTTCGTCGAACTGCCCAACACCAAGATCGAATTGCTGGAGCCGCTCGGAGCCGATTCCCCGATCGGAAAATTTCTCGAGCGCAATCCGGACGGCGGCATTCACCACATCTGCTACGAGGTCGACGACATCCTGGCCGCCCGCGATCGGCTGAAAGAGCAGGGCGCCCGCGTGCTCGGCTCGGGCGAGCCGCGCATCGGCGCCCATGGCAAGCCGGTGCTGTTCCTGCACCCCAAGGATTTCCTCGGCACGCTGGTCGAGCTGGAGCAGGCCTGAGCTGATGTCCGAGATCGTTTTCCTCGGCCAGCCGGAGCCCGGCTCGCCACGCCCCTTCAGTGCCGCGACCGTCGCCGGCGGCCTGGTCTTCGTTTCGGGCCATTCCGCGCCACATGATCCGCGGCGCGGTATCCATCGCGGTGCGACGCCGGCCGAAGAGGTGCGCAACGCGCTCGGCCGCATCGCCGAGATCCTGGCCGAGGCCGGCAGCTCGCTCGACCGCGTCGTGCAGATGACGATGCTGATCACCGATCCCGCTGACTATGCCGCCTGCAACGCCGAATATGTGAAACATTTCCCGGGAGGCCTGCCGGCGCGCCACACGGCCCGCTTCGGCGTGCCGAGCGAGGCGCGGGTCGCCTTCTCCTGCATCGCATTGGCGGGGGCCGCGCCATGAACATCGCCAGCGCACTCGCTGTCTATTTCATCATCTGGTGGATCACGCTCTTCGCGGTGCTGCCTTTCGGCATCCGCAGCCAGCAGGAGAGCGGGGATGTGATCGATGGCACCGAGCCCGGCGCGCCGGTCCTGCCCGGTCTGCTCAAGAAGGCGGCGATCACCTCGGTCATCGCCGCCGTCATCTTCGTCTTCGTCTGGTATCTCTGGTCGACATACGACTTCTGAGACGGTCCCTCGAGCTGAAGTACGCTTTCAGATCCGCCACCGTCATCGGCGACGTTGCAGAATTATCTCACGCTGCGCTTCTTCTTTTCAGCGTGCGCGCGAGGCTCCCGTTGGTGCCGATCATCTGTTATCGCTGCCATCGAAGAGCTTTGGCGCCTCGAGGTAGACTTTGCCCAAGTAAGTCCGGTCTCAATCCAGTTCACCCGTACAGTCTGATAGCAACACGCTGTCGGCGTATGAATGCGTTCATCGGGTGGTGGCAAGAGACCGGTTTGGCATTGTTCAAATGCGTCAGCACAGCTTCCGCTGTCTCTGCTCTTCGACCACCGCGACACCGCCATACCGTGCCCGACAAGGGTTTCTCACGCGCCATCTTGGTGAACTTCCGAACGGAAGACCAAGACAACCATGTGCGGAGCACTTCGGGTCCGTTGGACCATCACACCCAGAACCGCCCCCCAGCCCTGGATTGCCTGTAGCGGTTGTGGCGGGCTGAAAGCCTTCCGATCCAGTGGGAAGATCCGGCTCAACGCCAATGGCCGCAAGCTCGACGCCTGGCTCATCTACAGATGCGTGGATTGCGAAAAGACCTGGAACCGCTCGCTCTTCGAGCGACGCAATGTTCGCGATATCGATCCTTCGGTTCTGGAGGCGCTTCAGTCCAACGATCCGGAATGGACCCGGGCAGAGGCGTTCAACCTCGACGCGTTGAGGCGCAACTCGCAACGCATCGACGAGTTTCCGGAGTGCGACATCGCAAAAGACGTCGTATCCGAGGCGGCCGGTTGGTCGACACTGCAGATAGAGCTGGCGGTATCGCTTCCCGTCAGCATGCGCCTCGATCGTCTGCTGGCGTCCGAACTGGCGGTTTCGCGCGCGCGGCTTCAGGCGCTCCAGGACCAAGGCTCATTGCGGATCAATTCGGAAGGCAGTGACGCTCTGCGGCGGCCCGTCCGAACCGGGATCGTGGTGACCTTCGATCTGTTGGCGGAGGCCGATCGTGAGAGGATCTGGAGACCTCCAGCAACGGGCAGTACGCTTTAGACTCTAAACTCTGGCGCAGAGGCCGATGTTTCCGTGCCTCCGTGCCTTCCACAACGATGCTTCAGGCGGTAAAGGCATACGGCTTGCGCTGCAGGAGGGGGCGGTGCCGATCGTTCGCAGTCGCCATATCGATCCGGGCTGCGGCGTCCTCAACGTGACATCTCAAGGGAAGCGGCCAAAGAAAAAGGCAAGGCCAATGCCCTGCCTTCGTTAGTCCGCTTTTTTCCGCAGTATCGGCATACGTCTATGCGCGTGCGCCTTGTATACGTGCGGGCGTTCGTTCCTCCCGAGACCTGGTCCGCGGCGCCTTGCCTAACAAAGCGTGCCCAGCGCGAGAAGGATTAGCCGATTGTGACGGAGTTGTCATCAGTTTAGGCATGTCGAGCCTCAACTTTTTGCAAATCCATTCTCGATTGCACTTGTGCAGTGCAACAAGATGGGAAACGGCACCGCACCATGCCTTGTTCCGGTCAAAGGATGTCGCTACTGACCGAACGGTCGCCGCTTTCCCCATGCGGCCATGGAGATCTTCATGCTGCGCAGCTCGCTCGCCGCTTTTGCCCTTCTCGCTTCGCTGGGTTTGGCCCAGGCTCAGACCGCCGCGCCGGCCCAGAAGGCCGATCCGGACAACACCGTGGTGCTGACCACCAAGGACGGCCCGGTGACGATCCGCCTGCGGCCCGATCTCGCACCGAAGCATGTTGCGCAGATCAAGACGCTGGTGAAGCGCGGCTTCTATGACGGCATCGTCTTCCACCGCGTCATCGACGGATTCATGGCGCAGACCGGGGATCCCACCGGCACCGGCACCGGCGGCTCGGACCTGCCGAACATCCCGGCCGAGTTCAGCCAGACGCCCTTCAAGGTCGGTTCCGTCGGCATGGCGCGCTCGCAGTCGCCGAATTCGGCGAACTCGCAGTTCTTCATCTGCTATGAAGGTTGCGGCTCGCTCACTGGCAGCTACACGCTGTTCGGCGAGGTCGTCTCCGGCATGGACGCCGTGCGCAAGATCAAGAAGGGTTCCAGCGCCAGCAACGGGCAGGTGACGAACCCCGACAAGATCGTTTCCATGCGGATGCAGTCGGACGCCAAGTAAGGCGTGACTTGCAAAGCGTGACTTGCACCCACCGACAGGGCGAGCCGGTGCAAAGGAGTGAACCCATGCGCGGTCTCGTCCTGACGGCTTTCCTGCTCGGTGCGGCGCTCGTGCCGGCCACCGCGCAGGAGACGCTCGATCTCGGTCGCCCACCGCCCTCGGGCTCGCAGAATCCGGTTCTGCCCCCGCCGTCCGGCTCCCAGAACCCGATCCTGCCGCCACAGAGCGGCCAGCGTTATGTGCCGGGTGTCGGCGGGCCGTTCAGCGGCAACGATATTCCTGGCATCGACCAGCGCCGGGTCGGCCCGTCCCGCCTCAGGGGCGGCGCCGGCGAGATCGGGCTGATCGGCGACGTCTCGCCGGAGACGCCGAGCGAGCAGGGCGAAAGCGTCGACAAGCTCGTCGAGATCGGGCCCGCCCTGCGCCGCTGCTGGCGGCCGCCGCCGTTGCCCGGCGACCTGACCGGCGCGATGGTCTCGCTCCGCTTCAGCCTGCGCCGCGACGGCACGCTCTTCGGCCAGCCGCGCATCACCTGGGAAACCCGGCGCGGGGACGAGGCCTTCCAGAAGCGCTTCAGCGATTCTGCCATTGCCGCCGTGCGGGACTGCACGCCGATGAGGTTGTCGAAGGGCCTCGGAGCGAGTATCGCGGGACGACCCTTCACCATACGCTTCCACGGCCATGTGCCGCTCAACGAAAGGCAGAGCTGATGTCGCTCGATCCGGAAAACACCATCGTCATGGAGACGACCAAGGGCCGCGTGGTCATCAAGCTGCGCCCCGATCTCGCCCCCGGCCACGTCGAGCGCATCAAGCTGCTTGCGCGCGAGGGCTTCTATGACGGCATCGTCTTCCACCGCGTCATCGACGGCTTCATGGCTCAGGTCGGCTGCCCGCACGGCACCGGCACCGGCGGCTCGAGCTACCCGGACCTGAAGCAGGAGTTCAACGCCGAGCCGCATGTCCGCGGCATCTGCTCGATGGCTCGCGCCCAGAACCCGAACTCGGCCAACAGCCAGTTCTTCATCGTCTTCGACGATGCCCGCTTCCTCGACAAGCAGTACACCGTCTGGGGCGAGGTCGTCGAAGGCATGGAGAATGTCGACAAGATCAAGCGCGGCGAGCCGGTGCGCGATCCCGACTCCATCGTCTCGATGAAGGTGATGGCCGACGCGGCCTGAGGGCTTCGCTCAACTCGAGCCCTCGTTCCGGGAGATGCGGCGCCAGCCGCGCTCCAAGCCCGGAATGAGGGCTCTTTGCGTTTGAAAAGAGATGTGGACCGATGGATGTCGGCCTCTTCGATTTCGACCTGCCCGAGGACCGGATCGCGCTGAGGCCGGCGAGCCCGCGCGATGCGGCGCGGCTGCTCGTCGTGCGTCCGGATGCGCCCGAGCCTTTCGCGGATATGGGAATCCGCGACCTGCCTGCACTGCTGCAGCCGGGCGACGCGCTCGTCCTCAACGACACGCGCGTCATTCCCTCGCGCCTGCGCGGCCGGCGCTATCGCGGCGAGGATTCGGCCCGGATCGAGATCATGCTGCACAAGCGCGAGAGCGAGGACCGCTGGCGCGCCTTTGCCCGTCCGGCGAAGAAGCTCGCGCTGGGCGAGACGGTCGTCTTCGACTCCGAGGGCGCCAGCAACGCCTGTGAGCTCGGCCGCCTGCAGGCTGAGGTCGTCGGCAAGGGCGAGGGTGGCGAGGTCGAATTGCGCTTTAGCCTGACCAGCGCCTATCTCGACGAGGCGATCGCGCGGCTCGGCGAACTGCCGCTGCCTCCCTACATCGCCGGCAAGCGTCCCGCCGATGGTGCCGACGCGACCGATTACCAGACGTCCTATGCCCGCCACGAAGGCGCCGTCGCGGCGCCGACGGCGGGGCTGCACTTCACGCCGGAGCTGTTCGCGGCGCTGGAGGCGCGTGGCGTCTCGCGCCATTTCGTCACGCTGCATGTCGGCGCCGGCACCTTCCTGCCGGTCAAGGCGGACGACACCGCCGAGCACCGCATGCACACCGAATGGGGCACCGTCTCGGCCGAGACCGCTGACGCGCTCAACTCCGTGAAGGCGAGGGGCGGGCGCATCGTCGCCGCCGGCACGACCTCGCTGCGGCTTCTGGAAAGCGCGACCGACGCGCACGGGACCGTTCGGCCCTTTTCGGGCGACACGGCGATCTTCATCACGCCGGGCTATCGCTTCCGCGCCGTCGACGTGCTCATGACCAATTTCCACCTGCCGCGGTCGACGCTGTTCATGCTCGTCTCCGCCTTCTGCGGACTCGATGTGATGAAACGGGCCTATGCCCATGCGATCGCTGAGCAATATCGCTTCTACAGCTATGGCGACGGCAGCCTGCTGTTCAGGGCAGGCTGACGCCGCGGTCTCGCCGCAGCAGGTTACTTGGCCGGCAGCGGCGGCACGCCCTTCTGCCATTCCGGCCAGTCGGTCACGATGTGATCGACCACGCGCGAGCCCGCCGCCTCGATATTGCTGACGGTCTCGGCGAAGCCGCCGGCGGTCTGGCCCGGTGCCGGGTCGAGATGCTGCAGGGTCGTCTCGTTTGGGTTGCCCTGGTCGAAATTGACCGCGCCGCGCAGGCTCATGATGCGGTCGGTCCCGAACTGGCGTTTGATCACCAGCGTGATCGCTGCGGCCTCCATTTCGGTGATGACGTAGTCGTCGGCGCCATAGAGCTTCGCGATGTATTGTGCTTCCTTCGAGAGGCCGGGGCCGTGGAAGAAGGTGTCGCCGGTCATATGCGTGCCGGTCGTGACGGCCGGCGCCGCTTGCGCCCGCTTCTCCGGGTAGCGCATGCGGTATTGCCGCGCTGCATCGGAATCCTGCAGGTTGGTGCCCTGGCTCAGCTTGACGGCCCAGCCGACCAGCGCCGGGTTGAGCTGGAAGACGCGATAGCTCTCATAGCCCTTGCGCGGCATGAAGACCGGCTCGCCGGGCTTGCCCTCCTCCGGCGCCCAGCGATGGCCGAGATCGTAGTCGACGAGCCAGCTACCCCAGGAGACGTCGCCGATGGTGCCGCGCGAGGGCGGCGTGCCGGCGACGCCGCTCAGGATGAAATAGGTCTGCGAGAAGTCATAGGCCGGGTCGAGCAGGATCGCCTGCATCGAGGAGGAGGAATTGACCTTGCCCATGCCGAGCACCGCTCCGCAGACGCCGTCATCGTTGCAATAGACCGGCTTCAGCGCGCCTTTGACCGCATGCGGCTGGCTTTTCGTCCAGTAGCGTTCGTACCAGTGCCGGAACTCGCCGGCGCGGTCGCCGGTGTTCTCGCCGATCTCGAACATCGCCGCGACGAAGACCTTGACCTTGATCGGCTCCGCCGCGGCAGGTGACGCCAGGCCCGCAAAGGCGGCAAGGGCGAGGGCGGCAAGCCCGTAACGTCCGGTCATGGTCTGCTTCATGATGATCTCCTCGGGCGGCCCGTCGCCTTCTGGCGAAAAAGAGGCAAGCCCCGTGCCGTGTTCTGCCATGCCGTCCGCGGCGCCGTCCACGCCGATGCGTCGATCTGCGACATTGCGGACGCTGAACCGGCTCGCATTCCCCGCATGAAAATGCTACCCGGCTCCCAACAGGGATTTTGACAGTCAAATGGCCGATATTTTTCGCGAGATCGATGAGGAAGTCCGCCGGGACAAGGCGGCTGAGCTCTGGAAGAAATATGGCTGGGTCCTCACGGCGCTGGCCGTGCTCGCCGTCATTGGCGTGGCGGGATGGCAGTTCTGGCAGCACCAGCGAAACCAGGCTGCCGCCGCCGTCGGCGCGCGCCTCGAGGCCGCGCTGAAATCCTCGCGCGACGGCGACAGCGCGGGAGCCGAGTCGATTCTCAAGGAACTCGCCGCCAACGCACCGGCCGGCTATCGCGAGATCGCCCGTTTCCGCCTCGCCGCCGAGACCGCCAAGGGGGATCCCGCCGCTGGTGCGACGGCCTTCGATGCGCTCGCCAACGATGCTTCGCTCGCGCAGACCTATCGTGATCTCGCCAGGCTGCGTGCCGGCATCCTGCGCGTCGATCTCGTGCCTTATGCCGAGATCAAGCAGGCGCTGGAGCCCTTGGCGACACCTACCGGCGTCTGGCGTCATTCGGCCCGCGAATTCCTCGGCGTTTCGGCCTTGAAGAACAATCTCTTCGAAGATGCCGGGCGCTGGTTCGATGCCATCGTCACCGATCCGGCGACGCCGCAGGCCGAGCGCCAGCGGGCCGACCTCTACCTCGCGCTGGTCCGCGGTGGACCGGTGACGGTGCAGAACTGATCTGATTGCGTTTCCGGTCGGCGCTTCCTCGGCCGACGGAAGTGATGGACCGAAATGACAGCCATCGTCGCCCTCATCGGCCGGCCCAATGTCGGCAAGTCGACGCTGTTCAACCGGCTGGTCGGCAAGAAGCTCGCGCTGGTCGACGACCGGCCGGGCGTAACCCGTGACCGCCGCGAAGGCGACGCCACGCTCGGCCATCTGCGCTTCAAGGTCATCGACACGGCCGGCCTCGAGGAAGCGGACAAGGATTCGCTCGCCGGCCGCATGCGCGCCCAGACCGAGACGGCGATCGCCCAGGCCGACGTCGTGGTCTTCATGATCGATGCGCGGCTGGGCCTGACGCCGATGGACCAGCCTTTCGCCGAGCTGGTGCGCCGCTCCGGCAAGCCGGTGATCCTCCTCGCCAACAAGGCGGAGGGGAAGAAGGGCGCTGACGGTATCATCGACGCCTATTCGCTCGGCCTCGGCGACCCCGTCCCGTTCTCGGCCGAGCACGGCGAGGGCACCTCGGATCTGCTCGAAGCGCTCGCTCCCTTCATCGACGACGAACCCGATGAAGATGAGGAGGAGAGCGAGGCAGCCTCGGAGAACGTCCCGGATGAAGGAGCCGAGGAGGATTTCGACCCGAACCGGCCGCTGCGCGTCACCATCATCGGCCGTCCCAATGCCGGCAAGTCGACCCTGGTCAATCGCATGATCGGCGAGGAGCGGATGCTGACCGGCCCCGAGGCCGGCATCACGCGCGATACCATCTCGGTGGACTGGGAATGGCGCGGCCACAAGGTCAAGCTCTTCGACACCGCCGGCATGCGCAAGCGCGCCCGCATCGAGGAGAAGCTGGAGAAGCTCTCGGTCGCGGATTCGCTGCGCGCCATCCGCTTTGCCGAGGTCGTGGTCGTGTTGCTCGACGCGACCATCCCCTTCGAGAAGCAGGATCTGACGCTGGTCGACCTGACCGAGCGCGAGGGGAGGGCCGTCGTGATCGGCCTCAACAAATGGGACCTCGTCGCCGACAAGCAGGGTCTGCTCGCCGAACTCAAGGAAAAGGCCAACCACCTGCTGGCGCAGGTACGCGGCGTGCCGATCGTACCGCTCTCGGGGCTGGCCGGCGAGGGCATCGACCGGCTGATGCAGGCGGTGTTCCAGGCCTACGAGGTCTGGAATCGCCGTGTCTCGACGGCGCGGATCAATCGCTGGCTCGAAGGCGTGCTCTCGGCTCATCCGCCGCCGGCCGTGGCCGGCCGGCGCATCAAGATCCGCTACATGACGCAGGCCAAGGCGCGCCCGCCGACCTTCGCGCTGTTCGGCAACCAGCTCGAGCATCTGCCGGTGTCCTATGTCCGCTATCTGGTGAACAATCTGCGGGAGGGCTTCGACCTGCCGGGGACGCCGATCCGGCTGCACCGGCGCGGCGGTCACAACCCCTACGACAAGGAACGCAAGGGTTGATGAGGCAAGGGGCATGAAGATCGCGGTCGTCGGCGCCGGAATCGCCGGGCTTTCCACGGCTTGGTCGCTGAACAAGCGCGGGCACGAGGTCACCCTGTTCGAGCAGGCTCCGCGAATTCCCAATCCCTACGCCGCCTCCGGCGACCAGCACCGCATCATCCGACGCGCCTATGCCGGCGCCGATGGTTATGCCCGCACCATCAGTGAAGCGTTCGAGGCTTGGGACGAGCTCTGGGCCGATCTGGGCACGCGGCACTATACGCCTTGCGGGACGCTGGGTGTTTCGCAGTCGCCGGATGACGAGGGCGACGCCTATCTGAAAGGGCTCGACCGCGCCGGCTCGCCTTACGAGCTCTACGAGGCGGCCGAGGCCGCCCGGCGCTATCCCTTCCTCGACGCGAAAGCGATCCGCTACGCTTATCTCAACCACGAGGGCGGGGCGCTGTTTCCGGCCCGCATCGCCGTCGATCTCGTGCGACTGCTGCGCGAGCGCGGTGTCGTCATCCGCGAGGGGGCGGCTATTGCGGCCATCGACGCAGACGCCGGCAGGCTCGTTCTGGCCGATGGCGAGCAGAAGAGTTTCGACCGTATCGTCGTTAGCGCCGGGGCCTGGGTGCTGAAGCTGCTTCCCGAACTTGCCGAGGCGCTGGCGACCTATCGCACCGCTGTCGTCTATCTCGATCCGCCGGAGGATCTGAAGGAGATCTGGCAGGCGGCGCCGGTCATCGTCGATGTCGGTGGCACGATCGACGGCTATGTCCTGCCGCCGGTCGACGGAACCGGCTTGAAGTTCGGGGCCGGCATCCACAAGCGCCCGCACCGGCCGGACGAGGCGCGCGAGCCGCGTTCAGGCGAGGGGGAACAGATCCGCGATTACTTCTCGCCGCCCTTCGCGCGTATCCCCGAATATCGCGTCGATCGTGTCGTGACCTGCGCCTACACCTTCACCGCAGACCACAGGTTCTTCTCGAAGCAGATCGGCCGGGTGACCGCCGTTTCCGCCTGCTCGGGCCATGGCTACAAGTTCGGTGCGGCCGTCGGGCGGCGCGTGGCCGCAGGGGTCGAGAGTGGCGATCAGGTCGGGCTGTTGCGCTGGCTCAGGGCCGAGTGACGGTTGAAAAGGCTGAGGGCGCGCGCATGCTTGAAACCGTCAGCGCGCTCTTCGTGGACCGGCATCAAAAGGTGCTGCTCGGCTTGCGGGCTCGTTGGAAACGGGCTTGGCCGGGATACTGGGATGCGATCGGCGGACGCGTCGAACCAGGGGAGACGCTCGACCAGGCTCTTATCCGGGAATGTCGGGAAGAGATCGGGCTCACACCGACGCATTACGAGCTGGTGCTGTCCGAAACTGAGCGCTTCCCGGAGCGCAATGGCGCAGCCCTGCACCACATCTACGTTGTAAGAGCCTGGGAAGGCGGCGCCGCCGTCAATCTCGTCGATGAGCATGACGAGATTCATTGGTTCAGCTTGGAGGAGATGGCCGTCTTGCCGAACCTCACCATCCCCGAACTTGTCACGTTGGTGCGCGCGTCCCTGGTTTGAGCCTCAGGCCGGTATCTGCGGGCTCAGAACCTTGCCCTGCGGGAAGTCGAAGATCTTGCCGCTCTCGGCCCAGTCCGGCGAGGCGAGCCTGACCAGATGTGGCGCCAGATCTTCCGGCGTCCTCAGCGTCATCGGGTCCTCGCCCGGCATCGCCTCGGCACGCATCTTGGTGCGCAGCGGCCCCGGATTGACCAGCATGACCTTGACCGGCGTCGTCGCGGTCTCCGCCGCATAGGTTCGGCCCAGCGCCTCCACGGCGGCCTTGGAGATCGAATACGGGCCCCAATAGGCGGTGCATTTATGAGCCGCGCCCGAGGACATCAGGATGACGCGCCCGGCATCGGAAGCGCGCAGCGCCGGGTCGAGCGACTTGATCAGGCGCCAGTTGGCGGTGACGTTGATATCGAGCGTCTTCGCCCATTCCTTCTCGGTGGCGTGGCCGAGCGGTGTCAGCGGGCCGAGCACGCCGGCATTGGCGAGCAGGATGTCGAGCTTGCCCCAGCGCTCGATCAGTGCGGGGCCGAGCTTTTCCAGCCCACCGGCATCCGAGAGGTCGAGCGGCACCAAAGTCGCGCTGCCGCCGATGGCGCGGATCTCGTCGTCCAGCTCTTCGAGCGCTCCCGTCGTGCGCGCGAGCGCCACGATATGGGCGCCGGCTTCGGCGAAGGCGAGGGCAGCGGCACGGCCGATGCCCCGCGAGGCGCCGGTGACGAGCGCGATACGCCCCCGAAGTGCTTGAGTCATGGAGCGGCCGCCGGTTCAGCCGGCTTCGGCCAGCAAGGAGATCTGCTGCTTGGCGCTTTCGCCGATCACGTCGGTCAGCGAGGTCGGATAGTCGCCGGTGAAGCAGTGATCGGTGAATTGCGGCCTTAACGGGTCGCGACGCTCATGGCCCATGGCCCGGTAGAGCCCGTCGACCGAGATGAAGGCGAGCGAATCGGCGCCGACGAACTGGCGCATCTCCTCGAGCGAATGGGTCGCTGCGAGCAGCTTCTCGCGGTCGGGCGTATCGATGCCGTAATAGTCGGGATGGGTGATCGGCGGCGAGGAGATGCGGAAATGCACCTCGCGGGCGCCGGCCTCGCGCATCATCTTCACGATCTTGAAGGAGGTCGTGCCGCGCACGATCGAATCGTCGACCAGCACGATGCTCTTGCCCTCGACCACCGAGCGGTTGGCCGAATGCTTCAGCTTGACGCCGAGCTCGCGGACCTTCTGCGTCGGCTCGATGAAGGTGCGCCCGACATAGTGATTGCGGATGATGCCGAGCTCGAAGGGGATGCCGCTCGCCTGCGCATAGCCGAGCGCCGCCGGCACGCCGGAATCCGGCACCGGCACGACGACGTCGGCATTGGCGGGGGATTCCTGCGCCAGCACGGCGCCCATCGCCTTGCGGCGCTCATAGATGCTGCGCCCCTTCACGATCGAATCGGGCCGGGCGAAATAGATGTACTCGAAGATGCAGGGTCGCTCCGCCGCCGGCGGGAAGGGCTTGTGGCTCTCGATGCCGCTGTCGGAGATGATCACGACCTCGCCGTTCTCGATCTCGCGGACGAACTTGGCGCCGATGATGTCGAGCGCGCAGGTCTCGGAGGCCAGGATGGGTGCACCGTCGAGCTCGCCCAGCACCAGCGGGCGGATGCCGAGCGGGTCGCGCGCGCCGATCAGCTTCTTGTTGGTCATGCCGACGAAGGCATAGGCGCCCTCGATCTGGCGGATCGCCTCGATGAAGCGCTCGACGAACTGCTGCTTGCGGCTGCGCGCCACGAGATGGAGCAGGACTTCGGTGTCGGAGGTCGACTGGTAGATCGCGCCGTCGCGGACAAGTTCGCGCCGCAGCGTCAGCCCGTTGGTGAGGTTGCCGTTATGCGCCAGGGCGAAGCCGCCGCCATGCAACTCCGCAAAGAGCGGCTGCACGTTGCGCAGGATCGTCTCGCCCGTCGTCGAATAGCGGACATGGCCGATCGCCTGGTTGCCCTTGAGCTTGTCGATGACGCTCGCTTCCGAGAAGGCGTCGCCGACAAGGCCGAG